>NZ_LIYC01000006.1:0-180655 GCF_001418765.1 Gordonia sp. HS-NH1
GAAACGCCGGGAGGGATCAGATTCGCCGATCCCGAGAACGGTGGAGACCGTCAGACCCGCGAGCGGATGACCGGCGGAGTCGGTCTCGCGGACTGCTCGCCCAACCGAAGTGAAGATGTCGTAGCAGTACGCGTCGCCGGGGTGTCGTAGTCCGGCATAACGTTCCGGGTCTTTGGCGGCGAGGCCCTGCGGGGCGCCGGTCGCCACGCCGACCGAACCCGCCCCGCCCTCGACGCCGACGAACTGTGCCGACACGCCCACCCACGCGTGGCCCGCGCGGACGAGCTCGGCCGCCACATAGGAGTATTCGGGCGCGGCGTCGGCGCCGCTGCTGACGTTCAGCCACTCGACGACCACGCAGCCGCTGAAGGCCGCGGCCTCCGTCGGGCGTCGGACGACGATCCGGGTCGTGAACTCGGCGGTGGGCGCGCCGGTGTCACCGACGACCGGGTCGGCGGCCCCCGAAGCCGCGTACTCGGTGTCGGTGTAACCGGCCGCGGTGAGGTCGGGTAAGGGTGAGGCGCTCAGCAACGAACACCCGTTTCCACCGCGGAGGACACGGAATCGCATGGCCTGACTCACTTCTTCTTCCGATGCTGCTTGATCACCTCACCGAACATGAAGTGCATCTTGGTGCCCTGCGGCCAGCCGACGTAATAGCACAGGAAGAGGCTGATCTCCTCGAGCTGTTCGGGAGTGAGCTCGCCGTTCCCGAGCGCGGCGCCGGCCTGGATCTCGGCGACGTCGATGTTGTTGCTCGCGGCGAGCGCACCGAGCAGGAGCAATCGGCGATCGCGGTTGGACAGACCGTCGCGCGCCCAGACGTTGCCGAACACCTGGTCGGCGGTGTGCGCGAAGTAATCGCCCGGGCCGTCGCTCACCTCCCAGCCGTAGACCTCGGACATCTTCGCGAGTCCGCGCCTGCGCACCTCGTCGGGTGCGTCGCCGGAGATGTCGGATCGGGTCATGCTGGTTCTCCTTCGAGGTGGGGGACACCGAGCCCGGCGGCCAGATTCCGCAACGCGAGCTGCCCGAGAGGCAGATCGACACCGAGTTCTTCACCGAGAGCGAGTGCGAGCGTGAGGTCCTTCTCCCCCAGGGTACGGACGCCGGTGAGGATTCCGTACCAGGGATCGTCGGCCGCGACCGGAGCGGTGGTGTCACGCAACATGATCGCCCCGGGCCCACCGGTCACGGTGTCGGAGTGCCGGACCACCTTGCCGAGCTTGGCGATGTCGATGCCGGCGGCCTCGGCCAGTCGCGCGGCCTCGGTGGTCGCGGTGAACGAGATGAAGTGGAGGAGGTTGCGCGCCAGCTTCATCCGGGTGCCCGAGCCGACCTCGGGTCCCGCGTGGACGAGCATGTCGGCGGTGAGCGCGAACGGTTCCTTCAGTTTCTCGTACGCCTCACGTGGCCCGCCGACCATGATCGCGAGCCGGCCCGACGCCGCACCCATCGCGCCACCGGAGATGGGGGCGTCGAGCAATGTCACCTCGCGCGCCGCGCATTGTTCGGCGAGTTCGGCGGCGGTCTCCGGCGCGATCGTCGAGTGGACGGTGATGATGGTGCCCGGGCGAGCCTTGGACAGCAGGCCGTCCGGCCCGGCGACCACCGATCGGACCTGGGCGTCGTCGAGGACGCAGATGCCGATGATGTCGGCCGACGCGGCGAGATCGGCGAGCGAACCCGCGGCCGCGGCCCCCTTCTCGACGACCTTCGCGATGGCCTCGGACGAGAGGTCGAACACCGTCAGACCGCCGCGCCAGGCGGCCAGACTCCCGGCCATCGGACCACCGATGTTGCCGAGTCCGACATATCCCAGCCGAATCGGGTCCGGCCGGCCAGGCGTCGATTCGCTCATGAGCGGATGACCTGGCCGCCGTCGACGTTGAAGATCTGCCCGGTGATCCACCCGGCTTCGTCGGACAGGAGAAACAGGCACATGCCGACGAGATCCTCCGGCGTGCCGAAACGCTTCAGCGGCAGACGATTCACGATGTCGGCGACCATCTCCTTGGGTGTCGTGGTCCGAGTCGCCTCGGTGTCGATGGGCCCGGGGGCGATCGCGTTGACGCGGATGTTCTGCCCGCCGAGTTCGGTGGCGAGCTGCTGTGTCAGACCGTTCACCCCGACCTTGGCCAGACCGTAGAAGCCGCTGTACAGCCACGCGGCGGTGGAGGACTGGTTGACGATGGCGCCACCACCATTGGTCATGTGCGGGTAGACCGCCCGGGTCACGTTGAGCGCGCCGTCGAGGTTCACGCTCATGAACTTCTTGTAGTAGTCCCAGGGCACGGTGATGAGGAAGTCGAGTTTCATCCCGCCGTAGATCGCCGCGTTGTTGACCAGGCCGTCGACCGAGCCGTAGGCGTCGACGGTGGCCGCGGCGAGCGCCTTCGCCGAATCCTCCTCGGCGACATCGGTGTTGACGTACAGTCCGCCGATGTCGGCCGCGACCTGCTTGCCCTTGTCGTCGGCGAGGTCGGCGACCACGACGTTCGCGCCCTCGGCGGCGAGCCCGCGGGCGTACGCCTCACCGATCCCTCCTGCCGCGCCGGTGACGATGATGGTCTTGTTCTCGAAACGCTTGGAACTCATTGTCCTGCTTTCTGTGTGGTCAGTGTTCTGTTCCCTGAGGTGCGAGGAGCGATAGCGGGGGCTTCTCTGTTCCCTGAGGTGCGAGGAGCGATAGCGGGGGCTTCTCTGTTCCCTGAGGTGCGAGGAGCGATAGCCGCCGGGCCGAGCAAGCGACGAAGGAGCGCGTCGAGGTCGACGAGCCTCGAAGGGTCACGCCGGACGCGCGACGGCCTTGGTCTCCAGGTACTCCTCGAAACCGGCGACTCCCATCTCGCGGCCGATGCCCGACTGTTTGAAGCCGCCGAACGGGACATCGGCGGAGTACCAGATGCCGCCGTTGACACCCATCGTCCCGGTGCGTACTCCGTTGACGACCTTGTTGATCCGCTCCTCGTCGGACCCGTAGACCATGCCGGACAGGCCGTACGGCGAGTCGTTGGCGATGCGGATCGCGTCGTCGTCGCCGTCGTGGGGAATGATCACCAGCACCGGACCGAAGATCTCCTCCTGCGCGACTCGCGCCGAGTTGTCCAGGCCCGAGATCAGGGTCGGCTCGACGAAGTAGCCGGCGGGCTTGTCGGCGGGACGTCCGCCACCGATCTCGATGGTGCCGCCCTCGCTGGTGGCGAGTTCGATGTAGGACTCGATGCGCTGACGCTGCCGGGCGGAGATGACCGGTCCGCAGATGGTGCCGCCGTCGGTGGGGTCTCCGGCGGGCAGGCCGGCCATCGCGTCGCGGGTGGCGGAGATCGCCTCGTCGAGTCTGCTGCGCGGCACCACCAGGCGCGTGGTGATGGCGCACCCCTGACCGGCATGGGTGACGACGTTGAATGCGGCCATGGCGCAGGCAGATCCGATGTCGGCATCGTCGAGGACGATGAAGGCCGACTTGCCGCCCAGCTCCAGGAACACCTTCTTGAGCGACTCGGACGCGGCGGCCATCACCTTCTTGCCGGTCGCGGTGGAGCCGGTGAACGACACCAGGTCGACGCGGGGGTCGGTGCTGAGCTGGGCGCCGAGCTGGTGGTCGGTCGAGGTGACGATGTTGAGTACACCGGGCGGGAAGTCCGTCTCCTCGGCGACGACCCGGCCGACGAGCGCGGCACACCACGGGGTGTCGGGTGCGGGCTTGAGCACGACCGTGCACCCGGCGGCCAGGGCGGGGCCGATCTTGGCGAAGTTGATCTGGTGCGGGAAGTTCCACGGCGTGATCGCGCCGACGACGCCCACGGCCTCCGAGCGCAGCTCGCGATGGTTCTTGAGGCCCATGGGTTTGGCGGTGCCGAGGTCACGGGTCCACTCGTAGCTCTCGGCGAGGTCGGCGAAATAGCCGAGATCGGTGACCGGTCCCTCGAACTGCGGGCCGTGGGTGAGGAAGGACGGGCAACCCACCTCGGCGATGGTGAGTTCGCGGAGCTCGTCACCGTGGGCGAGCAGGGCGTCGCGCAGCTGACGGAGACAACGGGCGCGGAAGGCGTGGTCGCGCGACCAGTCGGTGGTGTCGAAGGCGGTGCGTGCGGCCGTGATGGCGGCGTCCATGTCGGCCGAGGTGGCGTCGGCCGCCTGCCCGATGACCTCCTCAGTCGCGGGATTGACGACGTCGAAGACGCCACCGCTCCCGGGGGTGAGTTTGCCGTCGATCAACAGATCCGACGCGGATTCGGGGCGAAGAGGCATGAGCTGGAACTCCATCTGGACAGGTGTCTGGACTCGCGTTCAAAGCTAGTGTAGCGTGGCTCACATGTCCAGCCCCGTGTCTCAGGAATCCACTCGCCGCAGGCTGACCCAGCAGCAGGCGGAAACGGTCACCCGCCTCACCGATGCCGCAGTCGATGTGCTGAACGCTGAGGGTTTCGACGGTCTCACCGTGCGGACGGTGGCCAAGATCGCCGGGGTCGCGCCGGCCACCGCCTACACCTACTTCTCGTCGAAGAGTCACCTGGTCGCCGAGGTGTTCTGGCGTCGCCTCTCGGCCGGCGTGCTGGAACCGGATCCCGCTGCGCCACGGAGCGAGCGCGTCGCGCAGGTGCTCCGCGAGGTCGCACTGGTCGTGGCCGGCGAGGGGCAACTGGGCGGTGCGGTGACGGTGGCCCTGCTGGGCAGTGATCCCGACGTCGAACACCTGCGCGTGCGGATCGGCGCTTTCATCCGACGTCGCCTCGCCGCGGCACTCGAAGAGGACCCGGAGAATCCGGGCCCGCTCCTGGACACCCTGGAGATGATCTACTCCGGCGGCCTGGTCTACGCCGGCATGGGGCACATGACCTACGAGCAGACCTCCGAACGTCTTGTCGCAGCCGCACATCTACTGATGGAGAAGTGATGACCGAATCGACGACGGTGTCGGGGATGGAGCACGAACTCCCCTTCGACCCGTATGCCTATGGTTTCCACGAGGATCCGTACCCCACCTATCACCGCCTCCGGACGGAATCGCCGGTGTACTACCACAGCGGGATGGACTTCTGGGCACTGGCCGGACATGCCGACGTCCGTGCGGCTTTCCGTGACACACAACGACTCTCGAACAGCTGGGGCGTGTCGATGGACCCCTCGGCGTACGGTCCCGACGCACACAAGTCGATGTCCTTCCTCGCCATGGACGACCCCAAACACATGCGCATCCGCAAACTGGTCTCCAAGGGTTTCACTCCTCGCCGGGTCAACGAACTCACCGGCCGGATCACCGCCCTCACGCACCAGCACTGGAGCAAGTGTCTCGACAAGGGGGAGTTCGACTTCGTCCACGACTTCGCCGCGCTGCTCCCGATGGACGTGGTGTCCGAGCTGCTGGGTGTCCCCGAGGCCGATCGCACCAGGCTGCGCCATCAGTCCGACCTGCTCCTCCACCGCGAGGACGGCGACCTCGACCTTCCCGAGGCGGCGGTCTACGCCTACATCGAACTGCACAACTACTATTCGGAGCTCATCGCCGACCGCCGCAAGAACCCCGGCGAGGATCTGGTCTCGGCCCTCATCGCGGCCGAGATCGACGACGACGAGACCGGCGAGAAGACACGGCTCACCGAGGACGAGATCGTCGGCTTCATGGTCCTGATGGTGGTGGCGGGCAACGAGACCACGACCAAACTCCTTGCCAACGCCCTGTATTGGGGCTGGCGCAATCCCGACGAACTCGCGAAGGTCTTCGCCGACCCGGAGGTCGTCGTCCCGGACTGGACCGAGGAGACGTTGCGCTACGACAACTCGACGCAGATCGTCGTGCGACGGGTGGTCGAGGACGCCCCGTACGGCGACTTCGTGATCCCGGCGGGCGATCGCGTGCTCCTCCTCGTCGGTTCGGCGAATCGCGACGTCGAGGTGTTCGGCGCCGATGCCGACCGGTACGAGATCGGCCGCGACTGCGGCCAGGCCCTGATGAGCTTCGGGCTGGGAGCGCACTTCTGTCTCGGTGCGCACCTCGCACGCCTGGAGGCGAACATCGGCCTGACCGAGGTCGTCAAATCGATCCGGGCGGTGGACATCGACGCCGACAAGGCGGTCCGGGTCCATTCGGTGAACGTGCGCGGCTTCGCCGAACTCCCGGTGAAGGTGACGGTGCGCTGATGGCCTTCCGTCCCCATCCCGAGCGGCGACCGGTCCTCGTCGCCGGCGCGTCGTCGGGCATCGGTGCCGCCACCGCCGAATTCCTCTCCACCGCCGGCCATCCCGTCGCCCTCGCGGCCCGCCGGGTGGACAAGCTGCAGGAACTGGCCGACACGATCACGGCGCGGGGCGGCGAGGCCGTCGCGGTGCCGTTGGACGTCACCGACGAACAGTCCGTGCTCGACTGCGTGGCGAAGGCCGAGGCCGCTCTGGGGCCGCTGGAGATCGTCGTCGCCGGCGCCGGCGACCTCGCGGTCGGGCTCTCCTATGAGACCGGGACCGACCATTTCGCCGACCAGATCAACATCCATCTCACCGGCGCCTACCGGATCTACCGCGCGGTCATCGGTGGCATGATCGACCGCGCCCGAGGTGATTTCGTGTTCATCGGGTCCGATGTGGCGATTCATCCGCGGCCCTGGTCGTCGGCGTATGTCGCCGCGAAATCCGGTATCGACGGGCTCGTTGCGACCATTCAGCTCGAACTTGAGGGCACCGGTGTGCGGGCCGGGGTCGTCCGCCCCGGGCAGACGCTCACCGGCATGGGGATGAACCTCGATCCGACGACGACCGAACACATGCTCAACGACTGGATCACACACGGTCTGGCCCGCCACGGCAATTTCCTCTCGCCCGAACACATCGCGCAGGCCGTCGCGGCCATGGTGTCCATGCCGCGCGGCGCGCACATGCGATCGGTCGAGGTGGAGGCCGAAGGCGCGGTCAGCGACAAGAAACGACAGGCAGCACAGGAGAAGGGGACGGACAAATGACCGCCATCACCGAATCAGGCCTGAGGCAACCGAATCGCGTCTCGGGTGGCGAGGGCGAACACGGACATCTCGACGAACTCGCGACCGACCCGATCTCGCTGTTCTGGCGCGTCCGCGAGGAGTGCGGGGACGTCGGCATGTTCCAGCTCGCCGATCGGGAGGTGGTGCTGGTCTCGGGGTCGGCCGCGAACGAGGAGTTCTTCCGCGCGCCCGAGGAGGATCTCGACCAGGCCGCCGCCTACCCGTTCATGACGCCGGTCTTCGGCGAAGGCGTCGTGTTCGACACGAGCCCCGAGGAGCGGTCCAAGGCGATCCACAACTCGGCGCTCAAGGGCGCACACATGAAGCAGCACGCGGTGACCATCCCGAACGAGGTCGAGCGGATCATCGCGGGGTGGGGTGACGAGGGGGAGATCGATCTCCTCGACTTCTTCGCCGAGCTGACTCTCTACACGTCGTCGTCGTGCCTCATCGGGCGGAAGTTCCGGGAGCGGCTCAACGGGCACATCGCGCACCTGTTCCACGACCTGGAGAAGGGCACGGACCCGATCGCGTACGTGGACTACAAGGCCGACATCGAGAGCTTCCGCAAACGTGACGAGGCCCGGGCCGAGCTGGTCGAGTTCATCCAGGGCGTGATGGACGAGCGGATCGCGAATCCGACCGAGGACAAGGAAGATCGCGACCTGATGGACGTCCTGGTCCAGGTCGGATTCGACGCGAACACCGTCACCGGCATGTTCATCTCGATGATGTTCGCCGGCCACCACACGACGTCGGGCACCGCCGCGTGGACTCTCATCGAACTGTTGCGCAACCCCGACTACATGCGACGGGTGTACGACGAGCTCGACGAGATCTACGGCGAGACGCCGCCCGGAGAACGTCCGGAGTACACCTTCGCGCACACCCGTCAGATGCCGCAGCTCGAGAACGCACTCAAAGAGGCGCTTCGGTTGCACCCACCGCTGATCATCCTCATGCGAGTGGTGCAGAACGACTTCCACGTCGAGGACTTCGAGGTCAAGGCCGGGCAGTCGATCGCCGTCTCGCCGGCGATCTCCAACCGGCTGCCCGAGGACTTCCCCGGCGCAGACAGCTTCGACCCGGACCGCTACGACAAGCCGCGGCAGGAGGACCTGGTCAACCGGTGGACCTGGATTCCCTTCGGCGCCGGCCGTCACCGTTGCGTCGGCGCGCAATTCGCGATCATGCAGTTGAAGGCGATCTTCTCGGTGCTCTTCCAGAACTACGAGTTCGAGATGCTGCAGCCCCCGGAGAGCTACCGCAACGACCACTCGAAGATGGTGGTCCAACTGCAGCAGCCCTGCCGCGTCGCCTATCGCAAGCGTCAGGACGCCTGATGCGCGTCGAGGTGGACCTGGACCTCTGCCAGGGGCATGGGATGTGCGAGCTCGAGGCGCCTGAGGTCTTCGCCGCGCACACCGACCATGTCGAGATCCTCGACGCGACCCCCGACGAATCCCAGCGCGCCGAGGTCGAGGCCGGCGTGCACTACTGCCCGACGCAAGCCCTCCGGATCATCGAGGGCTGAGTTCTGAACACGTCGCCCTCGCAATACCAGAACGACCGAATGAAGGTGGAAGACATGTCTTTTGACCGTGCGGAACTCGACGAGATGAAGGAGCGGTGGCTCGCCGCCAACATCGAGGCCGAGAAAGCCGGGGACTGGAAAACCCTGGCCGACTTCTACACCGAGGACGCCACCTACGGGTGGAACTACGGCCCTGAGAAGGATTTCATGGCCGTGGGTCGCGAGGAGATCCGCGAGCTCGCCCTCGGCCAGGAAATGGAAGGCCTGCAGGGGTGGGAATATCCCTACCAGGCGTGGGTGATCGACGACCAGACCGGTGACATGATCGGACTCTGGAAGCAGATCTACGAGGGCACGCGCGAGGACGGCAGCCATTACGCACTCGAGGGTATCCAGGGCAGCTGGTTCAAGTACGGCGGGAACTTCCAGTTCCGCTGGCAGCGCGACTTCTTCGACTACGGGAACGTGTCGGCGCTGTTCATCGAGATGATGAAGAACAACGCGATGAGCGAGCCGATGCTGAAGCGGGTGGAGAAGTCGGCGCCGGGAAACCTGCCGGGGTGGTACGACTTCGGCAAGGCCCCGGTCAAGTTCTGGTGACCTGAGATGACTTTTACAGCCCCGGCCTACCAAGGCCTGAGTCAGGATCAGCTCGCCGTTCTCGTACCCGAACTGCTGCTGTCGGGTCAGATGATCGACCGCAGCGGAATGGCTCACCTCATCAGTGCCTTCGGCCGGGACGTGATGGGCAAGGTCGCCATCGAGGAGTGGATGGCGGCGAGCCCGGTCTACACGCACCGGATGCGCACCGCCCTCGGGATCGACGGCGACGGCGTCGAGGACATGTTCAAGTGCCTCCAGCTCGACATCGGCGCGCCACCACAGTTCATGGACTTCCGGTACCGCATCGACGACGAGTACCACGGTTCGTTCGTCCTCGATCACTGCGGCGCATTGCTCGACGTCGAACCTCTCGGTGACGACTACGTGACGACCATGTGCCATGACATCGAGGACCCCACCTTCGACGCGACGGCCATCGCCACCAATCGGCGGGCGCGGATCCGGCCGGTCCATCGGCCACCGCGCCGGCCGGTCGATCGAACGCCGCACTGCGAGTGGACGGTCACGATCGAGCCGGATCGTGACGAGTTGCCCCTGCCACCGGACTCCGTGGACATGTTCGGCACCCGGGCCGGGCAGCTGGTCCTGTCGCCGATCGACACCACGGAGACCGACGGCTGGGTCGACTACCGCGGCCCGCTCGTCGAGGACCTCCAGTTCGCGGAATGGTCGACGTCGGCCCTCGTCCGCGTCGCCGAAGAGGTTGCGCTGCAACACCAGTTGCTGTCGCTGGGCTTCCTCGTCAGTCTGCGCAGGTCCGCCGAGAGCGAGGCGCAGGTCACCGAGATCTTCCGCAAGCAGTTGACCGGCATCGCCGGGCTCGCCGCCGACCGGATTCGCGTCGCGCTCGGATTGTCCGCCGACGCCGCAGGTCTCGCCGGGGTACTCGCCCTGCACCCGTGCTTCGGCCCGGTCCAGTACACGGGACTGACCGCCGAGGCCGACGGGGACACCGTCGTCGTCCGCATCCCGCAAGAATCCGATGCGATGACCGACGGCGGCTGGGTGTCGATCCTGGACGCCGATCACGTCGAGCCGCTCCAGGCCGCGGCCACCGCCGTCGACCCGTATCTCGCAGTCGCGGATGCGACGGAGGCAGGCGGCGATCTGGTCGTCCGGATCGTCAAGACGGACAGTCCGCGAAAGGAATACGGCGAGGTGGCCGTCGCACGATTCAGCGGGGGAGCGAGTTTCGAGTTCGTCGACCGCGGGCGGTCGATCCCGATCACGCCGGTGGGCAGCTCGGCGTGACCTCCGGCGGTGGCTGGTCACCCGGCGGCGCTGGACTCGGGGGCCGGGTCGCCGTGGTCGCCGGGGCCACGCGGGGCATCGGTCTCGCGGTCTCGTACGCGCTGGCCGGCCAGGGGGTCTCGGTCGTGGTCAACGGACGCGACCCGCAGGCGGTCGCCGACACGGTCGCCGAGATCCGCGGGGGCGGGGGTTACGCCGTGGGCGTCCCCGGCTCCGCGGGTGACGACGGAGTGGCCCAGACGATGGTCGAGACGGCACTGGCGGAATTCGGTGCCCTCGACATCGCCATCAACTGTGCCGGGATCGCCGAACCGTCCGGTTCGACGGTCCTCACGATCTCCCCGGACGAGTTCCGTGCCCAGGTCGACGCCCACCTGATGAGTGCGTTCCACCTGCTGCAAGCTGCCGGGCGGGTGTTCGTCGAGCAGGGTTCCGGGTCAATCGTCCTGACCGGTTCGGCAGCGTCACTCGGAATGTTCGGCGGTAGTGGGTACCCCGCCGCCAAGGGCGGTGTCAATGCGCTCGCTCTCGCCGCGGCCGCCGACCTTCGGGACCACCGGGTGCGTGTCAACGTGGTGATGCCCGGTGCGAAGTCGCGGTTGTCCTCCGGTGAGGACTACATCGCCCATATCGAAGGACTCCATCGCCGCGGGATACTCGACGACCTCAC
The DNA here is from genome assembly GCF_001418765.1 of Gordonia sp. HS-NH1. NCBI lineage: Bacteria > Bacillati > Actinomycetota > Actinomycetes > Mycobacteriales > Gordoniaceae > Gordonia > Gordonia sp. HS-NH1. The sequence goes on from NZ_LIYC01000006.1 coordinate 11,057, forward strand.
GCGCGACGCTGCTCTCGATCCCGCCCCACCCGAGTACGTCGCGCCGCTGTACGTGTTCCTGGCCGGTGACGCGGCCGAACACATCACCGGTGAGATCTTCAGTGCTGCCGGTGGATTCATCGGCCGCTTCGAGTCGCAGCAGGCGAGCTTCGTGGCCTACCGCGACCACAAGGACACCTCGCCCTACAGCCTCGACGAGCTCGCCGGCATCCTGGCCGGGCCTGCCTCGCCCTGAGCGGGTCGCGTCACCCATTCTCTGAGGAGCGAGCGGTGACCCCGCACTCTGAGGAGCTAGCGGTGACCCCTTTCGCTCCCTGAGGAGCGAGCTTGCGAGTGTCACGAAGGGTCTTGGCGAGTCGGGTTGCGAAGACCCTTCGTGACGCGCCCTCCGCAAGCTCCGGGCGCTCCTCAGGGAGCGGGAAGCAGGTCGTTCTTTCGGATTAGGGAGCGGTGGGGTTGTCGCTTGCGGTTCTCGCACCTCAGGGTTGCCGGTTCAAACAGCGCGGCGCGCGACGCGGCGTTCGAGCCAGAACCGGGCACCGTCGGCGATGGCCTCGGTCACCGGGCGTGGTTGCCAACCGAGGTCGCGTTCGGCCTTGCCGTGGTCCATCTCGGACATGAAGTGCATCAACCGGACCGAGGGGATCGTCAACTGCACCGGCTTGCGGGTCAGCGCCGCCCACGTGGAACCCACTGCCCCGAAGGTGTAGAGCGCGGCGCGATTGAGAACCAGACGCGGGGCCGGCCGGCCTGCGGTCGCGGCTGCGATGGACACGATCTCACCGGTGTCGATGAATCTCTCGGAGACGATGTAGCGTTCGCCGACCTCGCCGCGGTCCGCGGCGAGGAGGAGCGCGTGCGCGGCGTCGTCGATGCCGACCGACTCGGCGCGACAACCGCGAACGGTGAACGGCAACCTGCCAAGCGCCGCGCCCGCCACGAACGCACCGTGCGGGGTGGGTTGCCAGTCGCCGGGGCCGTAGGTGTTGGCGACGCACATCGCGACCGCGGGCACCGCGCCGTCCTGCGCTCGGTTCACCACCAGGTCTTCGGCGGCCACGCGGCTCTTCACATACTCAGGAGCCCGCGCGGCCCAGTTGAACTCGTCGTCCTCGGTCGCTTGACGGCCGTCCACCCGGCCGATGGTAGCCGCGGTGCTGGTGAACACGAACTTCCGCAGTGGCGTCCGAGCCGCGACGTCGAGCACCGAGCGCAGGGCCTCGACATTCGTCCGGTACAGCGGTGTGGGGTCGCGCAGCCACGCGCGCGTGTCGACTGCACAATGGAACACCACGTCGCACCCGTTCATCGCTCGCGCGACCGCGTCGGCGTCGAAGAGGTCGCCCGTCACGTGGTCGATGCCGAGGCCGGCCAGGGTACGGAGGTCGCTGGTGGGTCGTGTCAGCACTCGCACCTCGTCACCCGCGTCCACGAGCTGCCGCACGAGACGGGAACCCAGAAACCCGTTGCCTCCGATGACGAGTGACGGCACGGTTCAGAGTCCTCCGGGCGCGAGGTCGTCGATCGCCGCCGCGCTCCGGGACAGCATCGCGTCGAACATCGCGTTGCCCCGCTCGGTCGGTTGCGCCGCCGCGGAGCCGAACACGATGATCAGCGGCGCCTGGATGAGGTTTCCGACGTAGTCGTCCCAGCATTCGTCGAGCGTGTAACCGCTCACGCCTGCGATCGTCAGTGCTCGATGGTACGAGGCGACGATGCCGCGCTCGTGTCGGCGCCGATCGTCGGTGTTCAGACTGGTACTCAGGAGAAAGGCGATGTCGCGCAACGGGTTACCGGTCGTGATCGTCTGCCAGTCGATCACCGTGACCTCCCCGGAGGGTCCGAACAGGACGTTGTCCACGCGGAGGTCGCCGTGGATCAGGGTGGCGTTGTCCAGCGGGGCGACCAGCCACTCACCGGCCTCGCGGACGAGCCAGTCGACGGCCGCCGACGACGGGCCGTCGGGGGAGAAGCGTTCGCGGTAGACCTCGGCCATCGGGGCGAGGATCGATTCCATCACCTCCCGGTCGGCGTCGGTGGGCAACGGCATGTCGGCCAGGAGGGTCGGATCGTTCCATCGGGGAGCGTGCAGGCCGGCGGCCGCGACGGCGATCGACTCGGCCTGCGCCGGTGTGCAGCCGGCGATCTGGTCACCCTGCACAGCGGCGCCCATGTCCTCGAGCAGGAGAACGAACTCGGTGCCCGGATCAGAGATCGTCGCGGCGAAGCAGGTGGGTATGGGGACAGTGAACGAGGAGGCGAGGTCGCGGTAGAACCGCACCTCGTTGCGGAACACCCCGGATCCGAACTCGCGCTGGTCCGGTGTTCCGGTGGCGAGTTTCGCGATGACCGTGTCGGGCAACGCCGCTGCGTTCTCGTGGTCGAGATGCAGTCGATACGACCCGGCCATCTGCCCGGTGCCGACCGGCTCGGTCCGGACCGAGCCGATGTGGACGTCGTGTCCGTTGGCGACGAGAAACGCGGTCAACCACTCCGGGCTGAGTTCGTCTACGCGGGTGGGGATTCCGACGGTGTCCGGCACGGTCACGCCCTTTCGGTTCAGCGGTACGGATCGGGCCGATGTGACCGGGCTCACCCAGGCCGCTGGTCGCGACACTACCGAGTAAATGGACTGGTGTCCAGGGAGGCGGACGACGGTTCCGGTGTGTGGTGGGTTCTTGCCTCACGGCGGCTGCGAGAGCAGCAAATCCATTCCGCCACAGGACGGATCGCGCTCGGCTAGGCTGCCCGCAGACGCGGTGACCCGAGTCGCGGTCGCCGGGAGAGGGGAAGTGCGAGTGAACACCAGACTCGACGGAAAGGTCGCCCTCGTGACGGGCGCGGCGCGCGGCCAAGGCCGCAGCCACGCCGTGCGGATGGCCGAAGAGGGCGCCGACATCATCGCGATCGACATCTGCGATCAGATCACCACGGTCAACTACGCGATGAGCACTCCGGACGACCTGCAGCAGACCGCCGAGATGGTCGACGCCACGGACCGCAGGGTGATCGCCAAGATCGCCGATGTCCGCAGCCGCGATGCGCTGCAGGCCGCGATCGACGATGCCGTGGTGCAATTCGGCAGGCTCGACATCGTCGTCGCCAACGCCGGGATCAGCCCCCTCGGACCGGAGAGTCCCTCGGTCACATGGATGAACACCGTGTCGGTCAACCTCGGTGGCGTGATCAACACCCTCGAGCTGTCGTTGCCTCACCTCGAGGCCGGTGCGTCGATCGTCTGCATCGGGTCGATGGCCGCGTTCATGCCGTCGTTCGAGTCCGCGCAGGCCGGACCGGGCGCGGGCGGGTATGGCCACTCGAAACGGGCGGTGGCGCGACTCGTCAACGACCTCGCACGACATCTGGCGCCGAAAGGCATCCGCGTCAACGCGATCCATCCCGGCAACGTCGACACCGCGATGGTGCATCACGACGAGATCTACCGGTTGTTCCGTCCCGACCTGGAGAAGCCGGACTACGCGGACGTGAAGGATGTCTTCGCCTCGCTGCACGCGATGCCGGTGGAACTGCTCGCCCCCGAGGACGTCACCGAGGCGGTCCTCTACCTGGTGTCCGATGCTGCGCGGTATGTGACCGGGCAGCAGCTTCGGGTGGAGGCGGGCGCGTTGCTCAACTCGGTTCCGCCCGGCGTGCCCGACTGAGCGCGCCGATCGGGTCACCCCGCAACAGAACCCGGGTTCACGGGCAGTTGTCGCCTGGCGGGCCGGATCGAGCGATACGCACTCAGTACCGACAACAGTTCCGACGGTGCGGCGCCGTGCATGATGACCGAGTCGACACCGAGGTCGAACTGCCGAGCCACGGTGGCCGCACAGCGCGCGGCGGTCCCGACCGCGCTGTCGGCGACCCAGGACGCCGGAATGACCTCAGCGAGCTGTGCGAGTTCGTCAGCGGTTGCGGTGGCGTCGATCGGTCCGCGTGCGCCGGCGAAAGCCGGACTCTCCCTGACCCGGTCGAGATCGTCTCGGTGCCAACCATTGGCGCGCATGAGAACATCCGGATACCCCTGGAGATAGGTCGCGAGCCGGCCGTACAGGCGACGCAGCCGATCGTCCTCGGCGAATTGATCGGGCACGGTCGCCACCACAGACCAGATACGCACCGAAGCCGGGTCCCGGCCGGCCTCCTCGGCCGCCCCTCGCACCGTCTCGACCGCAGCGGTCGTGGCGGCGTCGGAGAAGAAGGTGTGCAGGACCACCCCGTCCGCGATTCGTCCGGCGAGACGCAAGGTGTTGGGCGACATGGTCACCAGCAGGATGGGGACCGGTGGGACGGCGACTCCGAGGTTGAGGTAGTCGTAGGTGCCGAGCGGTCCGTCGTGCCCGAGGACCATCTCGCCCCGCCAGAGGGTGCGCAACACCGAAGCCGCGTCGGTGAGTTGGGCACTCGTGACATCGGGGACGCCGAGAACCTGCCACTGCATGGCGAATCCGCGCCCGAGGCCGAGTGCGAACCGCCCACCTGTCATCGCCGACAACGTGGCGCCCATGGACGCGGTGATGATGGGATGACGGGTGTTGTGGTTGGTCGCGGCCGTGGCGACGCCCATGCGGCGGGTCGCCGCTGCCAGACCTCCCGCGAGCACGGCGGCATCCTTGACGTTGAAGCGCTCGGAGACGAAGGCGGCGCCGAAGCCCTCGTGGTCGGCCAGCCGCGCCTCGTCGGCGAGCTCGGCGGGATCGACCGGATGTCGGGACAGGGCGTAGTAACCGATCTCCGGAAGTGTCTGGTGTGCGGTCGAATCGGGAGACGACACCGCCGCGGGCGAGGTCATGCCTGTGCGGCCACCGCTTGCCGGTACACGCGGGTCCGGGCTTCGCGAACCCAGAGTCGGCCCGATCCGGGCGTGGCGCCCTCGGCCTTGAGGGTCCGTTTCAGGATCTTGTTCGTCGCGGTCGTCGGGAGATCGTCCTCGATCCGGACGTAGGTCGGCCACGCCTTCGGTGACAGGTCCGGTTGCGCGGCAAGCTGTTCGGCGAAGGACTCCGGTGTGAGTTCGACGCCGTCCTGCAGGACCACCGCGGCCATCACCGCGTCGCCGACGTGTTCGTCCGGAACGGCGTAGACCGCAACGCGGTTGATCTCCGGAACACGCAGCAGCACGCGTTCGATCGGACCGGCAGCGAGATTCTCGCCGTCGACGCGCATCCAGTCGCCGGTTCGGCCGGCCAGGTAGATCCAGTCGTCGGAGTCCTTGTAGGCCAGGTCGCCCGACCAGTACATCCCGTGGCGGAGTCGTTCGCTCGTGGCGTCGGCGTCGTTGTAGTAACCCATGAACATGCCGCCGCCCTCGATGTTCACCAGCTCGCCGATCGCGTCGTCGGCGTTGAGAAGTGCGCCATTGGAGTCGAATTCGGCCCGCGGGCACTCGGTCAGCGTCGACGAGTTGTATACGGCGACATTCGGGAAGCCCTTGCCGATCGAACCGTGCGGGGTGCCGGGCTCTCGGGTGATGATGATCGCCAGTTCTGTCGAGCCGAAACCGTCCCACACGGTGCAACCGAAACGGCGGGAGAAGTCGTCGATGTCGCGGTCGGTGGCCTCGTTGCCGAACGCCACCCGAAGTGGGTTGTCGGCGTCGTCGGGCTTCTCCTCGGTCGCCAGGATGTAGGCGAGCGGCTTGCCGACGTAGTTCATGTATGTCGCGTTGTAGCGGCGGATGTCGTCGAGGAAGGTCGAGGCGGAGAACTTGGCCGGTGCGATCGCGGCACCACCGCACAGCGCCACGCAGTAGCCACCCATGAGTGCGGCGCTGTGGAACAGGGGCATCGAGAGGTAGCACACGTCGCCGGGGCCGATGTCGTACTTGTCGGCGAGCACCGGGCCGGCGAAAGGCATCATCATGTGCGCGAACTGGACGGGCTTGGGATTGCCACTGGTGCCCGAGGTGAAGATGAGCATGAACGTGTCCATCGCCCCGGGTACCGAATGGGGCGTCAGTTCGCCTGCGCCGGAGATCATGTCGGCCCACTGCTCGGTGGAGGTGTCCAGTACCGTCATGCCGGGCAACTCCAGGCCGTCGAGGAGTGGTCGGTGTTCGGCGTCGGTGAGGAGGATCTGGCAGTCGGCGCGCAGGATGTCGGCGGCGAGGCCGTCACCGCGGCGGGTGTTGTTGATACCCGCCGTCACGTATCCGCCGAGTGCGCCGGCCGCCAGAGCGATCAGCATGTCCGGGGTGTTCCCGAGCAGTGCGCCCACGTGGAGTGGGCGCTGCGGGTCGGCGACCCCGAGGATCGCCGACGCCGCCCGCTCGGCATCGCGTATGTACTCGCGCCAGGTCCATTGCCGGCCCTCGAAGGTGATCGCGAGGTTGTCGTCGTCGGCGCGTGCCTGCAGGAGCTGGGTGACTGTCTCGGCCATGCGGCAAATCTAGAACGTGTTCACCCCACGTGTGTACAGATTTGCAGAATTGTCTACTCGGTCCTGGAGAGCCCGCTCAGCCCCGGGGAAGAACGTTGAAGAATCAGCGCGTGAACGATCCGCTGCCCGGCACGACCGTGAAGGTCTGATCGCCCTTTCCGAGGATCGTCGTCGTGAATTCGACTGACCCGGTCCCGGTGGCGACAGTGACACCGTCCGACGGACGCCCGTCCGTGCACGCCGCGAAGACTTCGTCGCCGGATGTCCCGGACGACGTGTTCTTCCAAGTGATCCCGACTCGTGCGTCCTTGAGGTTGGTGGCGCAGGCCTCGGTGGGAGTGGTGTCGAGTGAGATTCGCGTGACCCCGGGTTCGGTGGCCGAGGCGAGAATGCTCGCCACGAATCCGCCGGTGACGCCCTGGGAGCCGACGGTGACGCCGGCATTGGGGATCTGCTCCACGCTGAGCGGCCGCTCCGCGGGTTCCGCGACGGCGGTGCCCGCTCCGGCTCCGAACGCTCCCACTGCCACAATCGCCCCGATTGTTGCCACAGTCTTGCGTCGCATCTGTCTCTCCCGTCACTTTGGACACGTACGAACCCAGAGTACGGGAGTGAGATTGGACTCTCCAACGTGAGATCGGCTGCACTTCGCTGATACAAGGGATTTCATGAGCGAGCCGCACGATCCACTGTCCGCATTCCACCTCGGCGACATCACGGTGTCGGAGTCGGGGGTGCGGGCCTCGCAGCAGCTGTGCACGCGTTTCGTTGATCATCGCGGACTGATCGAGTTGCCGGCCCTCGCGGTGCTGTTCGACCACTGCGGCGGCATCCCGTTCCATGGCGTCCACGACGACCCCGCCGCAGCGACCCTGCAGGCGCGCCTGACGATGTCGACCCATGGGCGCGCGGAGATCGGGGACCTCCTCGCGGCGCGCGCCGAGTTGGTCATGCACGACGACGCGTGGGGCTCGACGTCGGTCGAGATCCGCACCGGAGCCGGGGATCTGTGCTGTGTGGGGACTGCGCGAAACGTCCGCGTCGGCCGTGCGCCGACCGGTGCCACGCCGTCGGCCGAGCTGGGCCTTCCGACACCACGGTGCGCCGACGCCGACCAGTCCGTCCTGCCCGAACCGATCCCGGCCATGCTGTCCGGGCGCGAAGTGGTCGATGAGATCGCGTCGAAGATGCGGGAGCCCGGCCCGCTCACCGACATGCTCAACGGCCGCGTCGAGGTCATCGACGGTACCTCCGACCGCGAGTCCGGTATCCGCTTCCGCAGTGCCACCGAACCCTGGATGGGCAACATGTTCGGCACCATGCACGGCGGTGTCATCGCCACGATCGTCGGTCAGGCCGCGTCGTTCGCCGGACATTTTCATGCCGGTGCCGGCCAGGAGTACTCGATCGGGGACATGGCGATCGGCTTCTACCGCTCACCTGCTGTCGACGGCAGTGAAGTGGTGGTCGAGGTGACGCCGATCAAGCTCGGCAGGCGCATCTCGTCCTTCGAGGCGACGATGACCTCCTACGACGACGTCCTGCTGAGCCGGGCCACGGTCGACATCCACTACCGCTGACCGCAGCTGGGTCTCGGGCTGGCCGAGCAGCGTCGACCGAGCGTAGCGAGGCCGCGTGGTGCTCCTGCTGGCCGAGCAGCGTCGACCGAGCGTAGCGAGGCCGCCGCGTCCGTCGAGGTCACTTTCTCGTGCTCGGGTCGCCAGGTGGCTTCGACTCGGCGCCTCGCTTCGCTCGGTGCCGGCTCAACCAGCGGTGGGAGCGTCGATCGACGAGCCTGGGGCTGTTTGCTCTACCGGCGGTGGGTCGCTGGCTCAACCAGCGGTGGGAGCGTCGATCGACGAGCGGTGGGGCTGCCGGCTCAACCAGCGGTGGTGACCAGCGGTGGGCTAAAGAAACAATCAAGCGCGCTTGATTCTTTTGGGGACCTGTGTGAGGGTGATCGCATGTCTGATGGACGCACCGCCGTGATCGGCGTCGTCGCCGATCTCGAGGCCGAATCCGCGCGGCTCGACACCGTGGTCGCCGGTCTCGACGACGCGGGCTGGGCCACGCCGACACCCGCACCGGGATGGACCGTCGCCCACCAGATCGCGCATCTGGCGTGGACCGATGAGGTCGCCGCTGTCGCGGCCACCGATCCCGATCGCTTCGCCGAACTTCTCGGCGAGGCGGCGGACAGCGTGGCGACCTTCGTCGACGACGCGGCCGAGGCCGGCGCGGCCGCACCGGTCGGGGAGATCCTCGCCGGGTGGCGAGCCGCGCGTGAGCGTCTCGCCGACGCCCTGCGTGAGGTTCCCGCCGGCGTCAAGCTCCCATGGTTCGGCCCGCCGATGTCCGCGGCGTCGATGGCCACCGCGCGACTCATGGAGACCTGGGCACACGGCCTCGACGTCGCCGATGCCCTCGGTGTTTCCCTGCCGCCCACCGACCGGATTCGCGGGGTCGCGCACATCGGTGTGCGTACCCGCGACTTCGCGTACGTGATCAACGGCCGGACCCCGCCCGCCGAGCCCTTCCACTACGCGCTCACCGCGCCGTCGGGTGAACTGTGGACCTGGGGGCCGGCGGACGCGTCGAACAGCGTGCGAGGACCGGCGCTCGACTTCTGCCTCCTGGTGACGCAGCGGCGCGCACTCGCCGACCTCGACCTCGAACTCACCGGCTCCGACGCGGTCGAATGGTCCGGCATCGCACAGTGTTTCGCGGGGCCGCCCGGACCGGGTCGCGAACCACGCGGGCGCTGAGACGCCCCGACCCCGCCGATGCCCGGCGGGCCGAGACCGATCGCCGTCGAATCACCGATCGCACGCAGTCCCGACAGGAGAACACGATGCCCATCGCCAACCCGATCTGGGAGACACCGGAACGTCTCGAATTGCGTTCCACTGTGCGGCGATTCGTCGACAAGCACATCCTCCCGCACCAGGACGACTGGGAGCGGGACGGAGCGATCCCGCGTGAACTGCACGTCGAGGCAGCCAAACTGGGCCTGTTCGGGCTCGGGGTTCCCGAGGAGGTGGGCGGCTCCGGCGGCGACCTGATCGACAGCACTATCCTCGGCGAGGAACTGCACTACGCCGGTGCGGCCGGCGGCGTCTTCGCGTCGTTGTTCACCCACGGCATCGCGCTGCCGCATCTGATCGCGGCCGGCGACCCCGACCAGATCGACCGCTGGGTGCGGCCGACGCTGGCGGGCGAGAAGATCGGGAGCCTGGCGATCACCGAGCCGGGCGGTGGCAGCGACGTCGGTCATCTGACGACCAAGGCCGAGCGCGACGGGGATGAGTACGTCGTCAACGGTTCGAAGACCTACATCACCTCCGCGGTCCGGGCCGACTTCGTCGTCGTCGCCGTCCGCACCGGAGGCCCCGGGGCAGGCGGTGTCTCGCTGCTGGTCGTCGAGAAGGGCACGCCCGGCTTCTCCGTCACCCGCAAGCTGGACAAGATGGGCTGGCGCAGTTCCGACACCGCCGAACTGTCCTTCGTCGACGCCCGGGTGCCGGTCGGCAATCTCGTCGGACCCGAGAACTCCGGATTCGCCCAGATCGCCACGGCTTTCGTCACCGAACGGTCCGGCCTCGCGGTCCAGGCCTACGCCAGCGCGCAACGGTGTCTCGACCTGACCCTGCAGTGGGCGCGTGATCGGGAGACCTTCGGCAAGCCGATCATCGCCCGGCAATCGGTGCAGGACACGCTGATCGAGATGGCCCGGCGCATCGACATCGCGCGGACCTACACGCGCGCTCTCGTGGAGCGCAAGGTCAGCTCCACCGATGACCTCATCGCCGAGGTGTGTTTCGCGAAGAACACCGCGGTCGAGGCGGGGGAGTGGGTGGCCAACAAGGCCGTTCAGCTGCACGGCGGCCTCGGTTACATGACCGGCACCGAGGTCGAACGGCAGTACCGCGACATGCGCATCATCGGAATCGGTGGCGGCACCACCGAGATCCTCAACGGACTGGCCGCCAAGCGGCTCGGCTACCAGGCCTGACCGGCCCGCCGGAACGCCCGCCCGCGGGACCGTTCCGCCGACGAACCACATCGACGACTGACAGGGAGTATCGAGATGACCGTGGACACCAATCCGTTCGTGGAGACCACCGAACGAGCCGAACTGCGCGCCGCGGTCGCCGGACTGGCGGCGAAGTACGGACAGGAGTACTTCCGCGAGTGCGCGCGAACCGGCCGTAAGACCGACGAGTTGTGGGCCGAAGCGGGCAAGCTCGGCTTCATCGGGGTCAATCTCCCCGAGGAGTACGGCGGGGGCGGTGCCGGGATGTACGAGCTCGCGATCGTGATGGAGGAGATCGCCGCGTCGGGTACCGGACTGCTCATGCTCGTCGTCTCACCGGCCATCTGCGGCAACGTGATCGCGCGGTTCGGCACCGACGAGCAGAAGCAACGCTGGCTGCCGGGTCTCGCCGACGGGTCGATCACGATGGCGTTCGGGATCACCGAACCCGATGCCGGCTCCAATTCCCACCAGATCACCACCACGGCCCGCCGGGACGGTTCGGACTGGCTGCTCACCGGCCAGAAGGTCTACATCTCCGGCGTCGACCAGGCTCAGGCGGTGCTGATCGTCGCACGCACCGAAGACGCCAAGACCGGCAACCTCAAGCCCGCGCTCTTCATCGTCCCCACCGACTCCGAGAATTTCTCGTACACCATGATCGACATGGAACTGCAGAACCCGGAGAAGCAGTTCCAGCTCTTTCTCGACGACGTGCGGCTGCCGGCCGACGCGCTCGTCGGCTCCGAGGACGCCGCACTCAGTCAGCTGTTCGCGGGACTCAATCCGGAACGGATCATGGCCGCGGCGTCGGCCGTCGGGATGGGCCGCTTCGCGCTCGACAAGGCGGTGTCGTACGTCAAGGAGCGCACGGTGTGGAAGACGCCGATCGGCGCGCACCAGGCGATCGCGCATCCGCTCGCGCAGGGCAAGGTGGAACTCGAGATGGCCAAGCTGATGATGCAGAAGGCCGCGACCCTCTACGACGCCGGCGACGACTGGGGCGCCGCCGAACCGGCCAACATGGCGAAGTACGCGGCCGCCGAGGCCTGCGTGAAGGTCGTCGACCAGGCCGTGCACTCCCTGGGTGGCAACGGACTGACCACCGAGTACGGACTGGCGCCGATGCTGAGTCTGGCCCGGATCGCCCGCATCGCACCGGTGAGCCGGGAGATGATCCTCAACTTCGTCGCGCAGACCAGCCTCGGGCTGCCGAAGTCCTACTGAGGCCCTGCGGTGACCGCATCCTCGGCGAATGTCCGCTCACCGCAACAGGAACGCTCGCGACTGACCCGCGAGCGCCTGTTGCGGTCGACGATCGACGCGCTGGCCGCGGACGGCTGGGCCGCTGCGACCGTGGCCGCGGTCGCCGAACGCGCCGGCGTGTCCCGCGGCGCGGCGCAACATCATTTCCCGACGCGCGAGACCCTCATCACCGCGGCGCTCGAGCAGGTCTTCGAGGACATGACGCGTGCGGCCGGCCAGGACCCCGGGGCATCGTCGGAGCCGGCTGACGAGGTGACCCCCGACCGGATCATCCGTGCCGTGCGGAGGGCCGTGGACGTCTACACCGGCACCGAATTCAAGGCCGCACTCCAGGTGTGGGCGGCCGCCGCGTCCGATCCCGCACTGAGGCGGCTCATCCTGCCGCTCGAGGCGAAGTTCGCGCGGGCGGCTCACCAACGCACCATGGCCGCGATGGGGGTGTCCCCGGACGACGAGACCGGTTACCGGCTCGTGCAGGCGACACTCGACATGGCGCGCGGACTGGGTCTGGCGGACACGCTGTCCGACGATTCGGCTCGACGCGCGCTGGTCGTCGATACATGGTCGGCGCAGCTCGTCGCCGCGTTCGGGACCGGGTCCGCGGACCGGCCGCGCTAGACCCGTTCGGAGGCGGGGTGTTCGGGGTCCGGGTGTTCGGGCTCTGGCGGGCCGGGTCGCCGGCCACGGGTGCCTGCCCAGTAGACACCGAACGACATGAACGCCATACCGACGAACACGACGACGAGTGAGATCGTCATCGACAGATAGCCGTGTTCGCGCGGATCGATGAACGGGTAGGGATACCAGTTCACGATCGGCCCGCGGATCAGCGTGTAGACGCCGTACACGAACGGGATCGCGAGCCAGGTCAGCCAGGAGCGCTCCGGTAGTCGGCGGGCGCGCACCACGATCCAGTCCAGGAGCATCACCAGCGGGATGACGCGGTGCAGCACGTCGTTCACCCAGGCATAGGTGACGTCGACGTCGATCCCCTGCAGCAGAAGTGCGTAGACGATCCCGGTGATGACCATGCATGTGGTTGCCGCTCCGCGAAGCCACTCCCACACCGGTGTCCCGGGCGCGAGGAGGCCCCCGGCGAGCAGGACGATCGCGGCGAAGATGTTGCTCAGCACCGTGAAATAGCTGAAGAAGTTGGCGAGGGTGAACCCGGCGTCGCCGTAGCGCAGCGCTGCCTGGTAGACGAGGGCGCTGATGCCGAGCGCGGCAAAGACGATGCGGAGCAGACGTATCCACCAGGTTGCGGTCACGTCAGCAATTCAAGCACCTCCGCCCAGGGTGTGACCCGGGTGAATCGCTCGCCGACATGGGTGGCCGGTTCGCCCGAGGGAGACGACACCTCGGGCGAACCGACCGGGTCTCACTCCGCGTGGATGATGACCCCGCGGATGTTCTTGCCGTCCCGCAGATCCTGGTACCCGTCGTTGACCTGGTCGAGGGTGTAGGTCTGCGTGATGAGTTCGTCGAGCTTGAGCTGCCCGGCGTCGTAGAGACGCAGTAGTTTGACGATGTCGTACTGCGGGTTCGCCGACCCGAACAAGCTGCCCTTGATCGTCTTCTGGTTCAGGGTCAGGTCGGTTCCGGAGACCTGCACGGTCAGCTTCGTCGGATCGGCGAGACCCGTGATCACGACCGTCCCGCCCTTGCCCACCACGGCGGTCGCGTTCGCCACCACCTCCGCGTCGACCGTTCCGACGAGGATCAGAGCCTGATCGGCGCCTTGTCCCCAGGTCAGCTCGTTGACCTTCTCCGCAGCCTCGGTAGCGTCGGCGAAAGCATGTGTCGCACCGAATTTCAGCGCCGTGTCCCGCTTGAGGGCGACCGGGTCGACGACCACGACGTACTTGGCTCCCGCCGAGACCGCACCCTGTACCGCGTTGATGCCCAGGCCGCCGATGCCGTAGATCACCACTGTGTCGCCGGCACGGACACCGCCCGCATACACCGACGTGCCCCAGCCGGAGGGCACACCGCAGCCGACGAGCACCGCCTTGTCGAGAGGCAGCCACTCGTCGACCTTGACCACCGAATGCTGCGAGATCGTCGCGCGTTCGGCGAAGGTGCCGAGCATGCACATGGCGCCGAAATCATCGCTGCCGGAATGGAACCGGAACGTGCCGTCGGGCATCGACCCCTCGAGGATGGTGGCGCCCATGTCGCAGAGGTTCTGCCGACCGGTGGAGCAGTAGCGGCAGGTGCCGCAGTTCGGGATGAAGCTGCAGACCACGTGGTCGCCGGGCTTCACCTTGGTGACCCCGGGGCCCACGGCTTCGATGATCCCCGAACCCTCGTGGCCGCCGACGATGGGGTAGCGGGGCGGGAGATCGCCGTCGGTGAGATGCAGGTCGGAGTGGCAGAGGCCGGCCGCGGTGTACTTGATCAGCACCTCGCCCTCGCGGGGCTCGTCGAGGTCGAGTTCGACGATCTCGAAGGGCTTTCCGGGTGCGGTGAGGACGGCGGCCTTGGTGGTGAGAGACATGAGGTTGTGCTCCTTGGGTATACGGGAAGGGGGCGTGCGGCCGGGCGGAGATGCGCTGTGGGTCAGAGCGAGATGTTGACGGCCTTGGTCTGGGTGTAGAGCTCGATGGCCGACGATCCGAGTTCGCGTCCCCAGCCCGACTGCTTGTAGCCACCGAACGGCATGGCCGTGTCGAAGCCGTTGTACTGGTTCACCCACACCGATCCGGCCTTGATCTGGCGGGCAGTCCGGTGCGCCTTGGACAGGTCGGTGGTCCAGATGCCCGCGGCGAGTCCGTAGATCGAATCGTTGGCCGCGGCCGCGACGCCGGTGTCGGCATCGAAGGGCATCGCGGCGACGACGGGACCGAAGATCTCCTCCTGCACGATCGAGAAGCTCGGCTCGACGTCGACGAACACGGTCGGTTCGATGAAGAAACCCTCATCGCCCCAACGTTTCCCACCGGTCAGTGCCCGTGCGCCGTCGGCGAGGCCCGCCGCGAGATACCCCGAGACGCGATCGAACTGTTCCTGGCTGACCAGCGGTCCGAGTTCGGTCGTCGGATCGAGGCCGGGTCCGATCTTGGCCTGGGATGCGGCCTCCGCGACAGCCGCGGTGAAGTCGTCGAAGATGGGGCGTTCGACGAAAAGCCTTGTCCCGGCGACACAGCACTGGCCGTGGTTGAACATCCAGGCCGCCACCGATCCGGCCACCGCCTTCTCGAAGTCCGCGTCGGCGAACACGATGTTGGGGCTCTTGCCACCCAGCTCCAGCGACACCTTCTTGAGGTTGCCCTTCGCGGCGTCGACGATCTTCTTGCCGACCTCGGTCGAACCGGTGAACGCGATCTTGTCGACGTCGTCGTGCGCGGCGAGCGCCGCTCCGGCCTCGCCGTACCCGGTGACGATGTTGACCACACCCGGCGGGAAGCCGGCCTCGGTGAACACCTCGCCGAGGAGCAGGGCCGTCAGCGGGGTCTGCTCGGCAGGCTTGAGGATCACGGTGTTGCCGGCCGCCAGTGCGGGCGCCAGCTTGAACGCGGCCATCAGCAGCGGGAAGTTCCACGGCACGATCAGGCCGCACACCCCGACCGGTTCGCGCAGCGTGTACGCGTGGAACTCGCCGCCGGGCACGAACGGCATCGAGACGTCGACCGTCGACCCGGTGATCTTGGTGGCCAGCCCCGCGTTGTAGCGGAAGATGTCGGCGGACCAGTTGGTGTCGACCGCGGCGGCGATGGTGGCCGCCTTGCCGTTGTCGAGCGCCTCGAGCTGACCGAACTCCTCGGCGCGTTCGGTGAGGATGTCGCCGACCCGCCAGAGCAGGCGTTCACGCTCGTTCGGCTTCATCCGGGTCCACGGGCCGTCGTCGAAAGCACGGCGTGCGGCGCGGACCGCCAGGTCGATGTCTGCCGCGTCGCCGTGCGCGACCGAGGTGATCGGGCGTGCGGTGGCGGGGTCGATGGTCTCGAAGGTGCGGCCCGAGGCCGACCACACCCATTCGCCGTCGATCAGCATGGGACGGTCGGCGGAGATGAAATCGCGGACACGCTGATGCAGGGCGGTGTGGTGGGCGGTGTCGGGTGCGACGGCGGTCATGTGGCCTCCTGGTCGGAACGGTGTCGACAGGGATGTGTCCTGGAGTGATCTGGGTCATATGCGACCTGACTCATTTCTCTCACCGTTCCGGGCCGCCGCCGTGTCCAGAAACTGAACACCTGGGCTGTACAGGGGCCGCGGCGGCCGGGCGCGCCCGCATGGCTACGGTGAGACGCCGACGAGTCAGTCAGATTCAGAGTTGGGGATCCCCGGAGGAGCAGAGTGAACGTGCGCCCAGCGGGCAGGGCCGGCGCCGCCCTGCGCGGCCTCGGCCCGGTGGCCGGGGGTCTCTCGGTCCGTGAGGCGGTCCGGGCCGGGACGGGTGCCGGAGTCGCGCTCGGACTCGTCGGCCTGGTGCTCGCGGCGTCGGGGGTCGACCTGCGACTCGGGCTCTTCCTGATAGCGCCGTTCGGGGCGACCGCCGTGCTCGTCTTCGCCGCGCCGAACAGTCCGCTGGCACAACCGTGGCCCGCGACCGTCGGCAACGTGGTGTCGGCCGTCGTGGGGGTGGCGACGACCCTCACCATCCCGCTGCCGGCCCTCCGGGTGGCGCTGGCGGTGGGCCTGTCCGTGGGCCTGATGATCGGGTGCCACGCGGTGCATCCGCCCGCCGGCGCGGTGGCGATGACGGCCGCGCTCAGTCCGGAGACGATCCACTCGCTGGGATTCCGGTTCGTCCTCGCGCCGGTCCTCGCGGGCACACTCCTACTGGTCGTCCTCGCCGCCGGATACGCACGGCTGACCGGGCGGCGTTATCCGTATCGCCGGTTCGACGACGCGTCTCCGCCGGCGGCGCGGCTCGGTCTCGACGAAGACGAACTGACCGGTCTCCTCGATCGCTACGAGCAGTCGCTCAACCTCGGCGTCGCCGATCTCGCCCGCCTGATCGGGGCAGCAGAGCTCCAGGCCGCCGGGCATCGGGCGGGTCCGCTCGCCGCCTCGGATGTGATGTCCCGCGACCTGGTGACGGTGGGCTCCGAGACGCCGCTGCGGGACGTCGCGACCCTCTTCGACGAGTACGGCTTCACCTCGCTTCCGGTGATCTCGGACGAGGGCACGTTCGCCGGGGTTGTCTTCCAGATCCATCTCGTGCGCCGGTTGATGCGTCCCGACGAGGTCGAGTTACGCGCCGCGGACGTGATGTCGCCGGAACCGGCCGTCGCGACCCCGGGCACGCCGGTCGGCGCCCTGCTGCCGCTGCTCGCCGAGAGCGGATGCGACGCGGTTCCGGTGCTGCAGGGCCGGACCCTGGTCGGCATCGTCACCAGGACCGACCTCATCGCGGCGCTCGCTCGGCGGACGCTGCGGGACCCGCTGCCGCCCAGCTCGGTGCCGGAGTAGCCGGCCGGTTCAGATGTCCAGCGCGCGCATCCGCGAGTACAGCGTCGTGCGGCTGATGCCGAGGTCCTTCGCGGCGTGCACCTTGTTGCCGCGGGCCCGGTCGAGTGCCTCGACGATGGCCGTGCGCTCGGCCTGCTCCCGGCCGGACAGGTGCGCGGCCCGGCTGGTCGTCCGATACGCGGGTGGCAGGTCGCTCGACTCGACGACACGCGCCGCGCGGGCCCGGCACGCCGCCGCGGCCTGCCGGAGTACGGAGTTGAGCTCGGTGAGGTTGCCGGGCCAGTCATCGCACAGCAGCGCGTCCGTCGCCGATCCGGACAGCGAGAGCTCCGGGTCGATACCGGTCAGCGCGCTGCTCGCGATCGCCGCCAGCTCCGAGGTCCGATGACGCAGCGGCGCGAGGTCGACCCGCGTCGCACACCGCGCCAGCAGGGCGGCCACACCCGGGCTCGCCTGGTCTCGAGGCCCGCCGACGACGATCAGCGGCGACTCCCGCGAACTCGACACCGCCACGCGGCCGAGCAGCGCGACCGACTGTGCGTCGAGCAGGTCGACGCCGTCGATGACCAGCGGAGTGTTCATCGATCGAGCACGTCCGACATACGCGGGGATGTCGGGGCGCCGTCCGCTGATGAGTTCGTCGGCCACATCGACCATCACCGCCGACCGATCGGCCTCCGCGGCGAGCGCGGCCGCGTGGGTGCTGCGTCCGGTGCCCGGTTCACCGGTGATCGCGACGCTCGTGCGGGACGGGGCGGTCGGCGGTGCGGACCGCGTCGTGGGCGGCTCGCTGACCGGCCGGAACCGGAACAGCGCTGCGCCGCAGGCGCCCGGCACGGGTTCGACCGCGATCTCCACCTCGGCGCCGGACACGAGCGTCAGCGGTAGCACCGTCGCCCGCAGTGCGGGATCGGTCGCGACGATCCGCAGGGCGCCGATGTCGGTGGGTGAGAGCAGTTCGGCGGCAAGGGCATTCGTGAGCTGGAGGTCGTCGCCGATGGCGGCGACGGCCAGGTCGCGCCGTGGCGCGGCACGCTGGAACGCGTCGAGGACGCACCGCTGGTGGGCGCGCGAGCGGTCGAGCAGACGGTCGGCGATGTCGGCGACGATCCCGTTCACCACGGGGATCGCCAGCGGGTTGATGCGGTCGGCGATCTCGGACATGCAGATGATCCCGGCGAGCCTGCGGGTGGCCGGATGGATGATCGGCTGCCCGAAACAACTGATCGACTTGAACTGCTCGAGGTAGTGCTCGGCTCCGTTGACGACGATCCCGCCCCGGGTCTCCGCCGGGGTGCCGAGGGCCGTGGTCCCGACGACGTCCTCGCCGAACGGCACACCCGGCGACGCGCCGATCGCGTCGAGTCTGCGCTCCACCATCGTGCCGAACGCCACCCGTGTCACCATCCGGCACTCGTGGTCCACGAGCAGCAGCGAGACGTCGGTGTCGGCGAGTCGGGCGGCGGCATCGTCGAGGACCGGGCGCGCGGCGTCGAGCAGCGGATCGGCGGCGGCGATGTCCTGGACCTGCGTCGGGGTCCGGTCCCCGGGTCGGACCCCGGACAGCGCCGAGCGGCGCCACGAGTGCTCGATGACGGCTCGTCGAGGCGCGGAATCGGAGGTGCGGTGCAGCGTGTCGATGCCACCAACGTGACATACATCACCGTGGAAGGAAAGGTCGGGTCCCTGCTCCGCGGTCTCGGGGGCCTGGTCCGGGCGTACTACCGTGGTCGCATGCGCGTGGCGACCTGGAATGTGAACTCGGTGAAGCAGCGCATCCCGCGCCTGCTGCCGTGGCTGGACGAACGTCGACCCGACGTGGTGTGCCTGCAGGAGACCAAACTCTCCGACGCGGCCTTCCACGAGTCGCTGGGCACCGAGCTCGCCGAACGCGGATACGAGATCGCGCACGCCGGACAGGGGCAGTGGAACGGGGTGGCGCTGCTGTCGCGGGTCGGACTCGACGACGTCCGCATCGGGTTCGACGGCATGCCCGGATACCCCGACCCGTCGACCCTCGAGGCGCGGGCGGTGTCGGCGGTGTGCGGGGGACTGCGCATCCACTCGCTGTACGTACCCAACGGCCGCTCGCCGGACTCGGACCATTACGGCTACAAACTCGAATGGCTGGCGGCGCTTGCCCGCGCGGTCGACGACCCCGCCACGACGCTCCTGTGCGGCGACATGAACATCGCGCCCGCCGACCCCGACGTGTTCGATCCCGACGCGTACGTGGGACACACCCATGTGACGCCGCCCGAACGCGCCGCGCTGGCGACCTTCGCATCGATGGGCCTGCGCGACGTGGTCCGGGACCGGTGGCCCGACGACCGCGTGTTCAGCTACTGGGATTACCGCGCCGGGATGTTCCACAAGGACCTCGGGATGCGCATCGACCTGATCCTGGCCGGCGAATCGGCCGCCGATCGGGCGGCGGCCGCCTGGATCGACCGGAAAGCGCGCAAGGGCAGCAAGCCCAGCGACCACGCGCCCGTCATCGTCGACCTCGACGAGGCCCCCGACGGAGACATCGGCCCGGTGGTCCCGCCGCCGTCGAACCCGGCGAAACCCGGTGCGGCGAAGGTGAAACTGCCGCAGACGCCGGAGTGACCCGCTCGACGGCCGACCCTCGCCTCCGTCGTCTGGTCGTCGCGGTCGCGAGGACTTACGGACGATTGCTCGGCGCGGTGCTGTCCGTCGCGAAACGATGCGGTGCCGGACGACTCGGCGGGGGTCCGGCGGCCACGGCCGGTGTCCTCGTCTCGGTTCACCTGCTGGCGGTGACCATGTGGTTCGGCCCGCTCGGGATCGGCGCGGCGCTCGGCGCGGGCCTGGTGTCGGCGGCCGTCGTCCGACGCCGCGTGCGGTACCGCGGGCTGACCGAGGTCGAACGCCGCACCGCCGAGGAGGTGTTCGGGACAGCGAGCTGGCTCGACGACGTGGTCCTCACCGATCTGGCCGGTCGCGGTCGGCGCGCGTTCACCCTGCCCGCGGTCGACGGACGCATCCTGTGCAACCTCGGAACGGCGTTCGACGCGCCCCTGGGCACCGGCACCGGGGCATATCCGGCGCCGGCGCAGCTGCTGATCCACGAGCTGGTCCACGCCTGGCAGATCACGGCCGCGACCTCGCCCGGGGAGTTCCTCGCCGACGCGCTGGCCGACCAGGCCCGGTACGAACTGGGCGAGGACGTCTACGGCATGCACGACGCCGACGCCACCCACCGCGCGCTGCGCCGGGGCGACGTGGAACGGCAGGCGACCGTCGTCGACCGGTGGTTCGCCGGCCAGTCCTCTCCCACGCGGCGTCCGCGCGATCCGAACAGCCCGTACCTGCACGAGATCGAGCAGCTCAGGAGTCCCCGCCGACGCCGATGACCGTGCCACCCGCCCGGCCGTTCTCCGCCCTCGACGCCTGCGGTTTCGAGGTGTATGAAGTGAGAGGGGTGCGCCGTGCACGAGCGTCACCCGGAGCCGATCGCACACAACCCGTTCACCTGCTGGTTGCGCGCAGGATCCGTTTTTTGACCTGTGTAAACCCGATCGGTAGAGTGGATCGTCGGTGCCCGGCCCATGCTGGGCCAGTCCGCATGCCTGCCCAACGGCTCTCGAGCCGCCGAGTTTCTCGGGGTACGGCCGGCAGAGGGACTGACAGGCGAATCCGCTGTCGAGTGTATGACACGCCCGACCTCGGGGTAGCGAAAATGTACTGACCAGCACATACGTGCTGGTGGGGCGAGTTGTGGAAGCCACGAAAACGGGCTGCGAGCCGGTTTTCGTGCTTGCCCGGAGCACCAACCACAACCGATGACAAAGAGGAACGAACACCTAGTGCCAACCATCAATCAGCTGGTCCGCAAGGGCCGTCATGACAAGGCCGCCAAGACCAAGACCGCGGCCCTCAAGGGAAGCCCGCAGCGTCGTGGCGTGTGCACCCGCGTCTACACCACCACCCCCAAGAAGCCGAACTCGGCGCTGCGCAAGGTCGCCCGTGTGCGCCTGACCAGCTCGGTCGAGGTCACCGCGTACATCCCCGGCGAAGGCCACAACCTGCAGGAGCACTCGATGGTGCTCGTCCGCGGCGGTCGTGTGAAGGACCTCCCGGGTGTGCGCTACAAGATCATCCGCGGCTCGCTCGACACCCAGGGTGTCAAGGACCGCAAGCAGGCTCGCAGCCGCTACGGCGCAAAGAAGGGGAACTGATAAGTCATGCCACGTAAAGGACCCGCGCCGAAGCGCCCCCTCATCAACGACCCCGTCTACGGTTCGCCGCTGGTGACCCAGCTGGTCAACAAGATCCTGCTGGACGGCAAGAAGTCGACCGCCGAGCGCATCGTCTACGGCGCACTCGAGCAGGCTCGCGACAAGACCGGCACCGATCCGGTCGTCACCCTCAAGCGCGCCCTCGACAACGTGAAGCCCACCCTCGAGGTGAAGAGCCGCCGCGTCGGTGGTGCCACCTACCAGGTGCCGATCGAGGTCAAGCCGAACCGTGCCAACACCCTCGCGCTCCGCTGGCTCGTCAGCTTCAGCCGTCAGCGTCGTGAGAAGACCATGGTCGAGCGTCTCGCCAACGAGCTGCTGGACGCGTCCAACGGTCTCGGTGCTTCGGTGAAGCGCCGCGAGGACACCCACAAGATGGCCGAGGCCAACCGGGCGTTCGCGCACTACCGCTGGTGACACCCGCCGTCCGCGGCGTCGGAGAACACCGACGCCGCGGACGGTCCCACCCCCAGACCCAACAGCTCTAGCGAAAATGCGAGGCGATTAAGTGGCACAGGAAGTGCTCAGCGACCTGAACAAGGTGCGCAACATCGGCATCATGGCCCACATCGATGCCGGCAAGACCACCGCCACCGAGCGAATCCTCTTCTACACCGGTGTGAACTACAAGATCGGTGAAACCCACGACGGTGCCTCGACCACCGACTGGATGGAGCAGGAGAAGGAGCGGGGGATCACCATCACCTCCGCGGCGGTGACGTGTTTCTGGAACAAGAACCAGATCAACATCATCGACACCCCCGGCCACGTCGACTTCACCGTCGAGGTGGAGCGCAGCCTCCGCGTGCTCGACGGCGCGGTCGCCGTGTTCGACGGCAAGGAAGGCGTCGAACCGCAGTCCGAGCAGGTCTGGCGTCAGGCGGAGAAGTACGACGTCCCGCGCATCTGCTTCGTCAACAAGATGGACAAGCTCGGTGCGGACTTCTTCTTCACCGTGCGCACCATCGAGGAGCGCCTCGGCGCCAAGCCGCTGGTCCTCCAGCTGCCGATCGGTGCCGAGGACAACTTCGACGGTGTCGTCGACCTCATCGAGCAGAAGGCCATCACCTGGCGCGGAACCGTCGAGATCGGCGCCGAGCCGACCATCGAGGAGATCCCCGCGGACCTGGCCGACCAGGCTGCGGAGTACCGCGAGAAGCTCCTCGAGACGGTCGCCGAGACCGACGAGGCGCTGCTCGAGAAGTACTTCGGCGGCGAAGAGCTGACCGTCGCGGAGATCAAGGCCGCGATCCGCAAGCTCA
The DNA here is from genome assembly GCF_001418765.1 of Gordonia sp. HS-NH1. Classification (NCBI taxonomy): domain Bacteria; kingdom Bacillati; phylum Actinomycetota; class Actinomycetes; order Mycobacteriales; family Gordoniaceae; genus Gordonia; species Gordonia sp. HS-NH1. The sequence continues at coordinate 33,676 of NZ_LIYC01000006.1, forward strand.
CGATCGCCCGCGAGTACTACCCGGTGATCTGTGGTTCGGCGTTCAAGAACAAGGGCGTCCAGCCCATGCTCGACGCGATCATCGACTACCTGCCGTCCCCGCTGGACGTGCCGTCGGTCGAGGGTCACGCCGTGGGCGACGAGGAGGAGATCCTCTCGCGCAAGCCGTCCGCGGACGAGCCGTTCTCGGCTCTCGCGTTCAAGATCGCGGCTCACCCGTTCTTCGGCAAGCTCACCTTCGTGCGTGTCTACTCGGGCCACATCACGGCGGGCACCCAGGTGCTCAACGCGACCAAGGGCAAGAAAGAGCGCATCGGCAAGCTCTTCCAGATGCACGCCAACAAGGAGATGCCGGTCGAGGACGCCACCGCGGGTCACATCTACGCGATGATCGGACTCAAGGACACCACCACCGGTGACACCCTGTGCGATTCGGCCGCGCCGATCGTGCTCGAGTCCATGAGCTTCCCGGACCCGGTCATCAACGTCTCGATCGAGCCGAAGACCAAGTCCGACCAGGAGAAGCTGGGCACCGCGATCCAGAAGCTCGCCGAAGAGGACCCCACCTTCTCGGTGAAGCTCGACGAGGAGACCGGCCAGACCGTCATCGGCGGTATGGGCGAGCTCCACCTCGACATCCTGGTCGACCGCATGAAGCGCGAGTTCAAGGTCGAGGCCAACGTCGGCAAGCCGCAGGTCGCCTACCGCGAGACCATCCGCAAGACGGTCGAGAAGCACGAGTTCACCCACAAGAAGCAGACCGGTGGGTCGGGCCAGTTCGCGAAGGTCATCATCAAGCTCGAGCCCCTCGTGGACGCCGAGGACGGTGCGACCTACGAGTTCGCCAACGCCGTCACCGGTGGTCGCGTCCCGCGCGAGTACATCCCGTCGGTGGACGCCGGCGCCCAGGACGCCATGCAGTACGGTGTCCTCGCCGGTTACCCGCTGGTCAACCTGAAGGTCACCCTGCTCGACGGTCAGTACCACGACGTCGACTCCTCGGAGATGGCGTTCAAGATCGCCGGCTCGCAGGCCCTGAAGGAAGCTGCGCGGATGGCCAGTCCGGTCATCCTCGAGCCCATCATGGCCGTCGAGGTCACGACACCCGAGGACTACATGGGTGACGTGATCGGCGACCTGAACTCCCGCCGTGGCCAGATCCAGGCCATGGAGGAGCGCAGTGGTGCGCGTGTCGTCAAGGCACAGGTGCCGCTGTCGGAGATGTTCGGCTACATCGGAGACCTCCGGTCGAAGACCCAGGGCCGGGCAAACTACTCCATGGTGTTCGATTCGTACGCGGAGGTTCCCGCGAACGTGTCGAAGGAAATCATCGCGAAGGCCACCGGCGAGTAAATCCGGTCCTAGCGACATGCGCCGACCCGTTCTGCGCACCAACGTAAGAAGAAAACCCCTGCTGGGATCCGCCCAGTAGAGCAACAACAGTCCAGGAGGACAATCAAGTGGCGAAGGCGAAGTTCGAGCGGACCAAGCCGCACGTGAACATCGGCACCATCGGTCACGTCGACCACGGCAAGACCACGCTGACCGCGGCCATCACCAAGGTGCTGCACGACAAGTACCCGGACCTCAACAAGAGCTTCGCGTTCGATCAGATCGACAAGGCTCCCGAGGAAAAAGCTCGCGGTATCACGATCAACATCTCGCACGTCGAGTACGAGACCGAGAAGCGTCACTACGCCCACGTCGACGCCCCCGGTCACGCCGACTACATCAAGAACATGATCACCGGTGCTGCCCAGATGGACGGCGCGATCCTCGTGGTCGCCGCCACCGACGGCCCGATGCCGCAGACCCGCGAGCACGTGCTGCTGGCCCGCCAGGTCGGTGTGCCCTACATCCTGGTCGCCCTGAACAAGGCCGACATGGTCGACGACGAGGAGATCATCGAGCTCGTCGAGATGGAGGTCCGCGAACTGCTGGCCGCCCAGGAGTTCGACGAGGAAGCCCCGGTCGTCAAGGTCTCGGCTCTCAAGGCCCTCGAGGGTGACCCCGAGTGGACCAAGTCGGTCGAAGAACTCATGGCTGCCGTCGACGAGTCGATCCCGGACCCGGTCCGCGAGACCGAGAAGCCGTTCCTCATGCCCGTCGAGGACGTCTTCACCATCACCGGCCGTGGCACCGTTGTCACCGGTCGTGTGGAGCGCGGCGAGGTCAACGTGAACGAGGAAGTCGAGATCGTCGGCATCCGCGAGAAGAGCACCAAGACCACCGTCACCGGTATCGAGATGTTCCACAAGCTCCTCGATTCGGCACAGGCAGGCGACAACGCCGGTCTGCTGCTCCGCGGCCTCAAGCGTGAGGACGTCGAGCGCGGTCAGGTCATCGTGAAGCCGGGCACCACGACCCCGCACACCGAGTTCGAGGGCCAGGCTTACATCCTGTCCAAGGACGAGGGCGGCCGTCACACCCCGTTCTTCAACAACTACCGTCCGCAGTTCTACTTCCGCACCACGGACGTGACCGGCGTCGTGACCCTCCCCGAGGGCACCGAGATGGTCATGCCGGGCGACAACACCGAGATGAGCGTCAAGCTCATCCAGCCGGTCGCCATGGACGAGGGCCTGCGTTTCGCCATCCGCGAGGGTGGCCGCACCGTCGGTGCGGGTCGAGTCACCAAGATCACCAAGTGATCTTGTCCTGACGCACTGACTCTCTGAGTCGACAAAAGGCGCCCGGTCACGACAGTGGCCGGGCGCCTTTGTCGTCGGCCCATTCCGACGGGGGGTCGGCTCCTACTTGTGGACCCAGGCGTAGATCTCGTCCATCGACCCGGTACCTGTGGCGGTTCCTCCGCCGAGAGTCGGTGTGCTGGCGAGTACGAAATAGGTATTGGGCTGGCCGGCGTCGACGACTGCGATCGAGTACTTTCCGATGTCCTGCGAGGCCGTCATCTGACCGTGCAGGACCTTGAACAGGTCGGGGAGTCCACCGGTGTACTTCACGACATGGAAGTGTCGCTTCGAATTAGGGGTCTTCGCGGGATCGACGTTCAGGATGACGTCGGTCTTCGTCCATGCGTACAGGTTCGTCTCGGGCTGCGGGATGGCTCTTAGATCGCGCAGTGTGCCGGGGTACACCTGGGCCATGTGGAGATGGAGTTGGTCCTGGCCCCGCTTCTCGACCGAGTTCACCCCGATGGCAAGGGGTTTGGCCGGATCCTTGGCGACGCGCTTGCCGCCCTGCCACCACGCGGCGCTCCACAGATTCAGCTGCGAGCCGTCCCACAGGTAGGGGCATTCGATGCCGCGTACGCGGTTGGTGGGCACGACCAGGAAGTCGTCGTTGACCCCTTTGCTGTCGCCGCCGTGGCGAACCGCGTAGTACTTCGGCTTCTTCGGATTCGGTTGTACCTGTGCCGCGGGTTGGACGACTTCGAGGTTGCTGCCGAGTTTCTTGGGTGTCGTGTTCTTCACCTGCCCCCACAGCCAGAGTCGGTTGTCGGTTTTCGGATTGTCGCCGGCTTGGCCGCAGAGTTTCTGGGTGGGCGTCGGTGGTGCGGCCGAGCCGACCCCGCCTCCACTCAGGGCCGTACTCGCGACGACGGCCGTGCTGACGGCCAAGGTCGTGAGGAGCCGGGTGAACCGATGCGAGTGGGTGTCGTGCATGGGGAACCTCTCGATTGTGAGCTCGGCGTGCTCATCTGAGCGCAGAGTGTGCCACCCGACTCGCCCGGGTTGGGCGAGAACGTGCAGATCAGGCACCTTCTGCTCGAGCGAAAGGCCGCGAAACACGCGATTCCGGCGCGGATTCCGAATGATGTGTGAACGTGTCGTTCCATGGCGGGACGCGGTGGACTTCAGGCTTCCCCGCGGGAGGTCCGCGAATTAGAGTTCGCGCATGACCATGTTCGGAGAGTCGGGGACCGGACCTCGTGTTCCTGCCCATGTGTGGAGTGCCGTGGGCACTTTCGCCTTTGTCATGCTGTGCGGGATCGTCGGGCCGATCTTCCTCGTCGCCTACTTCGTGATCGATGCGCCCGACACCGAGTGGATGCTGTGGACCGGGATCGGCGTCACCGTTCTCGATGTCCTTCTCGGCGTGGGAATCGCGTGGTTCAACTACCGCGGAGGCGCCAAGCTCGAACGGCTGCGTGCCGCGGGGGTATTCGGCATCGCCGAGATCACCTCCATCGGTCAGACGGGTGTCGAGATCAACGACCAGCCGATGATGAAGCTGGGGTTGCGGATCCGGGCAGACGGGCTGGTGCCCTTCGAGGTGTCGACCCGGAAGGTAGTCCCGTACTACCAGCAGCCGTTGCTGTCTGCCCGGCGGCTGGCGGTGATGGTCGACCCCGACACCCAGGACTTCGAGATCGATTGGCAGGCAACGGCCTTGCTCGCCGGGACGGTGCCCGCCAGGTTCACCTCGGAAGAAGACGGTCGTACCTACGATCTCACCGGTCAGGCGGAGCCGCTGGGCGAGATCCTGCAGATCCTCGGGCGACACGGAGTGGCGGGGAGCGGCGTCATCGATCTGCGTTCGAATCCCGCGGCGCGCGCGGAGGTCATGGACGTCGTCCGTGGCTGGGCCGGCGTCCGGACGGACTCGGCGACGCCGTCCCGGACGGACTCGCCGTTCTTCACCAAGCCCGGCGCCGGGGTGGGCGGGGTGGCCGACTCCGGTAGATCGCCGGCGGAGCGGCTTGCCTCGCTCGACGAACTGCGCCGTGCCGGAACGATCACCGAGGAGGAGTACGCGCGGGCGCGACAGCGCATCGTCGACGATCTCTGATGGTCAGCCCACCTTCTGTGGCGTGGTGAACCGTCTGTCACATCAGCAACTTTGATCACTATAGCCACTGTGGTCACCGGCCGGTATCGATGTCGATGCCCTCTGGTCACAGCTGTGGCATCGCGAATCGCCGTCGAATTACTGTTCGTCAGTGCAGTTCTCACTACGGCCTCGCCGTCTCGCCCGTCGACGACGAGCCCTGGCTCTCTCCTTGACGCTTCTTGCCGTGGTCGGTGTGATCACCTTCGGATCGGGCAATGCATCCGCCTCTGCGACGTTCAGCAGGTTCCACGTGACCGGCTGCGGCATGCCGACCACCCCGGTGGACACCTGGACCCGCTGGGGCAACTACAAGACCGTGATCGCGCTCGACGGTCTCCGTGCGACCGGCGACATCAGCGGGTGGCGACGAGACACCCGTATCCAGCGCATCGCCGACGTCGGCGTCAACGTGGTCCAGCCCGTCGGAGGGCTCGCGAGCTTCTACACCGACTGGGAAGCGGCCAGTCCGGCCAACAAGATCGATTATCGGTATCGATGGACGTGCCGGCTGAACACGATCGTGCGCGAACTCGACGCACGCGGTCTCGCCGTCGGCGCGGCAGGCAAGTACGCGATGATGGGTATCTCCATGGGCGGCAACGCCGCGATGGTCTACGGGGCATATCACCGCAAGCGCATATCGCACGTGTTCTCGATGTCCGGGTACCTGAACCTGTCCGCACCCACCATGCGGGAGGCCGTGCGACTCGCGTTGATCGACGCCGGGATCGGCGCGGGCGTCGGCCCGTTCAGCGCCGACGCCATGTGGGGGCCGCCGTGGAGTGACCGGTGGGCCCGTAACGACGCCCTCGTCCAACTGCCCCGGATGCGCGGGATGAAGATCCGCATCGGCTCGGGATCGGCGACGTGGGGTCCGCACAACGCCGACGCCGTCGCCTCGGTCAAGGGCACCCCCCTGGAGGTCGTGTCGCTGGCGCAGACCCGGTCGTTCGAGGTCGCCGCCGCGCTGCAGGGCATCCCGGTCACGACGGACTTCCCGTCGGTGGGGACCCATACCTGGGGGTACTGGGAGGACATGGTGTGGCGTGCCACGAACAGCGGCTGGTTCCGCGACCGATGAGAACCGGTCCGTCCGGGACCCACGCGCTGGTGTGGACTGTGACGGCGGCCGCACCGCCGACGCTCGTAAGCTGACGGTCATGCGTGTTCTGCGTCGAAGCGGCGGCCCCGACCTGGCGGTCCGGGTCGCGGGCGAAGCCGACCGTGGCGTGCCCGTCGTCCTCGTGCACGGCATGGCGTCGGATCATTCGACCTGGCGTCGCCTCGCGGCGGCTCTCCGCGCCCGCGGGCGCGCGGTGATCAGCGTCGACCTCCGCGGACACGGACGCAGCGGGCGGGCCCGAGATGTCTATCGGCTCGACGACTTCCGCGACGATCTGGCCTACGTCCTCGACACCCTCGGCATCGCGGTCGCCGACGTGGTCGGCCACTCTCTCGGGGCCCACACCGCGCTACGTTTCGCCATGCTCGAGCCGTCCCGGATCCGGCGTCTGGTACTCGAGGAGGTGCCGCCGATGCCCCGTGACGAGGCCGACCTGTCCGAGGGCATCGCGATGCGGGCGACGCTGGGTGAGCAGGTTCGTGGACTGATCGCGTTGGCGCGCAATCCCTTTCCGGTGATCCGATTCGATGGACGGATGGGCGACCAGATCGTCGCCGAATTCGATGTCTGTGCACCGCACTGGTGGTCGGAACTGCCGGATGTGCAGGCCGCCGCCCTGGTCATCTCCGGTGGCGAGAAGAGTTTCCTGCCCCCGCGCCACCTGCAGACCCTCAGCGAGGCCCTGCCGGACTCGCGGTTCGTCACCATCGAGGCGGGTCACAGCGTCCACCGTGATCGCGCCGCGGAGTTCGTCGCACACGTCGACGGATTTCTCGGGCACTGACCCTTCGAGACGCTCGCAAGCTCGCTCCTCAGGGAGCGGGAGAGGTGAGGCCCCCTGCTCGCGGTGTGGTCCCGGGGTGCCGGAGGCGCCCTGCTCCCTGAGGAGGCCCGGAGCTTGCGGAGGGTCGTCTCGAAGGGTTATCGCGCGGGCTTGTTGTGCAGCGGCCTCGGGTCGATCCCGACCTTGCGCCAGGCGTCGTAGGCCCACGGGACGTAGAGGTACTTGAGCGGCAATTTGTTGATCAGTGGATTGGCGGCCCGCATGAGGGCGGCGAAACGCTGGAAGTTCTTCTCGCGTCGCTCGTTCCACTCCAGATCGCAGACCGCGCGCATCTGTGGGGGCAGCGTCCCGACGACGACCGTTCGGATGAAGGCGTTCAACGGAAGCGACACGATCTTCCACACGGGTGCGGGAATCTTCTTGGGCCGGGGGAGCCCCTGCCGGATGTAACCGGTGGCGTAGACGATCGTCTTGTGCGGCACGAAGCGGTCGAGCATGTCGTCCCAGTACTGGACGAACTCCTCGTAGGTCTGCGGCTGCCCGCGGTCGCTGACCCCGTAGAGCTGGTACCAGGTCTTGCTCTCCTCGAAGATCTGGACCTTCTCGGCGTAGGACAGGCGCCGGATGAAGGTGTCGGTGATGTAGAGGACCTGGTCGACGAAGGTCGCGTGCGCCCAGTAGAACAGTTCCGGATTGAGTGCGTGGTAGCGCGATCCATCGCTGATGGTGCCCTTGATGTCCTTGTGGAAGTCGCGCACCGTGCGTCCCCACTTCTCCGGCTCGGTGCTGTAGACGGTCCGCATGACCGGGGGCCCGGTGCGCTTGGCCCGACCGAGGAAGTCGCTGAAGATGACCGAATGGTCGAGCACGGCCTGGCCGAGCTGCTCGATGCAGTTCTCCGTGCCGGCCAGGCGCTGGAAGCCGAGCAGGCCCCGGTTGTCGCCGTAGAACTTCCACACGAGCGAGTCGGCACCGAGGCGCGGCGAGGCGATCTCGCCCGCGGTGTCCGGAGTGTCGTCGACGATCATCGGTTCCGCCTCGCGGATGCCGGCGTCGAATCCCTGGTTGACTGACATGGCGGCGAGAATATCGCACTTGGAACAAACTTGGAAGGTTGTTTCAACGACGCGGGTGATCCGCATGCGAGAGGGAGGTCCGATGACGCGCGGCCGACAACGGGAGACCGGACGGCAGGAGTGGGCGCTTCCCGACGTCGAGGACGTCCTCGCCTCCGCGGTCGCGGTACGGCTGCCGATGCGCACGAGGTTCCGCGGACTGACCGCCCGGGAGACGATGATCTTCGCCGGGCCGGCGGGATGGGGTGAGTTCGGGCCGTTCGTCGAATACGACGACAAGGAGGCGTCGTCGTGGTTGCGGGCCGGCCTCGAAGCCGCCTGGGTCGGGCCCCCTGGCGCCGTTCGCGAGACCGTCCCGGTCAATGCGACCGTGCCCGCGATCCCCGCCGACGAGGTCGCCACTCTGCTGGAGCGTTACCCCGGCGCGGGAACCGCCAAGGTCAAGGTCGCCGAACCCGGTCAGACGCTCGACGACGACGTCGCGCGGGTCGCGGCGACGCGAGCGGTCATCGACCGGGTCCGCGTCGATGCGAACGGGGGCTGGACCGTCGACGAGGCCGTCGCCGCGTTGCGTGCCATCGGAGACGTCGAGTACGCCGAACAGCCTTGTCGCACAGTCGAGGAACTGGCTGCGGTGCGTCGAGCGGTGTCGGTGCCGATCGCCGCCGACGAATCGATCAGAAAAGCCGAGGATCCGTATCGAGTGGTGGCCGCCGACGCCGCGGACGTCGCCGTGGTCAAGGTGGCTCCGCTCGGCGGGATGCGGGCGACCCTCGACCTCGCCGACGACCTCGGACTCGAGATCGTGGTCTCGAGCGCCCTCGACAGCGCGGTCGGGATGGCCGCGGGCGTCGCCGCCGCTGCTGCCCTGCCGCGCCTGGAACTCGCGTGCGGACTGGGAACCGGATCGCTGCTCACCGCGGATGTCGCGGCGTCGTTCCTGATGGTCGACGGCACGGTCGGAGTTCGATGGTTCGGCCCCGGCGCCTCGGTGGAGACGGCCGAGCTCGCCGTCGGGCCGGATCGGCAGCACTGGTGGCGGGAGCGTGTGCGGCGGTGCCATCGGCTGCTCGCGGCGCGCTGGAACGTCGACGCCCACACCGCTCGATAGGAACGCTTTTTCCGATCTGTCTCATCATGGTCTAGGATGCGATGTGGGTCACAGTGTGGCCGACGCTTCACGGACAGCTCGAGCGGGAGAGGGATGAGCATGGCTTCGGATCTGGCGGCTGCGCCGGCGGGGATGGGTCTGCCCGGTACCTCCTGCTCGGACCGAGTCGTGGCGATGGCTGCGGGCGGCGCTCTCGGCGACCGCGTGCACGCAAGCCCCGGGTTGTATTTTGACCAGATGGAGATCACGACGATCACGCAGCGCAGGCTGGGCGGCAACCAGTGGCCGGTACCCGCGGAGGACGAGCTCCCTGTCACGGTGTGGCGGCGATGACCGTGGCAGACACCGGAACGAAGACCGACAGCAGGGCCAGGACGTCGACACGGAAGGTCCGCAACACCGCCAGCCCGGCCGACCAGGAAGCGGCGATCCTCGCCGCTGCCGGGGCCGAGTTCGCCGAGGTCGGCGTCCGACGCGCCAACATCGACGAGGTCGCCGCACGCGCGGGGGTGAGCCGCAGTACGTTGTACCGTCGCTTCCCCAACAAGGACGCGCTGCTCTACGCGGTGGCGAACGACGCCTACGAGACCGGCATGCAGAAGCTCGAGGCCTCGGTGAAGGGCCTCGGCCCGAAGGCCGCGCTGGTGGAGGCATTCGCCGTCGGCGCCGAATGGGTCAACTCCGACCCGTTGCTCAGCCGCATCGTCCTCACCGACTCCGAGATCAAGAGCGTCACCGCGAAGATGACGTCGTTGTTCATCGACATGGTCACCGACCGGGTTGCCGCCACACTCCGCGACGAGGGCGCGCAGATGCCCGTCGAAGATCTGCTGGAAGCAGTGGAGATCCATGTGCGGCTGGTGATCTCGCTCCTGGAGACGCCGCCCTCGGACCCCGCCCGTAACGAGCCGCAGCGCGTTCGGGACTTCGCGTCGAAGTTCCTGGCGCCGATGATCTGGTGAACCCCGGCCGGGGATGAACGGGCCCGGTCCGTCGCACCCCGCGCCCGCTGTTCGAAGTCCGCACCCACCGAAGGAGATCCAATGAGTCTGCGCGACAGGCTGTCCCGAACACCCGATCACGACGCCATCCGCGCCGCGTTACGGGACAAGGTCGTGGTCGTCACCGGTGGCGCACGCGGCATCGGATTCGAGACCGCGACCCAGCTGTTCGACGCGGGCGCCAAGGTGGCCATCGGCGATGTGGATTCGGAAGCCGTGGGCAAGGCCGCCGCCGACCTCGGCATCGAGGGCATCGAGGTGGACGTGACCAAGCGCGAGTCCTTCGACGCCTTCCTGACCGAGGTCGAGGCGCGGCTGGGACCGATCGACGTGCTCGTGAACAACGCGGGGATCATGCCGGTCGGCCCGTTCCTGTCCTACGACGACACGATCATCCGCCGCACCTACGAGATCGACGTGCTCGGCGTGATCATCGGCTGCCAGGAGGCGGCCCGCCGGATGGCGCCGCGCCGCACCGGTCACATCGTGAACATCGCATCGACGGCCGGACGCATCCCGACCCCCGGTCTCACGATCTACAACGGCGCCAAGGCGGCCGTCATCGAGTTCTCCGAGGCGCTCGGCGCCGAACTCGAACCGCAGGGCGTCACGGTCAGCGCGGTACTCCCGACATTCACCCGTACCGCCCTGATCTCGGGCCTGCAGACCAACAAGTTCATCCAGACCGTCGAGCCCGGCGAGGTGGCCTCGATCGTCGTGCAGACGATCGCGCGGCCGGTCACCCGGGTCTACGCGCCGCGGTCGATGCGATGGGCCGAGTCGAGTCCGCTGTTCCCGCAGGCGATGAAGCGTCTCTCGCGCAAGCTGACCAAGCTCGACTCGATTTTCCTGAGCCCCGACCAACAGGCCCGCGCCGCATACTCCAGCCGGATCCGCGGCGAGAAGGTCGACACCAGGGCGGTGGGCGCGAGCCTGACGCAGCCCCAGGAGAGCACGCCCCTGTCGTCGTGAAGGTGGCGGACACGAGAGGTCGGCCGGCGGCCTCGTCCGGAAAGCGCGACATCGCTGCCGATCGGGCGGCCAGACGCGAGCTGCGCGAGGCACTGGACGAATTGCACAGGATCGAGGTGGACGCCGGACTCCGGCGTCGCCTTCCCCGGCGGCGGTGGGTCGTCGCGGTCCTCGTGCTCGTCGTGGCCCTCGCGCTGGCCGCGGTCGCGGTGACCGCGTGGACGCGAGACCGTGCGCGCTACTCCGACGCCGAACTCCAGTCGGCCGCAGCCGAACGGGTCGAAGTGCTCATCGCGCCGGACAGCCGCGATGACCGGCGAGCCCAGCGGATCCTCGCCGGTGCCACGGGGGCCTTCTATGACGAGTTCGCCCAGTCCGCGGACAGCTACACCGAATTCGTCCGTGCCAACGGCACTGTCGCGGAGTCGTCGGTCGACGGCACCGGGATATCGGCCCGGGACGGGGACTCCGCCACGGTCCTCGTCGCCGCCACCGTCGTGTTCGCGCGCCCCGGCCCACCGGATGAGACCGACGACCAGGCACGCAGATTCCGGTTGCGGGTCCTTGTCACACCGGACGACGGCAGCCTCAAACTCGGGGCGGTGCAGTACCTCCCATGAGATCGACGACGACATCCGGGGCGGCCGGAGGACACCCGGGGCGGGCGAGGGCGCGGACCGTCTCCGCGCGCGTCGCAGCTGTCCGCATCGTGATCGCGACGGTCGTTCTGGCGACGACGCTCGTCGTCGTGCTCGCGCTGTGGGATTCGCAGCGAGCGGGCGCCGATGTCGCGGAGAGCCGGGACGAGCTTCGGACGCAGGCCGGTGCGATCGTCTCGGAGGTCTTCTCCGTCGACGCGGAAAGGTGGCAGCAGGACCGCGCCCGGGCGCGAGCCCTGGTCGCCGAGGACTTCACGGACAGCTACGGTGCCCAGCTCGATCGACCGCCGCCCGAGGGGACGTCGTCGGTGACCTGGCGACCCGAGATCGTCAGCATCGTCGGGGCCGACGCGCAGGAGGGGGAAGCGTTGTTACGCGTCGCGGTGACCGTTCGCCCCGCCGACCGGCCGGCGACGACGGTGCGCCGTTCGGTCCTCGCCCGGTTCGTGCGTTCGGGCGACGCGTGGCGTCTCTCCGCCGCGGATGTGATCGGATGACCGCGCACCACGGCCGCCGGGGGGTGGCGGCGATGAACGAGACCGGCGCCACCAGAGTCGAACTCGCCCGTGAGCGGGTCGACACGGCGGTGCGCCGGGCGCGCACCGCCCGGATCGCCGCCGCCCCGGCCCTTCGGTGGCGTGCGATACGTCGGACACGCCTGCTGCGCCGGACCCTCGTCGCAGCGGCACTCGCCGTGCTGGTCCTGGTCGCGGTGGCCGGCGTGCTGAGCTGGCAGATCCGCGGGCAGCACGAGGTGACGGAGCTGACGAACGACGTGCTCGCGTCCGCACGCGGCGCCGTGACCGTCATGCTCACCGCCGACCCGGCCGATCCCGATGGTTACGTGACCGCTGTCGCCGAGGTGAGCACCGGAGCCCAGCGGGAGCGGATCGAGGCAGCCCGCGACGCCCTGGTCGCGGAGGTGGGCGGGCAGACGGGTTCGAGTGTCGGACAGGTGGTGTCGGCGGGACTCGTCACGGACCCGACATCCGACGAGATCGGTGCCGACGTCGACGTGCTGGTGGTCGCCGACGCGACGAATCCGGCCCTCCTGGGTGAGTCGGGGGACGGGTCCGGGGTCGACACCACCGGCGAGCGGGTCACGGCGCTGGTCACGATGACCCTCACCGAAGACGGCTGGAAGATCGCCCAGGCGAGGCGTCCGTGACCGCCACCGGAGACCGCGAGTTGCTACCGCCACTCCCGACCAGACGCGAGCGCACCCGGATACGGCTTCTGGCCGCCGCGTCGGTGCTGCTGCTCGCGGTCGCGGTGATCGCCGGCGCGGGCGCGCTGCGTCCCGGCTCCGATCCGACCGAGGAGCAACGCGCCGAGATCCTGACGGCCGCGGCGGCGGCGGTCGGTGCGGTTCTCACCTATTCGCCGGATGACCCCGCAGACCGGCGTCGAGCGACCGATGCGTTGCTCACCGACCCGCTCCGCCTGGAGTACCGCAACCGCGGAGCCGATGTCGTGGTGCCGGGTGTCCGTACGTCGGCGGTCTCGGTGGCGGGTGAGGTCGTCGGTGCCGGCCTGCACGAGAGCGGTCCCGACCGGGCGCGGGTGCTCGTGTTCGTGAACGAGATCATCGCGACCGCGCCCGGTCAATCTACAGGCTTTAGGCTGCCCGCCGATGCGAAACCGGCGCGGACCCCTACCGCGCGATGGGCACTTATGCGTAAGGTCGACGGGAATTGGCTGCTGTCCGACCTGCAACCGGTCGGCGATGTGACCCGTTGAGACACGAGTTGTCCCCGGGCGGTCCGCGCGACCGCCGGGCGCAGACGGCTGTCGACCGGGAGAGACGACAAAGGGGACGAGAGATGAGTGGATCGAGCGCGGGCGTGGTCGTCGTCGGTGCCGGGCTGGGCGGAATCCGGGTCGCGGAGAACCTGCGGAACAACGGTTTCACGGACCCGATCACGCTCGTGGGGGCCGAAGCCCACCCGCCGTACGATCGTCCGCCGCTGTCGAAGTCGGTGCTGCTGGGCAAGGACGACCGCGTCGACCTCAAGCCCGCGGAGTTCTATGACGAAGCCGGCATCACGCTGCGGCTGGGTGAGGCGGTGACCGCGGTGTCACCGGCAGATCAGACGATCACGCTGGCCTCGGGCGCCACCGTCGCCTACGACACCCTGGTGCTGGCCACCGGCCTCGATCCGCGGCCGTTTCCCGGTCTCACCGAGAAAGTCCGGGGCGTGCACGTGCTCCGCACCTACGACGACGCGGTCGCGCTGCGCGACGAGATCGATTCCGCGAGCACCGCAGTCGTCATCGGTGCCGGTTTCATCGGATGTGAGGTGGCCGCCGGGCTCACCGCGCGCGGTGTGGCCGTGAGCCTCGTCGAACCGGCTCCGACGCCGCTCGCCGTGGCGCTGGGCGAACAGATCGGCGCGCTGGTGTCGCGGCTGCACGTCGCTAACGGCGTCGATCTCCGGACCGGCGTCGGAGTCGGGAACATCGTCGTCTCCGACGGCCGGGTGCATGCCGTCGAACTCACCGACGGCACCACGTTGCCCGCCGACATCGTGGTCGTCGGCATCGGTTCGACGCCGGTGACGGGATACCTCGACGGCTCCGGCATCGAGCTCGCCCCGCGCGACGTCGGGGGTGGCATCGCCTGCGACGCAACCGGACACACCAGTGCCGAGAACATCTACGCACTCGGCGACGTCGCCAACTGGCTCGACGAGGACGGCACTCCACACCGCGTCGAACACTGGAATCACACGGTCGAGCAGGCGTCGGTCATCGCCCACCAGATCACCGGGGGCGACGCGGTCACCGCGTCGGTCGCGTACTTCTGGAGCGACCAGTTCGACGTCAAGATCCAGGTGCTCGGCGCACCGCGCGCCGATGACGACGTCCACGTCGTCGACGACGACGGCAAGAAGTTCGTCGCGTACTACAGCCGGGACGGTGTCCTCACCGGGGTGGTTGGCGCGGGCAAGGTGGGCGCGGTGATGAAGACCCGGCCGAAACTCCAGACCCCGACGCCCGTGGCGGATCTGCTCTAGGCCTCTCATGTCGCACGCGCCCACCGCCGCGCAGGTACGCGACGCGGCGGCCGAGGTGGCGGATCCAGAGCTCGCGCGCGGACAGGCCGCGTTCTTCCAAGCCCGACCGGGTGGATACGGGGAAGGCGACGAATTCCTCGGAATCCGGGTACCCGTGCAACGCAAGATCGCGAAGGCGTTCCGCGGTATCGCGCCGGATCAGGTCGTCGAGCTGCTCGACTCACCGGTGCACGAGCACCGTCTGATCGCGCTGTTCCTCCTCCGCGAGGAGTTCGACAGCGAGCTGCGTCGCGGTGGCGACGGGCGGGGCTGGGTCGACCTCTATCTCGACGCCGTGCGCCGAGGCCGGGTCGACAACTGGGATCTCGTCGACTCCTCCGCCGATCCGGTCCTCGGCGAATACTGCAGGCGCACCGGAGAACTCGACCTCGTCACGCAGCACGCGCGGGACCCCGACCTCTGGCGACGACGTGTCGGGATCATCGCGACCTTCGCGTTCATCAAGCACGGGGATGCGACGGCACTGCTCGCCGTGGCACCGTTCGTCCGCGACGACCGTCGCGATCTGATCCAGAAGGCATTCGGCTGGATGCTGCGCGAGGTCGGCAAGCGGGTCGATGAGACCGTGCTGCTCGGCTACCTGGACGACAATGCGGCACGGATGGGCCGTACCGCCCTGACGTACGCGCTCGAGCACCGGACTCCGGAAGAACGCAAGCACTATCGCGGCCTCCGTTGACCGGCTCCGTGCTCGAATCCGTTGGCGCCGTAGAGCCTTCTGCTCCCTGGGGTGCGATGCCTCGCCCTCCGCTCCCTAATCCGAAAGAGTCACATACCCACTGGTCCCTTCAGTGTCAGGGTTGTGGGGCCACGTGAGTGGTGATTGGGTTTCGTCCACCGGGTGTTTGGCTCTGCTGGTCCCTGCCACCCCCGCTGGGTTGGTGTTGCCTCATCGTGCCGACATCTGGTGTGACGGACCGGCCGGCGTGACTTGATAGGAGCGTGGCAGCGCCCCTCCACTGAAGTATGTCCACCGACCGGCCCGACTGTCCGCCCACCCTGTGACAGGAAGGCAAGCTCCATGATCGTCATCGGTGCTGATGTTCACAAGCGCTCCCACACTTTTGTCGCCGTCGATGACGTCGGCCGCAAACTCGGATCCACGGTCGTAGCTACGACGACCGCCGGTCATCTCACGGCACTGCGCTGGGCCCACGATAGGTTCGGTCATGAACTGCTCTGGGCTATCGAGGACTGCCGCAATATGTCCGCACGCCTCGAACGCGATCTACTCGGCGCCCACCAGAAGGTCGTGCGGGTCACCCCGCGGTTGATGGCCGAACACCGTCGCACCGGGCGTGAACGCGGTAAGTCCGATCCCATCGACGCGTTGGCCGTGGCGCGGGCCGCCGCCCGGGAACCTGATCTGCCGGTGGCCTCCCACGATGACGTGTCCTATGAGGCCAAGGCGCTGGTGGACTATCGGGAAACCCTTGTGCGGGAACGCACGTCGAAGACCAACCGGGTGTTGTGGCGGGTGCATCAACTCGACCCCGAATACCACATTCCTCGCGGCGGGTTGACGCTGAACAAACACCAGAACAACCTCGCGGCGTGGCTGATCGACCGCCCCGGGATCGATGCCCGACTGGCCCGCAACGAGGTCGCCGCGATCATCGCGTTGACTGCCGAGATCAAACAGGTCACCCGCGAGATCACCACCCTGGCGCGCGACGCAGTGCCGACGCTGCTGGCGATGCCCGGTTGCGCGGAACTGACCGCGGCGAAACTACTCGGCGAATCCGCCGGCATCACCCGCTTCGGCACCGAGGCGCATTTCGCCCGGAACGCCGGTGTCGCACCCGTGCCGGTGTGGTCAGCCAACCCCGGCCGCCACCGCCTGACCCGCTCAGGGAACAGACAGCTCAACGCCGCCCTGCACCGCATCGCTTTGACTCAAGCCCGCATGCCCGAGTCCCTCGGCCACACCTACTACCAACGCAAACGCGACGAAGGCAAAACCAAACGCGAAGCCATGCGCTGCCTCAAACGACGTCTGGCCCGCGTCGTCTACAACAACCTCACCCTCGACCACCACAACCGCACAACCCCACAACAAGACGCCGCTTGACATAGGAGCTATGAGGTGCGAGGAGCGATAGCCGCCGGGCCGAGCAAGCGACGAAGGAGCGCGTCGAGGTCGACGAGCCACGAAGGGCCCGGTGAGATGCCTTGCGCGGCCCTTCGTGGCTCGCTTCGCTCGCACCTCAGGGAGCAAGAAATTCGGACGCTCACGAGTGTTCTTTCGTAGTCCACGACGGCCGCCAGACCGCAGATATTGAGGTGCGAGGGAGCGCGTCGAGGTCGACGAGCCACGAAGGGCCCGGCGAGATGCCTTGCGCGGCCCTTCGTGGCTCGCTTCGCTCGCACCTCAGGGAGCAAGAAATTCGGACGCTCACGAGTGTTCTTTCGTAGTCCACGACGGCCGCCAGACCGCAGATATTGAGGTGCGAAGGAGCGCGTCGAGGTCGACGAGCCTCGAAGGGTCAGCCCTCGCGCGCGACCTTCGCGGCAGCCCAGATCATCGGCAGCTGGAAGGGCAACCGGGCGAGGGCCACGATCTTGTAGGGCAGCGGCTTGTCCCACCAGAGGCGGACCATGTTGATGTTCGCGGGGTACACGGCCAGGAACAGCAGCACCGACGCCGCGCCCGCGGCACGCCGGGTCTTCGGCGCGAGAAGCGCTGCGCCCAGCCCGATCTCGGCGACACCGGAGGCGTAGGTCAGTGTCCGGGGGTCGCCCGGGATCTCCTCGGGGATGATCTCGTCGAACGGCTTGGGCGCGACGAAGTGCAGCACGCCGATGCTGATGAGCATGGCGGCGAGGCCACGTGCGAGCTGGACGGGGTCGAGCCGGGAACCACGGAGGGTGTTCACGTCGTCGTACTCCTTCGGTAGACCTGCGACTGCACGAACTCAACCCACTCTGTCAGAATTCGATCTTCAGCGTGTCCGATGTGGGATGCGCCTGGCAGCCCAGGATGTAGCCGTCCTCGATGTCCTCGGGGTCGAGCGCGCCCGCGTTGTCCATGTCGACGCTGCCCTCGGTGAGAGTGCAAGCACACGAACCGCATTCGCCCTCCTGGCAGGAATACGGCGCATCGAGTCCGGCGGCCAGCATGATGTCGATGAGAGTGCGTGACCGCGGCCAGGTCAGGGTGTGGGTCTCACCGTCGAGTTCCACCTCGACGGTGGCGGCCGCCGCCTGCTCCTCGTCGCTGACCTCGTCGAGTTCGACGTCGGCGAACGGATCGCCGGACAGCGAGTTGTAGACCTCGGTGTGCACGTTGTGATGCGGGAAATCAGCGTCGGCGAGGCCCTTGTGCACGGCATCCATGAAGGGCCCCGGCCCGCACATGTAGGCGACGTGCGAGGCCGCGTACGGGGCGAAGGCCGTCGACAGCGCGGTGGCACTCGGCAGGCCCTGCAGTGACTCGAGCCAGTGGATGACGGTGAGCCGGCCGGGGTGGGCGGTGAGGAGTTCGCGGAGCTCGGCGGCGAAGATGACGTCGGCGACATCGCGATTGGCATAGAAGAAGACGATCGGCGCATCACCCTTCGCGAGGGCGGCCTTGAGGATCGACATCACCGGTGTCACACCGCTGCCGGCAGCGATGAGCAGGAGCGGATCGTCGTAGGACCTGGGGGTGAACACCCCGGACGGTGGCAGCACCTCGACCTGGGTGCCGGGGGAGAGGTGGTCGCACACCCAATTCGATCCGTACCCGTCGGCCGTGCGCTTCACGGTCACCTTCGGCTGCGGGTCGGTGAACGGCGACGATGCGAGCGAGAAGCAGCGCGCGACCGATCCGGTCTGCTCGCTCGGAATCCGGAGCGTCAGGAACTGCCCCGGTTTGTAGTCGGTGAACGCCTTAGCGGAGGCCTCTGGCACCTCGAAGGCGATGGACTTGGCCTCGGCCGTCTCGTCGATCACCTCGGACACCGTGAGGATCACGCTGCGTGAACCGTGAGGGGTCAGGTCAGACATGTGCGCAGTCTCCGCCGTCGAGGACCGGCACCCCGGCCCAAATTAGAACACGTTCTACTTCAGCCTAGCGCAACTGTCTCGGGTCCCACGAGGGGCTCCGGCGACACCTGGGCGACCGTTGCCAGCGTAGTCATGCCAGGGAGGCCACGCCGTCGGCCATGGTCCGTGCGCCGGACTCGATGAGCGCCTCCAGGTCGGCGTCGGGGTCGTCGAGCCACTTCTCATATGCCGCGAGTGCGGCGCCCAGGCACAGCCAGCCGACGGTCTGCGGCAGGTGGTCGCCGACTCCCACGCCCAGTCGGGCGGCGCAGAACTCGGCGATGACCTGCCGCCAGTCGGCGTAGACGATCATCGAATGTGCCTGCAGTGCAGGCACGCCGAGCAGGAGTGACATGCGCCGGCGGTGATTGTCGAGTTCCTCGGCGGGTACCCGGTTGAACGAGACGAGCGCGTCGACGAGTGCTTGTGCGATGGGCGTCTCCGGCGGGGTTCCGGCGAGGAGCGCTCGGAGTCCGTCGAGGTGGTCGTCGAATTCGCCCCAGGGGATCTCGTTCTTCGACGAGTAGTAGCGGAACAGCGTGCGTCGGGCTATGCCGGCCGCCTCGGCGATGTCGTCGACGCTCGTGTCCTCGAAGCCCTGGATGGTGAAGAGATGAATCGCCAGTGCGCTGATCTGCGCGCGTGACGTGATCGGGCGCCGGCCCGGCGGCGTGCGTGCGGGCGGATCGTCGTGCGGCGTCGTCGTCATCGGAACCTCACCCTATGGGACCGGTGCCGTGTGGGGCGAGGCAACCGTTCACCTGGCCGTTCGGACAGTTGTCGCGCGTCCTCTGGATTTCTGCACCGAGTGCCACTATAGTCTGTCGTGATCCGCATCACTACCCGATCAACCAGGAGGTATGGATCATGGCAGATCAGTCCGCCGCGACAGCCCACGGCTCGAACGACACCGAGCTCCTCGCCGAGTCGCTCGTCGAAGAGGTCTCGATCGACGGGATGTGCGGGGTCTACTGATGTCAGCCCCGACATCGAATCCGATCTCCGGCGACCGTTCCGCGGTCGCCGGGGTCCGGTTCGACACCCCAGCCGACGCCCCGGGTTTCGACACGCTCGAGCCGTGGCAGCTCAATCCGAAGGTGGCGCTGCGGCCGGAACCGTTCGGCGCGCTGCTGTACCACTTCGGCACTCGCAAGCTGTCGTTCCTCAAGAACCTGACCGTCGTGGGCATCGTGAAATCCCTCGCCGACCACGACTCCGCAGAGGCCGCGCTCCTCGCCGCCGGGATCTCGCCGGCCCAGCGTCCCCTGTATCTGCAGGCGCTGACCGCGCTCGCCGACAGCGGCATGATCGTGCCGCGCCCCGCCTGACCCCGGCCACTCGGACGACCCCCGCACGACGATGTCGACCGGCAGCAGCCCCGTTCGATCCGCATCGGTGCGACCGGTGCCCGCCCCGACCGCCCGGCCTGGCGCCCCAGCCCTGAACTGCCAGCCCCGAACGCAAGGACCTCAACGATGACGACCATCGAGATGCCGCCCACCGCAGTCGAATTCGCGAATTCGCTTCGCGCACCCGCGCCGACAGCCGGCGAGGTGCCGAAAGTCGGTCGGCTCGTCGACCAGTTCGAGAAGGGCCTGGATGCGCCCATCTGCCTCACCTGGGAACTGACCTACGCGTGCAATCTCGCGTGTGTGCACTGCCTGTCGTCGTCGGGCAAGCGGGACCCGCGCGAGCTGTCCACCGAACAGTGCAAGGCGATCATCGACGAGCTGCAGCGCATGCAGGTCTTCTACGTCAACATCGGTGGCGGCGAACCGACGGTGCGTCCCGACTTCTGGGAACTCGTCGACTACGCGACCAGTCACCAGGTGGGAGTGAAGTTCTCGACCAACGGTCTGCGGATCGACAAGAAGGTGGCCGCGCGACTCGCGGCGTCGGACTACGTCGACGTCCAGATCTCGCTCGACGGTGCCACCGCGGAGGTCAACGACGCGGTCCGCGGTCCCGGTTCCTTCGACATGGCGGTCCGCGCGCTCGAGAACCTGTCCGAGGCCGGTTTCGCCGACGCCAAGATCAGCGTCGTCATGACACGGCAGAACGTCAGCCAGCTCGACGAGTTCAAGGCGCTGGCCGACCGCTACAACGCCACTCTGCGCATCACGCGACTGCGTCCCTCCGGCCGTGGCGCCGACGTGTGGGACGACCTGCACCCGCTGCCGCAACAGCAGCGCGAACTCTACGACTGGCTTGTCGCACACGGTGATCGGGTGCTCACGGGCGATTCGTTCTTCCACCTGTCGGCGTTCGGTTCGGACTCCGGCGGAGGCCTGCCGGGACTCAACCTCTGTGGTGCGGGACGCGTGGTCTGCCTGATCGATCCGGTCGGCGACGTGTACGCGTGCCCGTTCGCGATCCACGAGAACTTCCTCGCCGGCAACATCCTCTCCGACGGCGGCTTCCAGGAGATCTGGCAGCGGTCGGATCTGTTCACCGAGTTGCGCGAGCCGCAGAATGCCGGGGCGTGCACGAAGTGTGCGCATTTCGACGCCTGCCGCGGCGGGTGCATGGCGGCGAAGTTCTTCACCGGGTTGCCGCTGGCCGGACCCGACCCGGAGTGCGTCCAGGGATACGGCGAAGAACTCCTCGCCGGAGACCGCATGAAACCGACTGCGAACAAGGACCATTCGCGTGGTACGCCGCTGACCCTGATGACCCGTCGTCCCGACGGTGACCTGACGCCGGTGGCCTCGCGCCCCACGAAGTCCTGTGACGAGAACCCGCTCGCCGGGTTCACCCCTGCCGCGCGGTAGTCCGCCCGCGGTACACCACGGGCGCGCCGTCCTCACCGATCGGCGCCCCGTCTCCATGAGTGCCGGGTAGGCGCTCATGCCAGATGAATGAGTAGGAAAGATCATGGTTGCCAACCCCTGGGCGAGAAACCCCTGGTTCGAGACCGTCACCGAGGCACAACGACGGGCCAAGAAGCGTCTGCCGAAGTCGGTGTACTTGTCACTGGTCGCCGGCACCCAGGCCGGCATCACCGTCGACGACAACGTCCGTGCCTTCTCCGAACTCGGCTGGGCACCGCACGTCGTCGGCGCACAGGCCGAGCGTGAGATGGCGACAACGGTCATGGGGCAGGAGATCTCGTTCCCGGTGATGATCTCGCCGACCGGTGTGCAGGCGGTCGACCCCGAGGGCGAGGTCGCGGTCTCCCGCGCCGCGGCCGCCCGGGGTACCGCGATGGGGTTGTCGAGCTTCGCGTCGCACTCGGTCGAGGAGGTGACCGCGGTCAACGACAAGGTCTTCTTCCAGATCTATTGGCTCGGCAGCCGGGACGACATCCTCGCCCGCGCGGAGCGCGCGAAGGCGGCAGGCGCCAAGGGGCTGATCGTCACGACCGACTGGGTGTTCAACGTCGGACGGGACTGGGGCAGCCCGGAGATCCCGGAGAAGGTGAACCTGAAGGCGTTGGTGCGTCTGGGGCCGGAGATCGCGGTGAAGCCGCGCTATGCACTCGACTGGGTCAAGGGCGGCAAGATCAACATCCCCGATCTGTCCGCGCCCAACCTCACGCCGCAGGGTGTGCCGGGGCCGACCTTCTTCGGGGCGTACGGGTCCTGGATGAACACCCCGCCGCCCACGTGGGAAGACCTGCAGTGGCTGCGCGAGCAGTGGGATGGGCCGTTCATGGTCAAGGGCATCACCCGCCTCGACGACGCCAAGCGCGCCGTGGACATCGGCGCGACGGCGCTGTCGGTCTCCAACCACGGCGGCAACAACCTCGACGGCACCCCGGCCACGATCCGTCTTCTGCCCGACATCGCGGCAGCGGTGGGCAACGACATCGAGGTCCTGCTCGACGGCGGCATCCGGCGCGGCAGTGACGTCGCGAAGGCGCTGGCGCTCGGCGCCCGCGCGGTCATGATCGGCCGTGCCTACCTCTGGGGTCTCGCGGCCAACGGCCAGGCCGGTGTCGAGAACGTACTCGATCTCCTGCGCATGGGACTCGACGGCGTACTGATGGGGCTGGGACACAAGAGCGTGCACGAGCTCTCGGCCGGCGATCTCGTCATCCCGGACGGGTTCAAGCGGTCGTTCGGCGACGCCTGAACCGTGCTCTGCGCGGCCGAGATCGTGCCGGTGAGAACGCTGGGGAACCATAACTAGAACGTGTTACAGTTCTGCCATGGGACAGTTCGACGGCAAGGTCGTCTACATCACCGGCATCGCCCGAGGTCAAGGTCGCAATCATGCGATCCGGTTCGCCCGCGAGGGGGCCGTGATCGTCGGCCTGGACATCGCGGGTCCGATCATCGATCACGCGACCTACCCCGCGGCCACCGCCGACGACCTCGCCGAGACAGTCCGTCTCGTCGAGGGCGTCGGCGGCAAGATCATTGCGCGGCAGGGTGACACGCGTGATCTGGCCTTCCAGCAGCAGCTCGTGGCCGACGCCGTCGAGCAGTTCGGTCGTCTCGACCACGTGGTCGCCAACGCCGGTGTGCTGACGTGGGGCAAGGTCTGGGAGCTCACCGAGGAACAGTTCACCGACGTCATCGACATCAACCTCGTCGGTGCGTGGAAGACGTTGAGGGCCACCATCCCGGCGATGCTCGAGGCGGGCAACGGGGGGTCGATCACCGTCATCAGCTCGGTTGCGGGCCTCAAGGCGATGCCGCTGCAGGCGTCGTACTCGGCGTCGAAGTACGGACTCGTCGGACTGACGCAGACGACGGCCAAAGAGCTCGGGCACCATCGCATCCGGGTGAACAGCGTGCATCCCTACGCGGTGGACACCCCGATGGGCGTGGCCGACACCGAGGCCCACCGGATCTTCGGGATCCCCTGGGTCAACCCGCATTTCACGTCGATCCTCGACTACCACCCGGTCGCCGCCCTCGACGAGATCTCCGACGCGGTGCTCTACCTGGCCTCCGACAGCGCCAAGGGCATCACCGCTGCCGAGTTCCAGATCGACATGGGGCACTCGAAGGTCTGACGCGCGCGGCCGCCGGTTGCTCACTTGGTGCGAGCGAAGCGAGCCACGAAGCGGCTTCCGAGTGTGCCTCGCGAAGCCCTTCGTGGCTCGTCGCTTGCGCTCCTCGCACCTCAGGGGGCAGGGGTGGGTCGCTTGCGCTCCTCGCACCTCAGGGGGCAGGGGTGGGTCGCATTCGCTCCCGGCTCCCCGGGGAGCAGACGTGTCAGTCGGCCCAGAGCGTCGACGGGTCGGTCGCCTCGGTGGTCGGGCCCGCCGGAGTCTCCGGCTTGGTGCGCGAGAAGCGCGGAGCCACCTGGGCCTGGGTCACGCCGTCGATGTCGACGAGATTGGCACGCGCGGCCATGTGGGCGTCGGCGGGCGCCTCGGCGAAGGTGAGGACCGGCGACGTGCAGGCGTCGGTTCCCTCGAAGACCGCGGCCCAGTCGTCGCGGGTGCGGGACTTGAAGGTCTCGGCGAAGACCTCCTTCAGCTTGGGCCACTGGGCGATGTCGTTCTGCTCGGGCAGGTCGGCGTCGGCGAGTTCGAGCCCCTTGAGGAGTTCGGCGTAGAACTGCGGCTCGATCGCGCCGACCGCCATGTACTTGCCGTCGGAGGTCTCGTAGACCTCGTAGTACGGGGCGCCGGTGTCGAGGAGGTTCACGCCGCGGGTGTCGCTCCACAGCCCAGTACCGCGGAACGCCCAGATCATCTGTCCGAGAACGGAAGCGCCGTCGACCATGGCGGCGTCGACCACCTGTCCGCGGCCGGAGATCCCACGCTCGAGCAGCGCCGCGAGCACGCCGACGACGAGGAACATCGACCCGCCGCCGAAGTCGCCGGCCAGGTTGAGCGGCGGCACCGGGCGATCGTCTGCGCGTCCGATGGCGTGCAGCATTCCGGTCAGCGAGATGTAGTTGATGTCGTGCCCGGCCAGCTCCGCGCGCGGCCCGTCCTGACCCCAGCCGGTCATGCGTCCATATACCAGTCCCGGGTTCACCTTCTCCAGATCATCGGGTCCGAGCCCGAGCCGCTCCATCACACCGGGGCGGAAACCCTCGACGATCACATCGGCCTTGGCGACGAGGCCGAGGATGGTCTCCCGGTCGTTCTCGTCCTTGAGGTTCGCCTCGACGACGCGTCGGCCACGAAGGAGGGCATCGGCGTTGCGGCCCGGCTTGGGCAGCGAACCGGGCCGCTGGACGCGCACGACGTCGGCGCCGAGATCGGCCAGCAGCATGGCGGCGTGCGGGCCGGGCCCGATGCCGGCGAACTCGATGACCCGGATCGAACTCAGTGGGCCGGCCTTGCCGCTGTTGCGTGGTGTGGCACTGCTCATGGGGTGTCGTCCTCCCGATCGTTGTACTGCGCACTGTGTCAGGTGTCACTGGATGCACCAAGCATTCCATAACCGATCGAACGCTCGTCAGAGTGGTCCTGGGCGGGATCCGGGCGCGTTTTTCGCTTCGTTTTTCGGGCGAGGCCGACATACGCGCAAGCACCATCGCTAGCATTGGTCGAATGACAGGGCCATCGATGTTGGGGCAGTGCAACTGGCCAGACCTCGATGGGCAGGTGGTCACCCTGCTGGTGCCCCTCGGCTCGGTCGAGCAACACGGTCCGCACCTACCGCTCGACACCGACACACGCATCGCGGCTGCCATCGCGGACCGCGTGTGCGGGCGATCGGACCATCCCGGACTCCTGCGGGCCCCGGACCTCAACTACGGCGCCAGCGGCGAGCACGAGGGCTTCGCCGGCACCATCTCCATCGGGCACGAGGCGCTGCGCGGGCTCCTCGTCGAATACGGCCGCAGTGCGTGCCGCTGGGCGGCGCGCGTGGTGTTCGTCAACGGGCACGGCGGAAACACCCGGACCCTGATCGAGGCGGTGACCCGTCTGCGGTACGAAGGCCGGGACGTCGCCTGGTTCCCGTGCGCCTTCGACGGCGCCGATGCGCACGCAGGTTTCACCGAAACTTCTGTGCTGCTGCATGTCTCGCCATCGGTTGTCGATCCCGACCGCGCTGTCGCGGGCAATCGGGAGCCGGTGGGCGCGCTGCTGGGTGCGATGCGGTCCGGTGGTGTCGCCGCCGTGAGTCCCAACGGTGTCCTCGGTGACCCGGGGGGCGCGAACCCCGACGACGGTGCGCGGCTGGTCGGCGACGTCACCGAACGTCTGTCGGCCGCCCTCGAGTCGTGGCAGGTCGACGATCAGGGGCGTCTGGGATGACCGCCCTCGACGACTCGGCTCCACGTCGGTGGGCCGAGAACCAGGACGCGGGCGCCGACGGCCCGGCCCCCGGCGACGACTCCGGCGCCGCCGACCGCGAGAGCGATGCGACCGCGGATGCCCCGGCGGTGACGCACACCGGTCTGCCCGACGGGTTCCAGGTGCAGATCGACCTCCGGTGCGCGAAGGCCGGTGACTTCCGCTACCTGGTCGGCGGATCGCCGACCCGACTGCTGCGCATGTCCGACACCGCACTCGGAATGACCTCCGAGGACGGACGAATCGAAGTGTGCGACAACGTGACCCGGCGTCTGGCGCGCGCCCTGCTGGACGCGGGGATCGCCAACCCCCGGCCGATGTTCGGCCCGCAGCCCGAGGACGTGACCGTCGTCATCCCGGTGCGGGACAATCAGAGTGGGGTCGACCGCCTCCTCGAGGCCCTCGATGGGCTGGCGGTCATCGTCGTCGACGACGGCTCCATGACACCCATCGAGGTGGACCGGCCGACCGCCCGGGTCCTACGCTTCGACGACAATCGTGGCCCGTCCGCGGCGCGCAACGCGGGCGCGGCGGCGGCGACAACCGACTTCGTGGCGTTCCTCGACTCCGACGTCGTGCCCGACCCGGACTGGCTCACGATCCTGCTCACGCACTTCTCCGATCCGACCGTGGGTCTCGTCGCGCCGCGGATCGTCGGACTGCAGTCCGAGGCGATGACGGCATCGCTGGCCGAGCGATACGAAAACGGCTGGTCGTCGCTGGACATGGGGCCAGAGGAGTCCGCGGTGGCGCCGTCGACCAGGACTCCGTATGTGCCCAGTGCCGCGATGGTCGTGCGGCGCAGCGCTTTCTGCGGATTCGACGAGTCATTGCGCGTCGCCGAGGACGTCGACGCCTGCTGGCGGATGCATGCCGACGGGTGGCGGATTCGGTACGACCCGGTGGCACGTGTGGCCCACGAGCACCGCACCGACCTGCGCTCGGTGCTGTCGCGCCGGTGCTTCTACGGCACCGGTGCGGCGCACCTCGCCTCCCGGCACGGTGACCGCGCGGCGCCGATGAAGATGTCGGTCCCGATGGCCGCCGCGGTCGTCGCGCTGCTGTCCCGGACCCGCTTCGGTGCCGCGCTGGCGATGATCATCCTCACCCACCTCGCGGTCCGGATGCGGCGCCGGCTCGGTGACCTGCCCTCGGCGCCGCTGGTGTCCGCGCAGATGACCGGACGGGCGGCCGGGTTCGGGTTGCTGCAGGCCGCCGATGCGATCTGCCGTCACTACTGGCCGCTGGCGTTGGTGCTCGCCCTGGTGTCGAAGCGATTCCGCGTCCTCGCCGTGCAGGTGGCGATCGTGGAGGGGGTGGTGTCCTGGGTCCGGGACCTGCTCGCCGATCCGACCAGTCCGCCCACGCTCGGCCCGCTGCGGTACATCCTCATGCACCGGCTCGACGACCTCGCCTACGGTGCCGGCCTCTGGCAGGGAGTCATCGCCCACCGAGACCCGGAAGCGTTGCGCCCGGTCATCTCTCGATGACAGCGGCCGAACGGCCGATCACCGCCGACGTCGTCATCGTCGGTGCCGGTAGCGCCGGATGCGTGCTCGCCGAGAGGCTCTCCCGCGAGCCCGGTCGCACGGTCGCCCTCCTGGAACGTGGGCCCGCGGGGCTGCCCACGCCGGCGGATCTGGACCTGCGGCGACTACCGATCGACGACGCCGCGCCGCATGCGGTCCGCCACGACACCGACCTCGGGGTGTCCGCGGCCCGGGGGTCGGCGCTCGGCGGCTCGTCGGCGGTGAACGGCGGCTACTTTCTGAGGTGGCATCGAGACGACTTCGGCTCCTGGCCGGCCGGATGGGAGCCCGACGCCATCGCCGGCGCCTACGACGAACTGGACGCCCCGACGGGCACCATGGGTGTCGGACCCGTGCCCGACAGTGAACTCGGGGACGCCGGAGGCGCTTTCGAACACTACTGGTCGGTGCGGGCGCCGGTGCGTCCGATCGCGCAGCGGTGGCCGGTGGTGGGCCTGAACCGGGTGCTCACCAACCGGAGCGGACTCGCGCGCCGCTCGGCCGCGGACGCCTATCTCGTCCCCGCTCTGTCCCGCCCCAACCTGCGGGTGGTGACCGGATGTGCGGTCGACCGCCTGGTCGCGGTCCGGGGCGCGACGGTGACGGGAGTGCGTGCGGGACCGCTGGAGGTGAGCGCAGGAGAGGTGATCCTCGCTGCGGGCACGCTCGGGACCGC
The DNA here is from genome assembly GCF_001418765.1 of Gordonia sp. HS-NH1. Taxonomy (NCBI): domain Bacteria; kingdom Bacillati; phylum Actinomycetota; class Actinomycetes; order Mycobacteriales; family Gordoniaceae; genus Gordonia; species Gordonia sp. HS-NH1. The sequence goes on from NZ_LIYC01000006.1 coordinate 61,713, forward strand.
GGGAATCCTGCTCCGATCAGAACTCGGGGACCTGCCGTGGCCGGACGTGGCCGGCCGCTCGGATGTGCGGTCGCTGACCGCCGGGGAACATCGGGGTCTGGCGGTGTCGTACTCGAGACGATCGCCGGCGGATGCGGGCATGGTCCTGCCGACGGTGCTGCACACCGACGAAGGCCTCGAGATGCGCTGCTACCGAGATGATTTCGCCACCTACATCCGAGGGCTTCCCGCGGGTGGGCCGATTGTCGAGGTGACCGCGATGCGGCACTCGCCGGTACGTCTCGTCGCGGAGCGCGCCGGAGTGCGGATGGCGTTCGACGAACCCGACCCGGACACGGCCACGGCACTGAGGGCCGGAGCCGCCGGGGTCGTGGAGATGCTGCAGGCGCCCGAGTTCGCCGACATCGTCGTACCGGGGAGCGTGCGGATCGCCGATCGGGCCGGGTTCTCCCAGCACGCCTGGGGGACCATGCCGATGGGGGACCGGACCGATTGGCTGGGTGGCGTCTTCGGGTTCCGTGGACTGCGGATCGTCGACGGGTCCATCCTGCCGAGCAGCGGTCGCAGTGGTCCGCACGCGACGATCATGATGATGGCGTGCCGCATCGGTGGCGTGCTCGCGCAACGGTGAGTCGACGAGGCCGAACGCTCGCGGTCCGGTCCCATCCTTATCTACGCTGAGAACATGTCTGCCCCCACGCTGTCCGATCCCGCCGTCCGCGCTTTTCTCACCGACGGCACCAAGACCGGGCACCTCGGATACACCGCCGCCGACGGACGACCGCTCGTCGTTCCGGTGTGGTTCGTGCTCGACGGTGACCGGATCGCCTTCAACACCGGTGCCACCACCGCCAAAGGCCGCGCGCTGCTTCGTGATCCACGGGTCGTGATGTCGATCGACCTGCCCGAGCCGCCCTTCGGCTTCGTGCAGGTGCAGGGCCTGGCGCGGATCACGGAGGACCTGGACGAGGTGCGTCGCATCGCGTCGCTGTGCGGGGCCCGGTACATGGGCGCCGAGCGGGCCGAGGAGTTCGGGGCGCGCAACGGCGTGCCCGGCGAGCTGGGCATCTGGATCGAGCCGAGCAAGGTCATCGCGAGCCTCGATGTCACCGCGTGAGCGCTCGCCCGCGTTCCTGACGCCGACGCTGTCCAAACAGTGCTGGGGGTTCATGATCGGGTCGGCGCTGTTCGCGCTGGGCTCGGCTCCCGGGCTGGCGCACGTGGTGGGTGCCGGGTTCGCCAACGGCTGCTACTTCGTCGGCGCGTGGTTCTTCACCGGGGCCGGGTTCATCCAGCTGGTTCGGAGCGGAACCGTGGCCGAGCTGCAGTCCTCGGCGCCGGGGTCGGTGATCCGTGCCGAATGGCTGAGCGCGGCAACGCAGTCGGTCGGCACCATCCTCTTCAACGTGTCGACCACGGGAGCACTCCTCGCACACACGATCTGGGGAGACCGGCACCTCGTCTGGACCCCCGACGCCGGCGGTTCGGTCGCCTTCCTCATCAGCGGTGCGGTCGCCTTCGTCGGGTACTCCCGCGCCACGGGGCGCCGATGGGATGTCCGCGACCGCGACTGGTGGTCGGTGCTGATCAACTGGATCGGGTGCGTGGCCTTCGGGGTGTCGGCAGTCGGGGCGTTCGTGACCAAGGGCGGCGTCACCGCCGACGCCGTGGCGGCCACAGCCGGCACGTTCGTCGGTGCGATCTGCTTCTTCCTCGCGTCGCTCGTCGTACTCCCGAAGCGGCACAACATCTCCCGCTGAGTGCGTCAGCCCGGGTTCAGTCCGGCTGCGGCGCGTCGGCGTCCGCACGTTCGTCGACGGCGCTCTGGTGGGCCGAGAGCTCCCGGTCCAGTGCCGTGTCGAGGGCGCGGTCGAGGGCGGCGTGCGCGTTCTCGGTCCCGACGCGGCGCATCACGCCCAGCAGGTTCACCGCCCAGGCCACGTCGTCGTCGTTCTCCGGCAGCCAGCCCGGGCCCTTGCGCCGGTCGACCTCGTCGTGAGCGACCGCGAGCAGGATCTCGGCCGCCTCGTTGATCTTGCCGGTGAACCGTTCGTGGACGTCGGCAAGGGTGGAGATCTGCATGCCCCGTCGTACGAGCCTGGCCAGGTTCCCGATGATGCGTTGATCGACGGCCTCGTACACCCCGTCGCGCGCGGTCTCGGCGATCACCCCGGCGCTCACCAGCGCGGCGACCTCCGCGTCGTCCAGCAGGCCGAACCGATCGTCGAGCTCGGCGCGGGTGATCTCCGGACGCGACGTACTCGACCAGTGCTCGTCGAGGATCTCGTTGAGTTCCAACGCATCCCCGATGCGAGCACCCGGATTGGTCATGAACGTGGCGATGTGTTTGAGCGTGAACCCGCTGCCGAGCAGCTTGTTGATGGCCCGCAGATTGCGAAGGTGCTTCTCGGTGTAGATGGCGACGCGTCCGCGGCGGAGCGGCTGGGGGAGCAGCCCCCGTTCCTGGTAGCCACGGATGTTCCGGGTCGTGGTGCCGGACACGCGCGCCAGGTCGTCGATCCGGTACTCTGTCATCCCCTCACTGTAACGCTGCGGCGGCCGGAGTCCGAGCCCCCTCGTGGACGAGGATCCGGTAGTCGCGCAACTCGACGCGGCGCAGCTGGCCGACATACTGCGAGGCGAACCCCGGGTACATCGTCGCGTTGAACCCGTCCTCCGTCAGGTACCAGCTCTGGCAGCCCGAATTCCACGTCGTCGAGGTCAGCCGGCGCTGGATGTCCCGGTTGTATCGGTCCTGCGCCTCCGCGCGGACGTCGAGCGCCTTCCACCCGTTGTCGAGCAGTTGGGCGACGGCCCCGGTGATGTAGTCGATCTGTGCCTCCATGTAGACCAGTGCCGAGCTGTGGCCGGGACCGGAGTTGGGACCGAACGTGAAGAACAGGTTGGGGTAGCCGGACGCGGCGACGCTGCGGTAGGCGAACGCGCCTCGCTCCCACTCCGATGCCAGCTCCCGCCCGTCGAGACCGGTGATCGGGATCGGCGTCCCGGTCTTGGAAACGTCGAACCCGGTCGCGAACACGATGCAATCGAACTGATGCTCAACACCTTCCACGGTGCGGATGCCGCGTTCGGCGAGCCGGGCGATCGGCCAGGTGACCAACTTGCAGTTGGGTCGCTGGAGGGCCGGGTAGTAGTCGCTGGTCATGAGCAGTCGCTTGCATCCCGCGGCGAAGTCCGGAGTGAGTTGCCTGCGCAGCCACGGGTCGTCGACCTGGGACCGCAGGTGCAGTTTGCTCACCGCCTCGACGACGCGGGTCAGGGGAGTGTTCCAGACGACCCCCAGTGCCACCGTCTCGTGACCCCAGAACCAGAGCGAACGCGCAAGACGCTGGGTGCCCGGAATCGAGCGATAGAGCCGTTTGGTGGCCTCGCGGGTCCGGGCGTCGGCACGGGGCAGGACCCAGCCCGGCGTGCGCTGAAAGACCTTCACCGAGGCGGCCCGGTCCACCAGCTCCGGAACGATCTGCACCGCGCTGGCCCCGGTGCCCACGACAGCGACCTTCTTCCCGGTGAAGTCATAGTCATGATCCCAACGCGCGCTGTGGATCTTGTGGCCCGCGTAGTCCTCGATGCCGGGGATGTCGGGGAACGAGGCGTTCGCGAGCGGCCCGGAGGCGAGGACGACGGCGCGTGCCCGTACCGGCTCGTGTCCCTCGGCGAAGGTGACGGTCCACAGACCTTCCTCGGCGGAGTACTCCAGCCCCGACACCGTGTGGCCGAACCGGATGTGGCGGCCGATCCCGGAGTCGTCGACCATCGAGCGGATGTAGTCGAGGATCTCGGCACTCCGCGAGTAGGTGTGTGACCACTCCGGATTGGGGGCGAAGCTGTAGGAGTACAGGCGCGACGGGATGTCGCACGCTGCCCCCGGGTAGGTGTTGTCGCGCCAGGTACCGCCGACCCGGTCGTCGCGTTCGAAGATCGCGAAGTCGTCGATCCCGCGATCCCGGAGGCGGATTCCCGCGCCGATGCCGGCGAAACCGGCGCCGATGACGGCCACCGAGGTGTGCATCGCCATCCCCTCAGGCCGTCGGCTCATAGGTCAGTTCCTGCGACCACGTCGGTGTTCGGTGGACCAGGCCGAACGGGATGCGGTCGGTCAGCTTCACCATCGAGTCGGCGAACAGGTGGTAGGGCACATTTCGCCGGTTGATCACCGCCGCGCCGTGGTACGCGACCACCTGGAACATGGGCAGACGCCGCACGTATTCACTTCGATCGCCCACTGCCCGATAGCGCTTCATCGCGCTGTAGAGCCGTTCCTCGTCGACCCCCATCGCGACGATGTTGTCGCGCATCTTGTTCAGCAACGGTACGTAGCTGAGTGCGCCGATCAGGAACGTCGGCTTCACCCATCCGCCGACGAAGTCGATCGTCCGCTTGCGCAGCCCCGCATGCCCGAGGATCTCCATGACCTCGAAGTCGACTGCCAGGTGGCGGGATTCGTCGGAGTTGATCCGCTTGAACACCTCCTGGGCCACCGGGTCCTTGACCTCGTCGGTGATGAACTTGATGAGGGCGCCGTCGAGCGCGACCTCGAGCATGGGGATCACGGTTCCCAGGAAGGACAGGGACATGTCGTCGGAGTGCCGGTCGAGCCAGTTGATCACCAACTGCACGTTCACATTCGGCGACGGGATCTCGTCACCGTCCAGCATCCCCCACCGCCGCATCAGTGCCAGTTCGGCATTGGCGTGTTTCTGCTCCTCGGCGTGGAAATGCTCGTAGATGCTCTTGAGCGTCGGGGTCGGCGCCTTCTTCGCCATCGCCGCGAAGCCCCGCGCACCGACGTTCTCGATCCACATGAGGTCACTCATGAAGGGTTTGAGCTTGGCGTGCAGGTCCGGTTCGATGAGTTCGGCCCCAGGTGCATCCCAGTCGATGTCGGCCAGAGCCCATTGACGGTCCTTGATCTTCTGCAGCATGTTGTCGAGGTCGATGGCCATGACAAGTCCTTTCGAGTGGTCGTTCGGCTGAGGTCTGACGCGTCAGGACGACGGCAGGAGACGGTTGAGGAGTCCGAGCCCGCGGACGTAGGACGCGGGGAAGTGTCGTTTGAGATGCCAGATGACCCGGGCATCCAGCTGAGGCAGGACGTACAGTCGGCCGAGATCGTGGGCATCGAGTGTCGACGTGGCCACCCCGGCCGCCGACACCCCGGTCCAGCGCATCAGCGCCCCTGCGAGATCCTGTGCGTCAGAGGTGATCCGGCCGTCCCGCGCCACGTTGGTCTTCACGAAGGTCGGGCACAACACCGTCACACCGACGCCGGAGTGTGCCAGTTCCGCCGCGAGCGTCTCGCTCAACGAGACCACGCCTGCCTTCGACACGTTGTAGGGCGCCATCACGGGCGCTGCGGCGAAACCCGCCGCCGACGCGACGTTGATGATCCCGCCGCGGCCTGCCGCGCGCAGCAGGGGTGCGAAGAGTTCGCATCCGTACACGACGCCCCAGAGGTTGATCCCGAGAGCCCAGTCCCAGTCGTCGAACCCGATGTCGCCGACCGGGCGGCCGCCGATGCCGACCCCCGCGTTGTTGATGACGAGTGTCGGCGGACCGTCGAAGGTGTCACGGGTGAACGCCACCAGTGAGCCCATCGCATTCCGGTCCGCGACGTCGCAGCCGAAGGCGTGGGCCACGCGGCCGGTCCGGCTGGTGACGAGGGACGCGGTCTCGTCGGCGCTTCTCTCGTCGATGTCGGCGCAGATGACCTCGCCTCCGCGCCGGCCGAGTTCGAGTGCGAACGCGCGACCGATGCCGCTCCCGGCGCCGGTCACGACAGCTCTGGCATTCCGCGACAACGGGTTCCGGACGAATCGGTGCCGGATGCCGTCGACCGCGGTGATCATGACGCGTCCGACACGATGCGCACAGCCGAGGTGGCCGGCGCCGGTGCGTGCCGGTCCGCCGCTCGGTCGGTCAGGAACTCGCCGACCCGCCGCAGCGCGGCGTCGGCCTCGGGGCCCAGTCGAGGGAGGGCCTGGAAGACGTGCATCATGCCCGGCCAGATCTCCAGCCGGCTGTCACCGCCGTGCGCGCGGAGTTCGTCGTGCAGGTGGCGCGCGTCGGCGCTGAGCATCTCGGCACCACCGGTCTGGACGAGAAACGGCGGAAGGTGTCGCGCCGGTGTGAAGTCGAGCGAGAGTCGTGGGTCGTCGGCGGCCGCGTCACGGGTGTAGAGGCCCACCAGGCGCGCCGCTGCCGCCGCGGTGATCGCCGGGTCCCGCCGGATACGCTCCTGATCGCGCGCCAGGCCGAAGGTGAGGTCGATGAGCGGAGAGAACAGGATGACCGCCGAGGGTTGCTCGACGTCGGCGACCGCCCGCCGGAGGGTCAGATCACAGGCCAGGTGTCCACCCGCGGAGTCGCCGGCGACGACGATGTCCCCGGGTGTGAAGCCCTGTCGGAGCAGCCAGTCGAATCCGTCGGCGACGTCGTCGGCGGCCGCGGGAAAGCGGTGCTCGGGTGCCAGTCGGTAGTCGACGACGAACACCGGCAGATCGGTGGCCAGCGACAGCCGCGCGGCGAGAGAGCGGTGCGTGCGTGCCGAACAGATCGTGAACGCGCTGCCGTGGATGTAGTAGATCGCGGCTCGCCCGCGTCGGACTCCCGGACCGAGGACCCATTCCCCGGAGATCCCGTTCTCCTCGACGTTCAGCACGGTCGTCCCGGACGGGGTACGCCCGAGCGTGCGCATGATCGCGGCGATGAGTCCACGCGAGAGGCGGATACCCAGTGGGTTCAGCGGGATCACCCCGGTGAACGTGCCCAGACCCCACCTCGTCGCGTGGGCGGTGAGCGTTGCCCGCGTGGAGGCCTCGCTCGGCAACGGGGTGGGCGTCGACATGGTGTGCATCAACTCACACCATCAGCAACTGTGCCATTTGTCAATGGCATGGTTGCTGCGGTGACGAGGTGGTGCCCGGTCGACATCACACGGACACCGACAAAAGACCGGGCCGCGCGATGTCCTCGCGCGGCCCGGTCGTTCACCTGTGCGTCAGCTGCGTGCGCTGCCCTCCGGAACGGCGGACGCGGACTCCGCGGCCACCGGGGCGTCGGGGGCGGCCTGCGTGTCGGTCACCTCGATGTCGCCGGTCATCCGCGCGATCGCCGCGCGTCCGTAGATCAGGTGCGCCGGCACGAATTTCATCCCGAGCCAGTAGAGGACCATGCCCGCAGCGGCGCCCATGAACCAGGTGAAGCTGGCCTGGTACACCGTGCCGAAGATGACGACGCTGATGGGGAGCACCGACGCGATGATGGTGGCGCCCACGGCAACCGGGTTCCAGCCGTTGCGGTACCAGTAGGTGCCCTGGGGCTCCATCGTGAACAGATCGTCGACCTCGATCCGTTGCTTCTTGATGAGGTAGAAGTCGGCGATCAGGATGCCGAACAGCGGACCGATGACCGCGCCGAGGGTGTCCATCGTGTAGTGGATGGCGGTGGGATTGTTGAAGAGATTCCACGGGGTGATCAGCACCGAGCCGACCGCGGCGATCATGCCGCCGGTCCGCCAGCTGATCTTGGTGGGCGCCACATTCGAGAAGTCGAAGGCAGGCGAGACGAAGTTCGCGACGATGTTGATGCCGATCGTGGCGATGGCGAAGGTGAGCACGCCGAGCACCGCCGCGGTGGTGTTGTCGATGCGGTCGACGATGTGGACCGGATCGGTGATGATGTTGCCGTCCTCGTCGGTACCGATCACGGTGACCGCGGCAGACACCGTGCACACCACCAGGAGTGAGAAGAAGAGGAAATTGACCGGGAGTCCCCAGAAGTTGCCCTTCTTGACCTCGCCGAAGGTGCGGCCGTAGCGCGAGAAGTCGCCGAAGTTGAGCATCGGTCCGGAGAAGTACGAGACCACGAGCGCGAACGCGCTGATCATCATCGTGATCGACGACCAGCCGGAGAGCCCGTCGCCGACCGACAGGTCGAGGCTCACGTTGTCCCACCCGGCCTCGACGACGAGGTAGGCCGCCAGCGCGATCATCACGACATACACTGCGGGACCGCAGAAGTCGATGAACTTGCGGATCGTCTCCATGCCGTTCCAGAAGACGAGGGCCTGCAGGACCCACATGAGGATGAAGCCGGCCCAGCCCAGCGCGGACAGGCCCAGGAAGCCGTGCTGCTCGACGTCGCCCCAGGGTTCGAGGCCCGGCCAGAACTTCAGCGCCAGCAGGCCGAAGGCGACCGACGCCAGGTAGGTCTGGATGCCGTACCAGACGACCGCGATCACGCCGCGGATGATCGCCGGGATGTTCGCGCCCTTGACGCCGAAGGACACCCGGGTGGTCACGGGGTAGGGGACGCCGGCCAGCTGCGAGGGCTTGGCGACCAGGTTGCACAGGAGGTTGACGGCGATGATGCCCACCAGGAGTGCGACGAGGACCTGCCACGCCGCGATGCCCAGGGCGAAGAGGCTGCCCGCGAACACGTATCCACCGACGCTGTGCACGTCGGACATCCAGAAGGCGAAGATGTTGTACCACGTCCACTTCTGTTCTTTCAGTGGCGCGAGATCGGTGTTGGTGAGCCGGTCGTCATACGTGGACTTGATGACGCTCTCGCCGGCGGCGCCGGAGTGGGACGCAACCGACGGGGCCGCAGGCGACGGCCCGGGGTTCCCGGTGGGCGGTGTGGACATGGGTGCTCCTGGTCTTCCGATCAGCGGTGGGGGTCGGATGTCGTGCTGGCGCGCTGATGGGAAGAATGTAGGAACGCTTTGTTACCCCACGATGAACGGGCAGATATATTCCGCCGGGGATGTCCCGGGTGTGTCAGTCGTGGCGGACGTCGAGGAGTGCGGCGGTCTCGATGACGGCGCTCTCGAGGCGCTGGTGATGACGACGGGCGACGTCGAGGACCGACGCGGTGTCACGGTCGGCGAACGCCGCGAGCAGATCGGCGTGGTCGGTGTTGAGTGCGTTCTGGGTGTCGGCTGTCACCGATCTCATCACCTGGAACGGTTCGGTGAGGTTCCAGGTCGCCTCGAACATGTTGAGCAGGCGTGGCATCGCGCACGGCGCGGTCAGCGCGCGGTGGAACTCCCGGGAGATGTCGTGAAACGCCTTGCCGTCGTTGAACTTCACCGCGGCCAGCAATTCCGCGTGACGGGCGCGGGCGGTCTGCAACGACGACTCGTCGATGAGGCCGACCGATCGGGCGAGCGCGGCCTGTTCCAGGGTGCCACGGACGAAGTAGATCTCGCGCAGCTCCTCGGTGGACAGTTGACTCACGCGATATCCGACCCCCTGCCGGTGGACCACGAGGCCCTCGCCGACAAGGGTTTTCAGCGCCTCGCGGACCGGGATCGGGCTGACGTCGAAAGCGTCGGCGATCTCGCCGGGTGGGAGCTGGGTGCCAGGCGGCGCGCCGCCGGACAGGATCAGCCGACGCAGCTCCTCCAGCACGTTCGCACGTGCGTTGCCGGTGCGCGTCTCGGCGAGCTGATCCAGCAACCGGTCGGTCATGCGCCGGTTCATCGCGACGATCCGGGGCGGGACGGGTGGCGGGCGATCCAGTCGGCCACCGCCTCGGTGAGCCGATGCTGATTGTGTCGCTTGACGATCTCGTGACCTTCGTCGTCGAACATCAGCATCTCGGCCACCGCCCCGCGTGCCTGGAGTTCGGCGACGATCTGCTGCGACTCGCTCACCGGGACGTTGGTGTCGTGCGCCCCGTGGACGACGAGCAGTGGCGCGCGGACCGCGTCGATCCGGTGGATCGGCGAGAGGTCGGCGAGAAGTTCCCGGTCGGACTCGGGGTGCCCGTACTTGGTGTAGGCCGCGACCGCGATCCACGGTTCGGTGTTGCGGAAGAACGATTCGAGGTCACTCATGCCGCAGATCGCGATCCCGGCGGCGAACAGCTCGGGGTGGAACGTGAGGCACGCCAGCGTGAGATAGCCGCCGTAGGAACGACCCGAGCAGTACACCGCATCGGGGTCGGCGATTCCCTGCCGGCACAGGAACTCCGCGCAGTCCGCGGCGTCGTTGATCCCGGCGTACCGCCCGTATCGGTCGTCGGCATGGGCGAACAGCCGGCCGTATCCCGACGACCCGCGGACGTTCGCGGCGAAGACCGTGATCCCGGCGTCGACGAGTGGGCCGAACAGGAACTGGTAATCCGGTCGCGACTGCCCCTCGGGGCCGCCGTGGAAGTACAGGAGGGTGGGACCCGGCGTCACCGAACCCGTCTTGTCTCGCGCTCGGAACAGGAAGCCGGACAGCGGCATACCGTCGCGCGCGGAGAACTCGAGGAGTTCGGGCCGGAGCAGGCACGAGGGTCCCTCACCCGTGATGACGTCGTCGCGGACGGGATACACGGCCCGGTTGGCGACATCGACGAGGTGGACCAGGGGGGAATGTTGGGGACTCGACACCGTCACGGTCACCACCGAACCCGCCGCACTGATGGAGAGGTCGGAGGCCACCTCGCCGGGCAGGTCGATGGGTGGGTGGAGGGTCTGATCGGGCAGGGTCATGATCTGCAGCTCGCTGCGCCCCTGGACATTCCACAGCAGCGCGACGGTCGACTGGTCGTGGCTGACCGCGAACTCGTCGAGTCCGATGTCGACGCGCTGGGCCATCACCCGGAACCGCACCCCGAACTTGCTGACCTCGACACCGAGGAGTCGTGGGAACTTGGCGTCGAAGTCGCTGCGCACCAGCGCTTGGACGCTGTCGAGGTCGCGTGTCGGTTCGTTCGGGGCGTGCACGAAGACCAGTGAGGAGTGGTCGAAACCCTGATCGAGGACGTAGCCCTGATCGGTGACCGCGCCTGGATCCTGCGGTAGGAGAGGGGTCATCGAGATCTCGTCGTCGCCCGAGTCGGGCTGACGGCGCAGCAGCAACATGTCGTGGTAACCGCGCGGACCGACCCGGACGAGGGTGGCGCCCTTCCACGAGTCGATGAGCACACTGCCGACGCGCTGATCCAGGGTGAGTGTCGTCGCGGTTCCCGGATGGACGCGTAGGGCGTGGGAGGTGCCGTCGGTGTCGATGGCCGTGATGAGAACCCAATCGGTGTCCCATCCGACGAGACCCACGGTGCCGAACGAGCGGCCGTCGGGCCGCGTCGCCGCGATGCGGTGGGCGGTGTCGTCGTCGGGATCTGTCGTGACGACCCAGACCTGGTGGTGCTCGCCGCCGCTGGGGGCGATCTCCACGGCCAGCCAGCGACCGTCGGTCGAGTGCACCACCTTCCGGACGGGCCCGGTGGACCGCAGCTTGACCCACCGCAACTCGCCGACACCGTCCCGGGAGAGCGAGCGCTGCGCGGCCCGTGGATACCCCGTCCCCTCGTCGACGATGTAGGCGAACGCGCTCCCGTCAGGCGAGAGCGAGGCGCCGTAGGTCTTCCATCCGCGGTCGTCGAAACGCAGCGAGGTCACCGTCGTGCGTTCGCTTCCATGGTCTGCAACCACATCTCGAGGAGCGCGACCTGCCACAGCTCGTTGCCGTCGAGCCTGGTGCGAATCCCGTTGGGGTCGGCGAAGAGTCGATCGAGCGCCGCCGGCCGGTACAACCCGCGGTCGCGGGCGGCCTTGGATCGCAGCGTGTCCGAGACGAGGTCGAGGACACCGCCGGTGAGGTGGCGGATCCCCGGCACCGGGAAGTAACCCTTCGTGCGGTCGATGACGGCCGACGGCAGCAGCGCCCGGCTCGCCTCCTTGAGCACGCCCTTGCCGCCGTGCGCGAGCTTGAGATCGGGGGGACAGGTGGCGGCCAGTTCGACGAACTCGTGATCGAGAAACGGGACGCGGGCTTCGAGTCCCCACGCCATCGTCATCGTGTCGACGCGCTTCACCGGGTCGTCGACGAGCATGACGGTGGTGTCGAGGCGAAGCGCCGCGTCGACGGCGGTCGCGGCGCCCGGTGCGGACTGATGGGCCGAGGCGAACTCGAAGCTGGGGTCGTAACCGGCCTCGGGGAGATAGTCGTCGGCGAGGATGCCGCGGATGTCGACGTCGTCGCGGTCGAAGAAGACGTCGGCATAGGCGCGCGTCGTCTTCTCGCGGGTCACGTCGAGCAGTGGGGGATACCAGCTGTACCCGCCGAGGATCTCGTCGGCGCCCTGCCCGGACTGGACGACCTTGATGGACTTGCTGACCTCCTGCGAGAGGAGATAGAACGCGACGCAGTCGTGGCTGACCATCGGTTCACCCATGGCCGCGACCGTGTCCGGGATCGCGGGCAACAACCGGTCGGTCCCGATGTGGATCTTGTGGTGGTCGGTGCCGAAGGTGTCTGCGATGAGATCGGAATAGGCGTACTCGTCTCCCGATTCTCCGGCCGCGGAGTCGAATCCGATGCTGAAGGTGGCGAGGTCGGTCTGGCCCTGTTCGGCGAGCAGGGCGACGACGAGTGAGGAGTCGACGCCGCCGGACAGCAGCACCCCGACGGGTACGTCGGCGACCATGCGCCTGCGCACCGAGGTCCGCAGCGAGTCGAGCAGCTCGTGCTGCCACCGCTTCTCGTCCCAGTCCCGGCGGTCGGGGTGCGGCTCGAACGCCGGTTCCCAGTAGCGGCGTTCGGTACGCCGGCCGTCGGGCCGGATCGTCAGAACCGTCGCGGGCGGGAGCTTTCGGATGCCGTTGTAGATCGTGTGGGGCGCCGGCACGACGGCGTGGAAGCTGAAGTAATGGTGCAGCGCCACGCGATCGATCGAGGTGTCGACGTCACCGGCGCGCAGCAGCGCCTGCACCGACGAGGCGAACCGGAGGCGCCCGGGGGTGTCGGCGAGGTAGAGCGGCTTGATGCCGAGCCGGTCGCGGCCGAGAGTGACCACGCCGGTGTCGGTGTCGACGATCGCGAAGGCGAACATGCCCATGAAGTGGTCGACGCAATCGGGACCCCAGGCGTGGAACGCCTTGAGGATGACCTCGCTGTCGGCGTGGGAGAAGAAGGTGTAACCCTTGCCCTCCAGTTCGGCGCGCAGTTCGTGGTGGTTGTAGATGCAGCCGTTGAACACCAGGGCGAGGCCGAGCGTCGGGTCGATCATCGGCTGACTGCCCTTCTCGGTCAGGTCGATGATCTTCAGGCGCCGATGGCCCAGCGCGACAGAACCTTTCGAGAAGACGCCGGAGCCGTCGGGGCCTCGGCGGGTCATCTCGCAGGTCATGGCATCGACAGCCGAGACATCCGGGGCCGTGCCGTCGAACCGGATCTCACCGCAGATTCCGCACATGGGTCGCTGGTCCTCCTCGTCGCTGCCGCACTCCGATGCCACTGGTGCTCTGGCGCACCGGGCGGAGGCATCCTCCCACCCTAGGAGGCCGGGGGCCCGACGGCACCCCGGGCGGGGGCCGCTACTTCGGGGTCACCCACGTGGTGATGTCGCAGTGCACGACCTCCACGCCCCTGGTGTCGACGATGCTCACCGACACGGTGACGTCGGTGCCGGCGGTGATGGCATCGAAGTCGACGGGCTCGGCGAGCCGCGCCTCGGCGGTCAAGCGCGTCGTCGCCTTGGTCAGGTAGCTCGTCTGCATCGCCTTGGGTATCCAGCGATGGGACGTCGGTGTGGTGGCCTCCATCAGCATCCCCATCGCGGCCTCGGCGAGATTGCAGGCGGCGATCGCGTGGAAGGTGCCGATGTGGTTGTGGACACCGAACCAGTTGGGCGCGGTGACCTTGCAGTAGCCGGGTTCCATCTCCTGGACGAGCGGTAGGACGGTGCCGAAGTAGGGGACCTTCGCGACCATCCCGAGGGAGAACAGAACGTTCCCGAGAGGATTGGCCGGCAGCCTCTTGCGCAGGGCGAAGGTGGGGTTCGTCGAACTCATGCCGGTATCTTACTCATGAGTCAGTTCATTCCCCGGTGTCGGCGTCCGGCGTGGATTTGATCGTGCTCCCGACCTGATGCATACTGTTCGGGTTGCCTTGACCGGCGGACGCAGGTTGTGCCGTGTGCCAGCCCAGCGGTCGCGGACAGGTGAATGACTCCCAGGCCCGGTCTACGGGGACTGGGCGTGTAACGCGTGCGCCGATATCGGTTCACGGTCCCGACACGCCCGACCGCGGGTGCCGGAGCAACCAGGCTCGTACAGGTACGAGCCAACGTACAACGACAGATGAACAGCGTCGATTGCCGTATCTCACACGGTGGTCATGTGCTCAGCCGGCGAGAGCTCGGTCCGGATCACGCGGTGTTTGTCTGTCGAGAACAACTGACGGAAGAGGACACAGCGTGGCGGGACAAAAGATCCGCATCAGGCTCAAGGCCTACGACCACGAGGCGATCGACGCTTCGGCGCGCAAGATCGTGGAGACCGTGACCCGTACCGGGGCACGCGTCGTCGGCCCGGTGCCATTGCCCACCGAGAAGAACGTGTACTGCGTCATCCGTTCGCCGCACAAGTACAAGGACAGCCGCGAACATTTCGAGATGCGTACCCACAAGCGACTCATCGACATCCTCGACCCGACACCGAAGACGGTCGACGCGCTGATGCGCATCGACCTCCCGGCCAGCGTCGACGTCAACATCCAGTAGGACGGGGGCGAGATAAATCATGAGCAATCAGAGTTCGACCAAGGGGATCCTGGGCACCAAGCTCGGCATGACCCAGGTCTTCGACGAGAACAACCGCGTCGTCCCGGTCACTGTCATCCAGGCCGGCCCGAACGTGATCACCCAGCTCCGCAGCGCGGACCGTGACGGCTACACCGCCGTCCAGCTCGCCTACGGCGCGATCGATCCCCGCAAGGTGACCAAGCCGGTCGCCGGCCAGTACCGCAAGGCCGGGGTCACCCCGCGCCGCCACCTGGCCGAGATCCGCGTCAACGACATCAGCGAGTTCGAGGTCGGTCAGGAACTGACCGCCGAGATCTTCGCCGACGGCGCGCTGGTCGACGTCACCGGCACCTCGAAGGGCAAGGGTTTCGCCGGCGTCATGAAGCGCCACGGCTTCGCCGGTCTGGGCGCCAGCCACGGTGCCCACCGCGTGCACCGCGCACCGGGCTCGATCGGTGGCTGCGCCACCCCGGGTCGTGTGTTCAAGGGCATGCGCATGGCAGGCCGCATGGGTAACGACAAGGTGACCACGCAGAACCTCACCGTCCACAAGGTGGACGCCGAGGCCGGTCTCCTGCTGATCAAGGGAGCGATCCCGGGTCGCAAGGGCGGCATCGTGATGGTTCGCGACGCAGTGAAGGGTGGTGCCAAGTGAGCACCGAGACCGCTACGAAGCTGACGCTGGACGTCAAGACCGCCGACGGCAAGACCAACGGAACCGTTGACCTGCCCGCCGCACTCTTCGACGCCCCGGCCAACATCGCGCTGATGCACCAGGTCGTCGTGGCCCAGCAGGCCGCGGCACGCCAGGGCACGCACTCCACCAAGACCCGCGGCGAGGTCCGCGGCGGTGGCGCCAAGCCGTACCGCCAGAAGGGCACCGGCCGTGCGCGTCAGGGCTCGAACCGCGCGCCGCAGTTCACCGGTGGTGGCACCGTCCACGGCCCGCAGCCGCGCGACTACAGCCAGCGCACACCGAAGAAGATGAAGGCGGCCGCCCTGCGCGGTGCGCTGAGCGACCGCGCTCGCAACGAGCGCATCCACGTGATCACCGAACTGGTCTCGGGGCAGCAGCCCTCGACCAAGTCGGCGCGCCAGTTCCTGGAGAGCCTCTCCGATCGTCGCAAGTTCCTGGTCGTCCTCGGCCGCGAGGACCTGACGGCGTGGCTGAGCGTGGCGAACCTGCAGAACGTGCTGCCGATCGCGCCGGATCAGCTCAACACCTACGACGTCCTCGACTCGGACGAGGTGGTGTTCAGCGTCGAGACGCTCAATGCCTTCATCGAGCAGAACACGGCGGATGCCAAGGCTGCCGTCGAGAAGACAGCAGAGGAGGCCTGACATGTCGACCATTGCCGACCCGCGCGACATCATCCTGGCGCCCGTGATCTCGGAGAAGTCCTACGGGCTCATGGAGGACAACGTGTACACCTTCCTGGTGCACCCGGAGTCCAACAAGACCGAGATCAAGATCGCGATCGAGAAGATCTTCGGCGTCAGTGTTGCCAGCGTCAACACCGCGAACCGACAGGGCAAGCGCAAGCGGACCCGCTCCGGCTACGGCCAGCGCAAGTCCACCAAGCGCGCCGTCGTGTCGCTGACCGCAGACAGCAAGCCCATCGAGATCTTCGGGGGCTCGGTCAGCTGACCGGGGCCTTCGAGAAGGACTAGAGACTCATGGCTATTCGTAAGTACAAGCCGACGACCCCGGGTCGTCGTGGGGCCAGCGGCTCCGACTTCGCCGAGGTCACCCGTGACCACCCGGAGAAGTCGCTGGTGCGTCCGCTGCACGGGCGTGGTGGCCGAAACGCTCACGGCCGCATCACCACTCGTCACAAGGGTGGCGGCCACAAGCGTGCCTACCGTCTGATCGACTTCCGTCGTAACGACAAGGACGGCATCAACGCCAAGGTCGCTCACATCGAGTACGACCCGAACCGCACCGCGCGGATCGCGTTGCTGCACTACGTCGACGGCGAGAAGCGCTACATCATCGCGCCCAAGGGCCTGAAGCAGGGCGACGTCGTCGAGAGCGGCTCGACCGCCGACATCAAGCCCGGCAACAACCTGCCGCTGCGCAACATCCCGACCGGTACCCAGGTCCACGCCGTGGAGCTGCGCCCGGGCGGCGGCGCGAAGATGGCCCGCAGTGCGGGTTCGTCGATCCAGCTGCTGGGCAAGGAAGGCAGCTACGCCACCCTGCGTATGCCCTCCGGCGAGATCCGTCGCGTCGACGTGCGCTGCCGCGCCACCGTCGGCGAGGTGGGCAACGCCGAGCAGAGCAACATCAACTGGGGCAAGGCCGGCCGTATGCGCTGGAAGGGCAAGCGCCCGACCGTCCGCGGTGTCGTGATGAACCCCGTCGACCACCCGCACGGTGGTGGTGAGGGCAAGACCTCCGGTGGTCGCCACCCGGTCAGCCCGTGGGGTAAGCCCGAGGGCCGCACCCGCAAGAACAAGGCCAGCGACAAGCTGATCGTCCGTCGCCGTCGTACCGGCAAGAACAAGCGATAACAGGAGGAGGTAAGAGAATGCCACGCAGCCTCAAGAAGGGCCCGTTCGTCGACGACCACCTCCTGAAGAAGGTGGATGTCCAGAACGAGAAGGGCACCAAGCAGGTCATCAAGACCTGGTCCCGTCGTTCGACCATCATTCCCGACTTCATCGGTCACACCTTTGCCGTCCACGACGGACGCAAGCACGTGCCGGTGTTCATCTCGGATTCGATGGTCGGGCACAAGCTGGGCGAGTTCGCCCCCACCCGTACCTTCAAGGGTCACATCAAGGATGACCGGAAAGCGAAGCGCCGGTAATGACTACGCAGACCGATAATCCGACAGCAAAGGCGACCGCCAAGTTCGTGCGCGTCACGCCGATGAAGGCTCGTCGTGTCCTGGACCTGGTCCGCGGCAAGAACGTGGACGAGGCCCTCGACATCCTGCGGTTCGCCCCGCAGTCGGCGTCCGAGCCCGTGTACAAGGTCCTGGCAAGTGCCGTCGCCAACGCGGAGAACAACCTGGATCTGGATCGCCGGACCCTGGTCGTCGCCACCGCGTTCGCCGATGAGGGTCCGACCCTCAAGCGCTTCCAGCCGCGCGCACAGGGTCGCGCGTTCCGTATCCGCAAGCGCACCAGCCACATCACCGTGGTCGTGGAGAGCTTGCCGGAGAAGGCAGCCGGCGGCCGTGGCCGTTCGCGTCAGCCGAAGAAGAAGGGAGCCTAGACAGTGGGCCAGAAAATCAACCCGCACGGCTTCCGTCTGGGCATCACCACCGACTGGAAGTCGCGGTGGTACGCCGACAAGCAGTACGCGGACTACGTCAAAGAGGATGTCGCCATCCGCAAGCTCCTCTCCACGGGGCTCGAGCGGGCCGGCATCGCGAAGGTGGAGATCGAACGCACCCGTGACCGGGTTCGCGTCGACATCCACACCGCGCGTCCGGGCATCGTCATCGGACGCCGTGGCGCCGAGGCCGATCGCATCCGCGGCGATCTGGAGAAGCTGACCGGCAAGCAGGTCCAGCTGAACATCCTCGAGGTCAAGAACGCCGAGTCCGAGGCCCAGCTGGTGGCCCAGGGCGTCGCCGAGCAGCTGAGCAACCGTGTGGCGTTCCGCCGCGCGATGCGCAAAGCGATCCAGTCGGCGATGCGTCAGCCGAACGTGAAGGGCATCCGGGTCCAGTGCTCGGGTCGTCTGGGCGGCGCAGAGATGAGCCGCAGTGAGTTCTACCGCGAGGGTCGCGTGCCGCTGCACACGCTGCGCGCCGACATCGACTACGGACTCTACGAAGCCAAGACCACCTTCGGCCGGATCGGCGTGAAGGTGTGGATCTACAAGGGCGACATCGTCGGTGGACGTCGTGAGCTGGCCGCGGCCGCTCCGGCGGCCGAGGATCGCCGTCCGCGCCGGCCCAGCCGGCCCCGGCGTAGCGGTGCCTCGGGCACCACTGCGACGAGCACCGACGCCGCTCGCGCGGCCGAGGCCGCTCCCGCCGAGGCCACCGCTGGTGCGGCTGAGAAGCAGGAGGGCTAGGCCATGTTGATCCCCCGTCGGGTCAAGCACCGCAAGCAGCACCACCCCAGCCTCAAGGGGCAGGCCAAGGGCGGCACCAAGGTGACGTTCGGCGATTACGGCATCCAGGCTCTGGAAGGCGCGTACATCACCAACCGTCAGATCGAGTCCGCTCGTATCGCGATCAACCGGCACATCAAGCGTGGCGGCAAGGTCTGGATCAACATCTTCCCGGACCGCCCGCTGACCAAGAAGCCGGCCGAAACCCGCATGGGTTCGGGTAAGGGTTCGCCCGAGTGGTGGGTCGCCCCGGTCAAGCCGGGTCGCGTGCTGTTCGAGATGACCTACCCGAATGAGGAGATCGCTCGCGAGGCCCTGCGTCGCGCGCAGCACAAGCTCCCCATCAAGACCAGGATCGTGACCAGAGAGGAGCAGTTCTGATGGCACTCGGAGTTGCTGCGAACGAGCTTCGTGAGCTCAACGACGCTGATCTGGTCGATCGCCTGAAAGAGTCGAAGGAAGAACTGTTCAACCTTCGGTTCCAGATGGCCACCGGCCAGCTCGACAACAACCGTCGCCTGCGGACCGTGCGTCGCGAGATCGCGCGTATCTACACCGTGATGCGTGAGCGGGAGCTGGGCCTGGCGTCCGGACCGGATGGTGATGACGCATGAGTGAGGACCAGAAGGTGACCGAAACCCAGACCGAGGAGCGCGCACGCCGCAAGGAGCGCATCGGCTACGTGGTCAGCGACAAGATGCAGAAGACCATCGTGGTCGAGCTGGAAGATCGTAAGAGCCACAAGCTCTACGGCAAGATCATCCGGACCACGAGCAAGGTCAAGGCCCACGACGAGAACGGCGATGCCGGCGTCGGCGACCGTGTGCGGATCATGGAGACCCGCCCGCTGTCGGCGACCAAGCACTGGCGTCTCGTCGAGGTGCTGGAGAAGGCCAAGTAGGCCCTCTCCCAACGAGATCTACCAAACGCCGGCCCGTTCCCCCTGGGGAGCGGGCCGGTTGTCGTCTGGGCCGATCCCTGAGGAGCTCCGGAGCCTGCGGAGGTCGGCCCACGATCCCTGAGGAGCTCCGGAGCCTGCGGAGGTCGGCCCACGATCCCTGAGGAGCTCCGGAGCCTGCGGAGGTCGGCCCACGATCCCTGAGGAGCTCCGGAGCCTGCGGAGGTCGGCCCACGATCCCTGAGGAGCTCCGGAGCCTGCGGAGGAGCGTCACGAAGGGTGGTCTCAACGGGGGATTGACCGGCTGAGCCGAACGGTGTGAGGGTGAGATGCGATGCCCACCACCGATCTCGCGACAGCCGAATCCCGCGCACGACCCGCCTGGGTCCGGCGGGCGTTCGAATCCGACTCGGCGGAGCCGGACCTGGATCGCGTTCGCCGGGTGGGGGCACGGTTCCTGGGTCTGGGTTTCATCGGTTACCCGGTGGTCTCCGTGGCGGCGATTCTCGCCTCGGCGCCGCTCACCGACGCCTGGTGGCCACCGTTGAGCATCCTGCTGTCGGTCGGACCCGGAATCCTGTTGATCGCGGCGACCTTTCGGCCGGGCACGGCATGGCTCACGCCGCTGGCGATGACGTCGTGGGTCGGTTACATCCTCGGGCTCGGGTTGTGGTTCGTCGCATGGAACGGCTCGACGCTGGCGGATCCGGGTGGCACGGCCCAGTGGATGGTCGCCTTCTGCGGCATGCCGAGCATGGTCCTGATGCTCGTGCACCCGCGTCTGGCCGTGGTCGGTCTCGTCGCGTCCTCGACCCTCGCGCATCTCTCGCAGCAGCTCGGCCGGTTCGGCGAGGTGACCTCCGACGCGCCGGTGGAGATCCTGTGGTCGCTGATGTTCACCGGCGTCTTCCTCGCGGTGGTGCTGGTGGCCACCCGGACCGGGCGCGAACTCGACGAGACACGCGAAGAGACCTACCGCACCGCGGCCAACGTCGCCGCCGCCTCGGCCCGCGAGGTGGAGAAGGAGCGATTCGACGCCATCGTCCATGACCGGGTCATCGCGTCACTGCTCGCCGTCCGGCCCGGCCGTCCCGATGATCGGCTGGCGGCGCAGGCCGCGTCGGCTCTCGAAGAACTCGCGCGTGTCCCGGGGCCGGATGATCCGGTCGCCGCGAGCGAGGTCGAGGTGATCCGACGCATACGGTCGGCGGCCGCGGACGTCTCGGAACGGTTCGACGTCGAGGTCGTGGACGGCGACGCGGACGGGGACGGGGACGAGCGGTGGCCCGAGGCGGCGGCCTCCTATCCGGTCGAGGTGCTCGACGCGGTCGTCGAGGCGATGTCGGAGGCGCTGCGCAACGTCGCCGGGCACGCCGGGGACGATGCCGAATGCGCCGTCATCGTGCAGCTCGGACCCGACTCGCTGAGCATGGCGGTCGTCGACAACGGTGTCGGGTTCGACCCCGACGCGGTGGCGGCCGGCCGGCTCGGCATCGCCGTCAGCATCCGTGGCCGTCTCGCACGACTACCGGGCGGCCACGCGCGGGTGCAGAGCCGCGCCGGCCGGGGGACCACCGTGCAGATCCTGTGGGAGCGGCCGTGAGACGCGACTGCGCCCGGGGCGTCGACAGCGCTCAGCGCGGCGAGGTCGTGAACGCCTTCGGGATCGGCTCCCGGCCCCTGTGGCTGATGATGGGGGTCCTCGCCTGCGGCTATTTCGCCGTGACGCTGTACGCCGACTCGACCGTCTCCGGGTGGTGGCAGTGGATCGGACTGTTCGCCGGTTTCGTGTTGTTCGTCGTCGCGGGGGTGTCGATTCTCGACTCCCCAGGCGATCCGCTGCCCACGTCGACGACCATCGCCGTCGCCGGGCTGGCCGTCGCGGCGGTGGCTGCCACGCTGTTCTCGCTGCCGTTCCCGCCATCGCACGTGATGCAGACCGGGCCGCCGATGGGCGCGTCGGTGATCATCCTGGCCTTCGTCGCGGTGCGCGGCCGTCCCCTGGCCGCGTGGCTCGCCAGCGCCTGCATCTCGGTCATCGCGGCCGTGTGGGGCGCGGTCTCGACGGCGGGGGCGCTCTGGGGACTGTCCATCACCCTGCCCGGCTACGCGATCATGATCATGGGTTCGCTGTTCTCCGTCATGCTGCGCCCCATGGCCAGGCAGATCTACGCCCTTCGGGAGGCCAACGAACGTCAGGTGGCGCTCGACGCCGCCGCGGCGGCGGCGACCGAGGTGCGGGACCGCCGACTCGCCGCCCTCGACGAACGGGCGCGTCCCGTCCTCACCCGTATCGCCAACCGTGAGTCCTTCACCGCGGACGAGGTCGTCATGGCCCGCCTGCTCGAGGCGCAGTTACGCGACGGCATCCGTGCCTCCGGGCTCGACCTCCCGGTGGTCCGGGATGCGGCGTGGCGCGCACGACAGCGCGGGGTTCGCGTCATCCTTCTCGACGACGGTGGGCTCGCGGCGCTCGACGAAGCGAATGCGGCGACGGCGCGCGAACGGCTCGCCGTCGCCGTCGCCGAACTGCTGGACGAGGTCGACGACGGGCGGGTGACGATCCGCATCCAGCCGCCGGGGCGCGACGTGCTCGCCTCGGTCGGCGTGGACGCCGACCATCGCACCGACCGGGTCGAGTTCGACCACCGCATGATCGTCTCCGCCGATACGGCGCGGGAGACGCCGGCCTCGGGCAGGTGACGCCGCGGGTCAGGCGTTGCCGGTACGCAGCCATTCCAGGACGGCGGGAGTCACCGGTGCGGTGGCGTCGGCGTACTCCGGATGCTTCTTGAGGTATGCGGCGACCAGGGGGCACACGCCCACGATCGTGAGGTCGCGTGCGCGGGCGTCGTCGAGGGCCTCGGTCACCAGGATCGTCGCGAGGCCGCGTCCGCCGAAGTCGGGGTCGACCTCGGTGTGGAAGAACACCCGCGCGGTCAACGGGGCGTCCTGAGTGCCGGAGACACGGTCGCGGTACTCGGCGAAGCCGGCCAACGTCTCGCCGCCGGGCGTCTGGACCAGGATGTCGTACCGGTTCTCCTCGGGATTGTCGCGCACCGTGGTCTCCGCGCCGGTCTTGTCCGCGGTCATCGCTGCACCGTCACGATCGGGCCCTGCACCGACCAGGGGAAGTTGATCCACTTGTCGGTGGTACGCCAGGTGTAGTCGGGGACCGTGATGGTGTGCGGCTTCTTGTAGAGCACGGCGTTGCGGACCTCGGCGACCCGGCCCTGCTCCTGACAGAAGTCGTTGACCAGTTTGAGGGTCTTGCCGGTGTCGGCCACGTCGTCGACGACGAGAACACGCTGGTCGGTGAGGCCGCTCGACTCGAGAAGCGACGGCAACATCACGGGTTCGGACAGCGTCTCGCCGACGCCGGTGTAGAACTCGACGTTCAGCGAGATCATCAGCTTGCAGTCCAGGGCGTAGGCGAGGGCGCCGGCCGGGATCAGGCCGCCCCGGGCGATGCCGAGGATGATGTCCGGGGCGAACGCGTCGTCGGCGACCTGCTGGGCGAGCTCACGGCACGCCACGCCGTTGAGCTCCCACGTCAGGATCTCGCGCTCGGGAGATGTGGTGGTCATGAGAACACTCTTCCAGAGGGTGCGCGACGACGCGTGACCGAAGTCCATGTCGGCGCAGTCGCGCGGCTCGTCGGTCGAGCGATACACGCACCGCGGGTGCGTCGAACGCGGCGAGGAGGCGGAAACGCCACGTCGTGCGAGGTCGCGGACACGACGTAACCATTCGACCCCGACCGCACGACATATTCGTGGAGGACAGACCGAGTCAAATTCGTCGGGAACTCTGATTCGTGCGTAAGTTTGTTGTCGTGGATGCCTAGCGTCAGATCCTTGCCGCCGTCCCATCGGTGGCCGACGACGTGCGACGCTCCGGTTGTCCATGTTGCCGCCCTGTTGTCGACGCGTAGAGGAAGACATGTCCGAGGCCAGTGGTCAGCGACCCTCCGTCGCGTCCTACGCGCCGCGTCATCAACGGCAGGATTCGCCTCTTGCGCCGCTGCCCGAAGACCCGTTCGTACTCCCGGACCCGGTCGAGGAGCAGCTACGACGCTGGCGCGCCGAGCGGTCGAATCCCGCGCCCCCCACCGCCGAGGACGGTGATGCGGCCGAGCCGTCGCCCAACGGGCACGTGACCGTCCCGGCCGAAGAGTCCGCACCCACCGACTCCGCACCCACCGACGGCCCGCCCGTCGACTCCGAGCCGGCCGATCCCGCGTCCGCCGACGCGGCACCCACTGCCGAGGCGCGCGCTGCTGACGCACCCACAGCCGCGGGCCCGCCGGTGAGCACGCGCCCCGTCGAGTCGCCGCTGGATCCGTCGCCCATCGCCCGCGCTTACACGCCACCGCCGGTCCCGACGACCCCGCCGCCCCCACCCGCCGAACGGAACGGACATGTCGTCCGGCCGGCGCCGAACGGCGTGGCGGGACGGGTGGTCCCCGAGTGGCAGAGGGGACCCGTCGACGGGTCGGAGTCGCAGACCGTCGCATTCCCGGTCGCCGACCCGGTGCGGGAACCTGCGCCCGGTGACTCCGCAGGCATCGCCATCGAGGCGAGGAACCTGCACAAGAAGTTCAAGGACATGGTCGCGGTCGAGGATGTGAGTTTCACCGTCCCCGCGGGCAGCATCGTCGCGTTGCTCGGACCCAACGGCGCAGGCAAGACCACGACGGTGAACATGCTCTGCACGCTGCTCAAGCCCGACGGCGGGAGCGCCACGGTCAACGGCCACGACGTCTCGCACGACGCGGCCTCGGTCCGGAAGTCGATCATGCTGACCGGCCAGTTCGCCGCTCTCGACGAGGCGCTCACGGGCCGCGAGAACCTGGTGCTGTTCGGACGCCTCCTGGGCCTGGAGAAGTCGGCCGCGCGGGTACGCGCCGACGAACTGCTCGATGCGTTCTCGCTGACAGATGTCGGCGGCAAACGTGTCCGCGAGTACTCGGGCGGCATGCGCCGCCGGATCGACATCGCCTGCGGCCTGGTCACCGCACCGAGGATCGTGTTCCTCGACGAGCCGACGACGGGGCTGGATCCGCGCAGCAGGCTGGAGGTGTGGTCGCTCGTCGAGAAGCTCCGCGACTCCGGCGTCACCATCCTGCTGACCACCCAGTACCTCGAAGAGGCCGACGTCCTGTCCGACAACATCGTCGTCATCGACAAGGGCCGGGTCATCGCCGAGGGAACCTCCGACGAGCTGAAGGCATCGACCGGTGCGGCCTACTGTGAGGTCACGCCGGCCGACCCGGCCGACCGTGCCCGACTTCGCGACACCCTGGCCGACCTCATCGCCGACCACGTGCAGAGCGCCGACGACCACTTCGTCGCGGTGCCGGCCCCCGATGGTCCGGAGACGCTCGTCGAGGTCATCCAACGCACGGCAGCCGCGGGTATCCCCCTCTCCGACGTCGCGATGCGCCGGCCTTCGCTGGACGAGGTGTTCCTGGCGTTGACCGACCCGCGGCGGGACCGGAGTTCCACCTGACATGACGACTTCTGACGTACTGCGGTCGGGGGCGACGTCGGGGTCTCCGACGACCACGCTGATCGAGCCGCGCGTGCGACCCGTGCAGCAGTGGTGGGCGCTGTCGGGGCGCGGGATCTCCAAGGTGTTCCGGGGCGGCGAGGTCATCTTCGCCTTCATCTCGCCGGCGTTTCTCGCCATCTGTTTCTACGTGCCGCTGCGGAGCATCGTCGAGGTCGCGCCCGGCGTGAACTACGGCCAGTTCCTGATGCCCATCATCGTGCTGCAGTCGGTGAACTTCGCCGCGTCCTCGGCGGCGATGCGCGCGGCCTTCGACGGGGTGCAGGGAATCAACACCCGCTTCCGGGTGATGCCGATGTCGCCGCTGATCCCGATGCTGGCGCGGACCGCGACCAACGGTGTGCTGCTGGTGATCTCGCTCATCTGCGCGGCCGTCGCCTGCCTGATCATCGACTGGCGGCCGGGCGGTGGGGTCTGGGGGACGCTCGGTCTGTTCGGCCTGGCCTTCCTGATCGGAGCCCTGTTCTCGTGGGCGGCAGACGGTCTCGGGCTCGTCGCCGGCAGCCCGGAGGCCACCAGCCAGGCCCTGGCCCTGCCGACCCTGATCCTGGGCATGATGTCCACCGGATTCGTGCCGCTGGAGCAGTTCCCGGAGTGGATTCAGCCGTTCGTGCGCAACCAGCCCATCTCGCAGTTCGCCGACTCGATGCGTGCCCTCGACGCCGGGACCGCCACGTGGCACCAGTTGCAGCCGTCGCTGTGGTGGTGCGCGGGGCTGGCAGCGACCGCACTGGCGTTGCTGGCCGTCAGCACGCGGAGGACTCGCTGATGAGCGCCGCCGGAGTGGGCGCCTCCACCGCGGAATCGACCGCGCAGCGGCATTTTCTGACGACCGCGCCCACCGACGTGCCGACGGAGTCCTCGTTCCGGGCGTGGTGGCGTCAGAGTCTGCCGCTGGCCGGCAGACAGATCGTGGTGTTCGTCCGCGACGTCCCGACGCTGATGCAGGCGTTGCTGTTCCCGGCGCTCAGCATGCTCATGTTCAAGGTCGTGCTCGGCGACGCGATCGGGTCGGCGACGGGTCAGAACAGTGCGTACGGCACTGTGCCGCTGGTCATCCTCGTCGGCGCGATGTTCGGCTCGATCGCCTCGGCGACTCGACTGAACCGGGAGCGGGCGACCGGACTGCTCGCCCGGCTGTATGTCCTGCCGATCCACCGGGCGGCGGACCTCACCTCGCGGGTGATGTCCGAATTGGTGCGGATCCTGGTCACGACGCTCATCCTCCTCGCCGCCGGCCACCTCATCGGATTCCGATTCACGCAGGGGCTGGGTTCGGCGATCGGGCTCGTGCTGGTCGCGCTGGCCTACGGCACCGCCTTCGCGACCCTGACGCTGGCACTCGCCGTCAGCGCGCGCCCAGGGGCGCCGATCGTGCCGTATCTCGGTCTGGCCTCGAGTCTGTTGATGTTCTTCAACTCCGGCTTCTCCCCGATCAGTGCTTATCCGGAGTGGCTGCAACCGATCGTCGCCAATCAGCCCATGACACCGGCCATCGAGACGATGCGGGCGTTCGCGGCGGGTGGCCCACTCGCCGAGAATCTCACGAAAGTCGCTGTTTGGACCGTGCTGATTCTGGTCATTTCCATTTATCCGGCTCTTCGCGGCTATCGGAAAGCCGCGAGGGACCGATGATCACGAACCGATCCCATACCGTCGGGGTAACGAATGACACCCGGCATGGCCCCAATGGGGTCGATGCCGAGCGTGTCAACATCCCCCGTCGGCACATCGGCGCTGGTCAGTGGCTCTTGTGCGAGATCGGACGGGATATCGGCGCCGTCCCCTCGCCACGCGCGGGCACGCCGAAGGGCGTAACAAGGAAGGTGGGTACGGCGATGGCATTCACAGAGGCTGGCCCTGCATCCCGGTTTCATCAGACCCCCTCGCGTGAAATAGGATGGAGATTCTGTGTCGGCGTCCGATGTGGAGGGTCTGAACGATTACCAACGGCAGTGTCGTGAGGTCTAATCGACTGCAGGACTAGCGAGGGAGTGTTCAGAGGACGTGGCAATCGCCGATTACCGTGCTGATACGCCGGGTGACGTGGACGAGACCATTGCGGTCCTTCCGCTCACCGCGGCGCAGCGCGGCATGTGGTTCGCCGAGTCGCTGTCGTCCGAGTACTCGGTCAACATCGCTCAGTATGTGGACATCCGCCATGCGCCGGGCGGATTGGACGTCGAACTCTTCGCACAGTGCTGTGTGGAGGTCGGCAAACTCGTCGAGTCGCCGTTCGTCCGTCTGACCGAGATCGACGGCATCCCGATGCAGTACGTCGACGTCGACTTCGACCAGACCGTGGACATCCTGGACTTCCGTGGCGAGCCCGACCCGGTCGCGGCGGCGATGGACTGGATGCAGGCGGAGTACCGGCAGCCGGTCGATCTCCTCAACGACCAGTTCATCATCGTCTCGATCCTGCTCATCTCGGACGAGCGCACGTTCTGGTACAACCGTGCCCACCACATCATCATCGACGGCTATGCCGCACTGTCGATCATGCGTCGCACCGTCGACCGCTACAACGCTCTCCGCCGGGGCGAGGAGCCGCGCGACAAGCCGCCGGCCACCATGGCCGACATCGTCGCCTATGAAGAGGCCTACCAGGGCAGCACACGGCGGGAGACCGACCGCGCACACTGGCTCGAACGCGTCGCGGATCTGCCGGAGCGGGTGACGCTGTCGAAGGTCGGGACCTCCGGGTCGCTGTCGTTCGACAACGTCGTCGCCGGCGCCGCCCTGGACCCGGATCGGCAGCGCCGGTACGAGGCCCTCGCCGGGGAGCTGAACAGTTCCCTCGCGGTCGTGATGACCTCGGCGTTCGGCGCGTTCCTCGCGCGGATGAGCAACCACGACGACATCGTCCTGAGTCTTCCGGTCACCGGCCGTGCCACCGCCAAGATCAAGATCTCCGGTGGCATGGTGTCCAACATCCTGCCGATCCGGCTGCGCGAGGTGTCGTCGAAGTCGGTCCGCGAGCTGATCGCGACCGCGCAGCTCGAATTGACCGGCGCGCTGCGCCACCAGCGGTACCGGTCCGACGACATTCGTCGCGACGCCGGTCTCGACCAGAGTTCGGTCTCCTTCGGACCCACCATCAACATGGTGTTCTTCGACGAGCAGGTCGCCATCGACGGCACCGACATGGAGTACCGCATCCTCACGTCGGGCATCCTCGAGGACCTCCTGATCAACCTGTATCAGTCGAGTCCCGGTTCCCCGCTCGTCGTCGACCTGCACGGCAACCCGCACCTGTACTCACCGGCCGAACTCGAAGCGCTGCACGGGCGATTCCTGACGTTCCTCGACCGGTTCCTGTCGAGCGAGGCGCTCGACACCCCCGTCGCCGATGTCGACTTGCTCGTGGACAGCGATCACCGGCTCCTCGACGCACTCCCGCAGTCACTGCCGCGGGCGACCACACCGACCCTGGTCGAGGTGTTCGACGAGGTCGCGACCGCCCACCGTCATCGGGGTGCGGTCTCCGACGCCGACGGTGTGACCCTGAGTTACGCCGAACTCGCGAGCCGTTCGGACGCGATGGCGCGATCGCTCGTCGCACGTGGGATCGGGGCGGGCGATCTGGTGGGTGTGGCGACGGCGCGCGACACGAGCCTCGTGGTCGTCATGCTGGCCGTGCTCAAGGCCGGCGCGGGATACCTGCCGCTGGACACCGGCAACCCGGAAGAACGCCTGCGCTACATCATCGACGACGCCGCCCCGGCGTGCCTGGTCGTCTCCGACGGCGACCGGCCCGGATGGGCAGGGGAGTGCGAGGTCGTCGAGACCGGCCGGCTCCTCGCCGAGGCGCAGACACCGGGAGCCGTCGCGGTCGAAGTGCCGCGCGGTCCGGCGACGCCCGAGGCGACGGCCTATGTCATCTACACCTCCGGATCGACCGGGGCGCCCAAGGGCGTCGAGATCGTGCACCGCAACGTGGTCACGCTGCTCGACGCGGCGTCGGCCGACTTCGACTTCACGCCCGAGGACGTCTGGTCGGTCTTCCACTCCTACGCCTTCGACTTCTCCGTGTGGGAGATCTTCGGGCCATTGCTCACCGGTGGACGCGCGGTGATCGTGGATCGGATGGTCGCTCGCGCGCCCGCCGAGTTCCTGCAGCTGCTCGCCGACGAGCAGATCACGGTCGCATCCCTGACGCCCTCGGCGTTCAGCATCGTGGCCGACGTCCGCCGCCGGACCGGGACGCCATTGGCGTTGCGCTACATCGTCTTCGGCGGCGAGGAACTGCGCTTCGACGAGGTGCACAACTGGTACGAGTCGTTCGGCGACGAGATCGAACTCGTCAACATGTACGGCATCACCGAGACGACGGTCCATGTCACCTACCGTCCGCTCGATCCCGATCTCGTGCGCGGCGAGAGCGCCAGCCTCATCGGCCGTCCGTTGAACTCGTTGGGTGTTCGGGTTCTCGACAACCGCCTGCGTCCGGTGCCCGAGGGCGCCGTCGGCGAGATCTACGTCGTCGGTGACCAACTCGCGCGCGGATATCGTCATCGCCACGGGCTCACCGCAACCCGGTTCGTCGCCGACCCGCACGGGACCGGCGGACGGATGTACCGCTCCGGCGACCTCGGCCGGCGGATCGGTACCGACGTGCAGTATCTGGGGCGCGCCGACACCCAGGTGCAGCTGCGGGGCTTCCGGGTCGAGCTGGGTGAGGTCGAGACGGCGCTGCGCGCGGTCGACGGGGTCACCGCGGCGGCCGCGGTCGTCACCGACGCGGCCTCGGCGGGCGGGGCGAAGCTCGTCGGTTACGCGGTCACCGAAACCGGTGGCGGGCTCGACGAATCCGCCATCCGTGAGCAGGTCCGCGCCCATGTGCCCGGGTACATGGTGCCCGATGTCGTCATGCTGATCGACGAGCTGCCCCTCACCGCGAACGGCAAGCTGAACCGGCACGCGCTGCCCGCTCCGGTGTTCGCGCGTGACGAACGGATCGCCTACGTCGCGCCGTCGACCCCGCGTGAACGCGAAGTGGTCGCGATCGTCGAAGAGCTGCTCGACATCGAACCGATCGGGTTGCAGGACAACATCTTCGCGCTCGGTGCCGATTCGCTGACCGCGGCCCGGCTGGCATCGCGGCTGCGTACCGTCGCCGGCCTCGACATCAAGCTGGCCAACGTCTTCGAGAGTCAGAGCCTCGGCGACATCATCCGGGTCGCGACACCGGTCACCGAGGACGCCGCCGGCCGCCGGCCGGAGCTCCTGCCGCAGCGGCGCCCGGACCGGATTCCGTTGGCATTCAGCCAGCGTCGTCTCTGGTTCATCAACCGGCTCGACCCGACCTCGGCGGCCTACAACATCCCGGGAGCGGTCCGGCTCGGCGCCGACGTCGACGCCGCCGCGCTGGCCGCCGCGATCGACGACGTCATCGCGCGACACGAGCCGTTGCGGACCACGTTCCCGGACGAGGACGGGGAGACCTTCCAGTTCATCCACTCGGCGGAGGCGGCCGCCGCGGCCCGACTGTTCGACGTGGTCGACGTGGCGCCGGTGGACACCGAACGCCGACTCGCCGACTTCGCCGTGACCGGTTTCGACCTGAACTACGAATATCCGGTCCGCGCACGACTTTTCCGCGCCGTGGCGCCCGACGGAACGCTCGACCACGTCCTGATCGTCGTCATGCACCACATCATCGGCGACGGTGCCTCGCTCGGTCCGCTGATCACCGACGTCCTGACTGCGTACGCCGCCCGGCTCGCCCACCAGCAGCCCGCCTGGCGTCCGCTGCCGGTGCAGTACGCCGACTACGCGTTGTGGCAGCGCGAGGTCCTGGGGGAGGCCGCCGACGAGACCTCGCTGATGTCGGCGCAGCTCGACTTCTGGCGCACCGAACTGGCGGGGATGCCCGAACTCATCTCCTTGCCCACCGATCGGGCTCGACCGATCCGGCCCTCCGGCGCAGGCGGTTTCGTCGACACCTTGCTCGACGCCGACACCGTCGCCCGGCTGCACGCGGTGGCCGCCCAGCACGGTGTGACCGTCTTCGCGATCTTCCACGCCGCGCTCGCCGTGGTGCTGTCGCGCCTCAGCGGCAGCGACGACGTGGCCATCGGCACCGCGATCGCGGGTCGGGACGAGCCGGAGCTCACCGACCTGATCGGCATGTTCGTCAACACCCTCGTGCTGCGCACCCGGGTGCACCCCGACACCGATCTCACCAGTCTGCTCAACGAGGCCAATCACACTCGCGCGCAAGCTCTCAGCAACGCCGACGTCCCCTTCGAGCAGGTCGTCGACGCGGTGGGGGCCCGGCGCTCCACGGCCCATTCCCCGCTCTTCCAGGTCGAACTGGTGATGCAGCACGACCAGGTCGAGCGGCTCTTCGAGGACGAGGCAGGGATCAGCCTCATCGACGCGCGTGCCCCGTTCGCCAAGTACGACCTCTCACTCAGCGTCGTCGAGTACTCCGACACCGGTGACCACGCCGGCCAGATCTCGGTGGCGTTCGGATACGCGCGTGATCTCTTCGACGAGTCCACCATCGAACGGTTCGCGCGTTACCTCCACGACGTTCTCGCCGCGATGGCCGGCTCGCTCGAGGCCGACGATGCGGGCCGGGCACTGCGCGTCGACGACCTCTTCGCGTTCCCCGAGGCCGAGGTGGACACGGTTCGGGGGTGGTCACGCGGCGCTTCGCACGAGCTGACCGCGCCCGATCTGGCTTCCGCGCTGCTCGCCGGGTACCGGCAGGACCCCGACGCGGTCGCGCTGGTGTTCGCCGACCGTGAACTCACCTACGCCGAATTCGCCACGCGGGCAACGGCTCTGGCCCGTCAGCTCATCGACGACGGCGTCGGTCCGGATGTCGCGGTGGCCGTGTGCATCCCGCGTTCGGTGGAACTGCTGGTCGCGGTGCACGCGATCGTGCTCGCCGGTGGCCAGTACGTGCCGCTCGACACCGAGGCGCCGGTCGATCGTGCCGACTACATGCTCGAGACCGCCGGTGCACGGCGCGTACTGGTCGGGCCGGGGACTCGCCCCGCCGTGATCGACGACCTCGCCGACCGCGTGACCGTCACCTCGGTCGACGCCTCGGTCGATGCGGATGCGCAGGGCGGAACCTTCACGCCGGACGAGCGTCGCGGAATCCTTGGACCGGAGAACGCCGCGTACACGATCTTCACCTCCGGCTCCACCGGACGGCCCAAGGGCGTCGTCGTGTCGCATCGCGCGATCGTCAACCGACTCGACTGGATGCAGGAGCACTACACCCTCACCCAGCGCGACGTGGTGCTGCAGAAGACGCCGGTGACATTCGACGTGTCGGTCTGGGAGCTGTTCTGGCCCTTCATCTCCGGGTCCCGACTGGTGGTCGCGGTGCCCGGCGGACACGGCGACCCGTCCTATCTCGTCGACATCATCCAGCGCGAGGACGTCACGACGCTGCACTTCGTGCCGTCGATGCTGTCCACCTTCCTCGACGTCGTCGGCGCGGACCGGCTCGCCGAGCTGAGCTCGTTGCGTCAGGTGTTCACCTCGGGTGAGGCCCTGACCGCCTCGACCGCGGGTGGTCTGCGCACCGCCTTGCCCGCCGTCGGGTTGCACAACCTGTACGGGCCGACCGAAGCCGCCGTCGACGTCACCGAACACAACGTCCGCGGCTCGGAGACCGTCGTACCGATCGGTCGGCCGGTGCCGAACACGACGATCC
Organism: Gordonia sp. HS-NH1; assembly: GCF_001418765.1. Lineage (NCBI taxonomy): Bacteria > Bacillati > Actinomycetota > Actinomycetes > Mycobacteriales > Gordoniaceae > Gordonia > Gordonia sp. HS-NH1. The sequence continues at coordinate 94,479 of NZ_LIYC01000006.1, forward strand.
ACATCCTCGACCACCGGCTGCGGCCCCTGCCGGTCGGTGTGCCCGGCGAGATCTACCTCGGCGGCGTCCAGCTGGCCCGCGGATACGTGTCGCAGGGCAGGCTCAGTGCCGAACGCTTCGTCGCCGACCCGTACGGCCCGCCCGGGTCGCGGCTGTACCGCACCGGCGATCTCGGCAAGTGGAGCCCGGCAGGGGAGATCGAGTACCTGGGCCGCAACGACTTCCAGGTGAAGTTGCGCGGTCAGCGACTGGAGCTCGGCGAGATCGAGTCGGCGCTGATGTCGGTGCCCGGCATCGTCCACACGGCGGTGACGGTCGCCGATCTGGCCGCCGGACAGAGCCTGGTGGCCTACTACTCGCCCGACTCCGTCACCCCGGCCGACGCCCAGGCGCACCTGAACGGAACCGTGCCGGAGTTCATGGTGCCGACGATCTGGATGCCGCTGTCGACCATGCCGCTGAACTCGGCGGGCAAGGTCGATCGCAAGGCGCTGCCCGCCCCGGTGATCGAGACCGCCGAATTCGTGCCGCCGAGCACCGAGACCGAACGGGTGATCGCGCGGGTGTTCGCCGACGTGCTCGGCGTCGATCGGATCAGCGTGGCCGAGTCGTTCTTCGACCTCGGCGGCAACTCGCTGAGCGCGACGAAGGTGGCCGCTCGGTTGTCGGCCGACCTGGAGGTCGACATCCCGGTCGCCGCGGTGTTCGATGCGCCGTCCGTGCGGGCGATGGCGACGTTCGCCAGCGACCACGGGACCCCGTCGCGCCGCCCGCGTCTGGCAGCACGTGCGCACGGAGACCGGGCGCCGCTGTCGGCAGTGCAGCGCGGGATGTGGCTGATCAACCGCGCCGATCCGGCGTCGCCGGCCTACAACGTCGCGATGGCGCTGCGCTTGTCCGGACAGCTGGACACCGACGCGATCGGCGCCGCGATCGAGGACCTCATCGAGCGCCACGAGTCGATGCGGACGCGTTATCCGCTCGTCGACGGCGAGCCGATCCAGCTCGTGCTCGATCGGGATGCCGCGCTGGAGTTGCTCGAGCGCAGCGTCGTCGACGTCGACGGCGATCCGGTCCCGGTGATCGCGGACTTCACCGGACGCGGTTTCGACGTCACCGTCGCACCGCCGCTGCGGATGATGTTGCTGCGGCTGACCGAGACCGAGCACATCCTGGTGTTCGTCGTGCATCACATCACCGCCGACGGCGCCTCGATGCTGCCGCTGGCCACCGATGTGATGACCGCGTACTCGGCGCGGGTGGCCGGTCGTCGGCCGGATTGGCCGCCGCTCGCGGTCCAGTACCTGGACTACACGCTGTGGCAGCAGGAGGCCCTCGCCGTTTCCGGACCCGACGGGACGACCGAGGCGGGCCGCCAGCTCGCGTACTGGACCGACCGGCTCCGCAACGCGCCGGCCCGGCTGGAGTTGCCGACCGATCGCCCCCGCCCGCGGACACCGTCCTTCGTCGGCGAGGAGGTGCGGTTCGACATCGACGGCGGCCTGGTGCACAAGCTGGAGGCCGTCGCGCGCCAGCACAACGCGACGCTGTTCATGGTGATGCAGACCGCACTGGTGGTGTTGCTGAGCCGGCTGACCACCCAGCGCGACATCGTGATCGGCACGCCGTTCGCCGGGCGGGGTCAGCCCGAACTCGACGGCGTGGTCGGGATGTTCGTGAACACGCTGGCCCTGCGGTCGCGACTCCAGGACGAGGAGAAGTTCGCCGAGCTCCTGCAGCGTGTCCGCGACGAGGATCTGGCCGACATGGCGAACGCCGAAATCGCGTTCGATACGATCGTGTCATCTGTACTTCCCTCGCCGCCCACCAGTTACAACCCGATCTATCAGGTGATGTTCGCCTACCAGAACTTCACCATCCCCACGCTCGACATGGATTCGATGACGATCGCGCCGGTATCCGAGCAGTTGACCCCAGCCAAGGTGGATCTCCAGCTCACGTTGTTCCCGGACGACTTCGTTGCACCGGCAGCAAAGGACGCTGATTCAATGACGGGCCAGTTGATCTACGCCGCCGACATCTTCACCAAGGGCACTGTCGAGACGTACGCGCAGCGCTATCTGCGCGTCCTCGAGGAGGTGTCGGAGAACCCGCAGGTGTTGGTGGGGGACATCGACATCGCCACCGCCGCCGAGCAGACCGCGGCCAGTGCGGTCGCCGACGCCGAACTCGCCGTCGCACTGCCCGATCTCGTCGCACGGGCCGTGGCCGCACAGCCCGATGCGGTCGCTGCCGCGCACCAGGGGGCAGAGGTAACGTTCGCGGTGCTGTCGTCGATCAGTGATGCGATGGCTGCCGCTCTTCCCGACCCGGACTCTGCCCTCACCACCGCGCTGATGAGCCTGTTGCCGGGCCTGGCGGTGTCGGGGCCCGATGCGCTCGGTGATGTGCTGGGCGAACTCCGCGCCAACGCACTCCGAGTGGTGGACGGCGCGATGTCGGGAGCCGGGTCCCGCGGGAACGAAGCAGTGCAGTCGACCAAAGGAATGACTCAGACGTGACCGATGTCGATTCAACGGCCTCCAACATCTCTCTCACCTGGGGCTCGCGGCCTTCGACACTGCACCTGATCGCCTTCTCGGCCGGCGTCGCACCCTCCGAGACCGCCTACGAGGCGGCGTCCGGCCCGGTCACGTTCGGCGAGCTGTATGCGCGCGTGTCGGCGACGGCCGGCGTCTTCATCGCCCAGGGACTCGACACCGAGGCCGCGGTCGGCGCCGGGGTCACCCAGACCGAGGCCGCGCCCGGACGTGCGCCGGCCGAGATCGCCGACGCCACCCGGCGCGCGATCGCGCTGATCCGCGAGCGGGCGCTCGGACTGATCGGCAGCACCGATCTCGGGTCCCTGCCCGGACTGTTCCGCTCCGCCGTCGCGCGCCACGCCGCTCGGCCCGCGGTCAGCGACGCGACCGGCGCCGTGCTGTCCTACCGCGAGCTCGACGAGCGGTCCGACGCGCTGGCCGACGGACTCCGCACGGCCGGTGCCGGCCCGGGCAGCCTCGTCGGCGTCGCGCTCCCACGCCGGACAGACCTGATCGTGGCCCTGCTGGCCGTCCTCAAGACCGGAGCGGCGTACCTGCCGCTCGACCGCTCCCAGCCGGTCGCCCGCGCACAGTCGATCATCGACGACGCGGCGCCGCTGCTGGTGCTCGCCGACCCCGAGCTCGCCGCGACGTGGGATGTCATCGACGTCCGGTTCGTCACGACCGAGGACGTGATCCGTGGTGCGGCCCCTTCGAGACGCCGCTCCGCAGGCTCCGGGGCTCCTCAGGGAGCAGAGGGGGCAGCACGGACCGAGTCGCTCGACGACCGGCTGCCGGCCTACCTGATCTACACCTCTGGTTCGACGGGCAAGCCGAAGGGCGTGGTCGTGTCGCACCGCGAGGTCGTCGCGCTGATGAAGGCCGCGTCCGAGGAGTTCTCGTTCGGCCCGGACGACGTCTGGACGCTGTTCCACTCCTACGCCTTCGACTTCTCGGTCTGGGAGATCTGGGGTCCCCTCGTCACCGGTGGACGCGTCGTCGTGGTCGAGCAGGACACCACGAGGGACCCGGAGGCCTTCGTCGATCTCCTCGAGACCGAGCGGGTCACGGTGCTGAGTCAGACGCCGTCGGCCTTCTACCAGCTCATCGCCGCACAGCGACACAGGCAGGCGTCACTCGCGTTGCGCTACATCGTGTTCGGTGGCGAGGCGCTGAGTTTCGAGCAGGTTCGGCGCTGGTTCGACGACAATCCGGCAGATCCCGCGCAGCTGGTCAACATGTACGGCATCACCGAGACCACGGTGCATGTCAGCTACCGCGCGCTGGACCGCGACGCGGTGTCGGCCGGTGACGCGTCGTTCATCGGGCGACCGCTGTCGTCGCTGGACATCCACATCCTCGACTCGCGACTGCGACCGGTGCCCGAGGGTGTCATCGGCGAGATGTACGTCACCGGAACACAACTCGCGCAGGGCTATCTCCGGCGGGCCGGGCTCAGTGCCACGCGCTTCGTCGCGAACCCGTTCGCGCCCGACGGTTCCGGTGATCGCATGTACCGGACCGGCGACCTGGCGCGTCGCGTCGGTGACGACATCGAGTACCTCGGTCGCGGCGACGCCCAGGTCCAGCTCCGCGGCTTCCGCATCGAATACGGCGAGATCGAGGCCGCGCTCGTCGGCCTCGACGGGATCTCGGCCGGTGCGGCCAGCGTCGTGGACCTGTCCGAGCGGGGTGAGATCCTCGCCGCCTACGTGGTTCCCGAGCCGGGCGCCGAGGTCGACGAACAACTCGTGCGTCGGCGTGTGGCGACCCTGGTGCCGGAGTACATGGTCCCCGACGTCGTCATGGCGGTCGAGCGGCTGCCGCTGACCCAGAACGGCAAGCTCGATCGCGGCGCACTGCCGCGCCCCGTGCTCGCGTCGACAACCGAATTCGTGGCGCCCGAGAACGACACCGAGGCAGCCCTGCGGGACATCTTCGCGGAGGTGCTCGGTCTCGAGGACATCAGCGTCGTCGAGTCGGTGTTCGACGTCGGCGGCAACTCGCTGCTGGCCGCCCGCATCGTCGGCCGCGCCGCGGAGACGCTCGGCGTGGACCTCACGGTCCGTGACCTCTTCGACGCCCCGACGGTGCGGGACCTCGCGCTCGCCGCAGCCTCGAAGCGGCCGGGACTGCCCCCGATCGAACCCGTCGCCTCCCGCCCGGACCGCATCCCGCTGTCGCTCGCACAGCAGCGGATGTGGTTCATCAACCGGTTCGATCCGGCATCGCCTGCCTACAACATCCCGATGGTCCTGCGGCTGCAGGGCGGCGTCGACGCCGACGCCCTGCGCCAGGCGCTGCTCGACGTCATGACCCGCCACGAGGTCCTGCGTACCACCTATCCCGAAGCCGACGGCGACGCCTCTCAGCTCGTCCACGAGCCGTCGTCGGCGGCCGCGATGCTCGACTGGCGCGAGGTGCCGGAATCGGCCCTGCCCGAGGTGATGCTCGGCGGATTCGATCTCGTCTCCGAACTGCCTGTGCGCGTGGGCTTCTCCCAGATCTCAGATTCCGAGGCGGTCCTCGGGATGGTCGTGCACCACATCGCGTGCGACGGTGAATCCCTCGCACCGCTGGTGACCGATCTGATCACCGCGTACACCGCGCGGGTCGCCGGGAACGCGCCCGACTTCCGGCCGCTGCCGGTCCAGATGGCCGACGTCGCCCTGTGGCAGCGCCGGGTGTTCGGCTCCGCGACCGACGACTCGTCGCTCATCGGTGCGCAGTTGCAGTACTGGGCGCGGCAGCTCGACGGGGCGCCCGACGTGCTGGAGTTGCCGACCGACCGACCGCGTCCGGCGGTGGCCTCGCAGCGCGGCGCGCGCATCGAGTTCAGTGTGCCGCAGGATGTTTCGGAGCGTGTCGCCCGTCTGGCGCGCGATCGCGGGCTGACTCCGTTCATGGTGGCGCATGCGGCGCTCGCGGTGCTGCTGTCGCGGCTGTCGGCGACCGAGGACGTCACCGTCGGCACGCCGATCGCCGGTCGCGGGCAGTCGATTCTCGACCCGATGGTCGGCATGTTCGTCAACACGCTGGTCCTCCGGACCGGAGTCGACCCGGCGGCCGGTTTCGGCCGGTTGCTCGACGACGTCCGCCGCACCGATCTCGAGGCCTTCGCCAACGCGGACATCCCGTTCGAGGCGGTCGTCGAACGGGTGAACCCGTTGCGCACGGAGGCCTATGCACCGCTGGCCCAGGTGTGGCTCGCGTTCGACCAGTCGGCCATCGCCGATCTGGCCTCCCAGACGCTGACGATCGGGGAGGGCGGCGGACTGGCCGTGACCCCCGTCGAACCGCAGGACCTGTCCGCGCGTGTCGATCTGACCGTCGGGATCGCCGACAACGGGGACAACTGGCAGGGATCGGTGCTCTATGCGACCGACCTGTACGACGCCGAGTCGGTGCGTCTCTTCGCCGACCGGTTCGTTCGCCTCCTCGACACCCTGACTGCGGACCCCTCGGCTCCCGTCGGCGATGCGGACCTGATGACCGCAGCCGAACACGAGGCGCTCGCGCGCTGGGGCGGCGGTGCCGACACCGCTGCTCTGCCGGAGCCGGCCGTCACGGTCGCCGATGCACTGGCAGAGTCCTTCGCTCGCAATGCTTCCCGGGTGGCGATCCGGGCACACGGCCGCACTCTGGACTATGCCGAGTACGGTGCACTGGTCCACGCCTTCGCGCGGCGCCTCGTCGCCGACGGGGTCGGACCCGACGTGCCCGTCGCGGTCGGCGTGCCGCGATCGGTCGAGATGCTGGTGGCGATCCACGGGATCGTGCTCGCCGGCGGCACATACGTGCCGCTCGATCCGGAGGCGCCGGCGGATGTCGTGCGTCGGCAGCTCGCGCTCTCCGGGGCGTCGACGGTCGTCGTCGGCGGCGAGATCCCGGGCTGGGCCGAGTCACTGTCGAACCCGGGGACTCTCGTCACGGTCGATCTCGACTCGCTCGCCACCGCCGGCTCGGCTCGCGTGACAACTGCCGACCGTGTGGCACCCCTGCGCGGCGGACATCCGGTGTACACGTTGTTCACGTCCGGATCGACCGGGCAGCCCAAGGGCGTGACGGTCACGCATCGCGGCCTGCACGACATGCTGTCCTGGTTCGGCGCCTACACCGGCGACCCGGCGGACGAACGGGTGCTGGTCAAGACGCCGTACACCTTCGATGCGTCGGTCTGGGAGTTGTTCTGGCCCTTCGTCGCCGGCGCGACCGCCGTTGTCGCCGCGCCCGACGGCCACCGGGACCCGGCTCATCTGGCCCGCGTCATCGCCGACGAGCGGGTGACCTCCGTGCAGTTCGTCCCGTCGCTGCTCGCGGTGTTCCTCGACGAGACCTTCGATCCCGCCACCGGTCTGTCCTCGGTGCGCCAGATCTTCACCGGCGGTGAGGCACTCACCCCCGCGGTGGCCCAGCAGACCCTCGCGGCCGCCCCGCACGCGGTGATCGTGAACCAGTACGGCCCCACCGAGATGACCGTCGACGCGACGATCGCGACGCTGACCGAGCCTGTCGACGTCGTGACCGTCGGCCGGCCCGCGTCCGGCCTGACCGCACGCATCCTCGACGCACGTCTGCGCCCGGTCGCGCCCGGTGTGCCGGGCGAGCTGTACCTCGGTGGCGCGCAGATGGCCCGCGGCTATGCGTCCGCACCGGCCCTCACCGCCCAGTCGTTCGTCGCGGACCCCGCCGGACCCGCCGGTGCGCGGTTGTACCGCACCGGCGACCTCGCCCGCTGGCGCGCCGACGGAGACATCGAGTACCTCGGTCGGACCGACTTCCAGGTGAAGATCCACGGTCAGCGCATCGAACTCGGCGAGACCGAGGCCGTGCTGGCGGCGGCGCCGGGCGTGGTCTCGGTGGCCGCGGCGGTCACCACGACTCCCGCGGGCGATGCGCTCGTGGCCTACCTGACCGGTCACCCGGGTGACACCGTGGACGTCGAGGCCATCCGCGCCTTCGCGGGCGAGAGACTGCTCGCGCATCTGCGCCCCACGTTGTGGGTCGTCCTCGACGAGATGCCACGCAACGCCTCCGGCAAGGTGGATCGCCGGTCGCTGCCCGCACCGACCGTCGTCGAGTCCGAGGTCGTCGAGCCGGCGACCCCCGCCGAGCGCGCTCTCGCCGACGTTGTCGCGGAAGTGCTCGGAGCCGACCGGATCTCGGTGGTGGACTCCTTCTTCGACCTCGGCGGCAACTCGCTTGCCGCGATGCGGGTGGCGGCCCGCGCCGGTGCCGCACTCGGCGTCGAGGTCAGTGTTCGCGACCTGTTCGACGCTCCCAGCGTGCGCGAACTGGCGCAGCGTGTCGCCGACCGCGTGCCCGGCCTCCCGCCGGTGACGGCGGTCTCCCCGCGACCGGACGCGATCCCGCTGTCGTATGCGCAGCAACGGATCTGGTTCATCAACCAGTTCGACACCGCGTCCGCGGCCTACAACATCCCGATCGCCCTGCGCCTGCGCGGCAAGCTCGATCTCGCGGCCCTGCGTGCGGCGATGGTCGACGTCGTCGAGCGTCAGGAAGTACTCCGGACGGTGTTCCCGTCGATCGACGGTGCTCCGCGACAGGTCATCGGGGACGTCGCCGGGGTCGGGGCCGAACTCGACTGGGCCATCGTCGACGACGAATCCGAGCTCTTCGCGGCTGCCGCCGGCGGCTTCGACGTCGCAGTGCAGCGACCCATCCGGATCCGGGTCCACCGCGTCGACGACCTCGAACACATCGTCCTCATCGTGATCCACCACATCGCCGGCGACGGCGAGTCGATGCGTCCGCTGGTCACCGACGTCGTGACGGCGTATGTCGCGCGCTCACAGGGGCGTTCGCCGGACTTCGCCGAGCTCGAGGTGCAGTTCGCCGATGTCGCGCTCTGGCAGCGTCGTGAACTCGGCTCGATCGACGACCCGGACTCGCGGGTGTCGGCTCAGGTCGACTACTGGCGCTCTGCGCTGGCCGGACTCCCCGAGGTGCTCGAGCTGCCCGCCGACCGCCCGCGTCCCAGGGTCGCGTCCATGGCAGGCGCCGAGGTGGGCTTCGAGATCGACTCGGCGACAGCGGGTCTCGTCCGCGAGCTCGCTGCCCAGCGCGGCGTGACCGAGTTCATGGTCATCCATGCGGCACTCGCGGTGCTGCTGTCGCGGCTCTCGGCCACCGACGACATCGCCATCGGCACCCCGATCGCCGGTCGCGGCGACGCCGCCCTGGACCCGCTGGTCGGGATGTTCGTGAACACGCTGGTCCTGCGGACCGTGGTCGACCCGGCGCAACGGTTCGCCGACCTCCTCGACGTGGTGCGGGTCACCGATCTCGATGCGTTCGCACATGCCGACGCGCCCTTCGAGGCGGTCGTCGACGCGCTCGCACCGTCCCGGTCCGAGGCGTTCGCCCCGCTCACCCAGATCCTGCTGACCGTCGACCCCACGCCCGCGGATCCGTCCACGCTCGTCGCCGACATCGACGACCTGGCCGTCGAAGTGGTGGAGACCGAGGAGAACTCGGCGAAGGTGGACCTGACGGTCGGTCTGCGCGGCGGACGCGGCGGGTCTTGGATCGGTCGCGTCAACTACGCCACCGACCTGTTCGACGAGGCGACGGTCGCGCGGATGATGGACCGTTTCGCCCGGTTGCTGCACGAGCTGGTCACCGATCCGACCGTGCCGGTCGGGGACGCCGACCTGCTCGACACCGCCGAGCGCGACATGATCACCCCGGTCGGCCGCCGACCCGCGATCCCGGCCGTGCCGCTGGCGGAGCTGTTCGCCGCCGCGGTCCGGCGTGGCGGAACCGACCGCACCGCGGTCGTCGACCCCGACCGCACCCTCACCTACGGTGAACTCGACTCGGCGTCGAACCGGCTGGCTCGTCACCTGTTGGGCCAGGGCATCGGCCGCGGAACGCTGGTGGCACTGGTGATCCCGCGTTCGGTCGACCTCGTGGAGGCGATCTGGGCAGTCGCCAAGACCGGTGCCGGATACGTGCCGATCGACCCGGACTACCCGGCCGACCGTGTCGCACACATGATCTCGGACTCGGGTGCGACCATCGGGCTCACCCGGACCGGTGTTGCCGACGTGAGTGCTTTCGGGGGGCGCTGGATCGACCTCGACGCCCCTGATGTCACGACAAGTGTTGCACGGCTCCCGGATTCACCGATCGACGACGCCGACCGAGGGTCGCGTGCCGACGTGGCCGACACCGCCTATGTCATCTATACGTCCGGATCGACGGGTCTGCCCAAGGGCGTCACGGTCACCCACGGCGGACTCCGCAACTTCGGGGTCGAGGCCGCGAAGCGGTCGGGGATCGTGGAGACCTCGCGGGTGCTCGGCTTCGCGTCGCCGAGCTTCGACGCGTTCGTCCTGGAGTATCTGCTGGCCTTCTCCGCAGGTGCGTCGGTCATCTATCGCCACCGCGATGCGGTGGCCGGTGAACCGCTGCAGGAGTTCATGCGTGAACAGCACATCACGCACACCTTCCTCACGCCCACGGTGCTCGCGTCCCTGGAGCCGGCCGGACTGCCGGACCTGCACACCGTCTACGCTGGCGGCGAGGCGGTGCCGGAGTCCCTCCGCGAGCGGTGGGCGCCGCTGCTGCGATTCCAGAACCTCTACGGTCCGACCGAGACCACCATCGGTGTCACGATCGGCGAGCCGATGCAATCCGATCAACGGGTCCTCATCGGTCCGCCCATCGACGGCGTCGACCTCCTAGTCCTCGATTCCCGTCTGCACACCGTGCCCGTCGGTGTGGCTGGGGAGCTCTTCGTCAGCGGACCTGCTCTGGCGCAGGGCTATCTCAGCCGCCCGGGACTCACCGCCGAGCGCTTCGTCGCCAACCCGTTCGGGACTCCGGGCGCCCGGATGTACCGCACCGGCGACGTCGTGCGCTGGATCGTCGTCGACGCCGACGGCACGCTGTCGGTCGACTACGTCGGACGCAGCGACGACCAGATCAAGCTCCGCGGTCTGCGCATCGAACTCGGTGAGATCGAGAACGTCCTGACCGATCACCCGTCCGTGGCCTCCGCGGTCGTCGTGGGGGTCGACGCCGACGGCGGACTCGCCGCGAGCGGACAGTCGGTGGTGGCCGCGCTGGCCGCCTACGTGGTGCCCCGCGACACCATCGAGATCGCTTCGCTGCGCGAGCATCTCGCGGATCGCCTGCCCCTGTTCATGGTGCCCGCGAGCATCACCGTCCTCGAAGCGCTCCCGCTGACCCCGGTGGGCAAGCTGGACCGCCGTGCGTTGCCCGCGCCCACGATCGAGGTCGAATCCGACCACGTGGAGCCCGAGAACGCGGTCGAGCAGCAGCTCGCCTCGATCATCGCCGGCCTGCTGGGGCTCGAACGCGTCAGCGTCACCGACTCGTTCTTCGCCCTCGGCGGCGACTCGATCATGTCCATCCAGGTCGCGTCGGCCTGCCGCGCGGCGGGTATCGACATCTCACCGCGGGACATCTTCGAGCACAAGACGGTTCGCGCCATTGCCCGTGCCGTCGGCGCCCGCGGCGACCGGGTACCCGCCCTGGCGGAACTGCCCGGTGGCGGCGTCGGTCCGATGACCGTCCCGCCGGTGGTCTCCTGGGTCCTGGAACACACCGACGACGTCTCGGACTTCGCCGACTTCTCCCAGTCGATGGTGCTGACCGCACCCGAGGGGCTCACCGTCGAGATCGCACAGGAACTCCTGGCGCAGGTGGTCGACGTCCACCCCATGCTGGGTGCCTCGGTCGAACCCGGCGGGAGCGCGGGCGACTGGCGGATGCACACCGGCGTCGCGCCGCTGCAGCCCGGTGCGGTGACCGCGATGACGAGTCCGGCGCCCGTCGGCGAACCCGGCTTCTCAGACACCGTCGTCGCCGCCTTCGAGGACGCCTCCGGCCGCCTCGACCCGACCGCCGGGCGGCTCGTCGCAGCCGTGCTGGTCAGCGCCCCGGACGGCGATGCGCGTCTCGTGGTCGTCATCCATCACCTCGGTGTCGACGCCGTCTCGTGGCGGGTGATCATCGAGGACCTGCTGACCGCCTGGGCGCAGCATCAAGGAGGCCAGGCGTATTCGCTGCGACCGGAGACGACCTCGGCGCGTGCGTTCACCGCGGCGCTCGACGCCCAGCGGGCCGGACGCTCGGACGAGTTGCGCTACTGGCTGGATCGGTCGCCGGAACGGGTCACCGACCTCGGTGGTGCCCTCGACCGTGCACGTGACCGCATGTCGACCACCGACACCGTCGTGCACACCGTCGGCTCGGCGGTCACCGAGGCGCTGCTGACGACGGTGCCGACCGCCTTCCGCGGCAACGTCAACGACGCCCTCGTCGCGGCGCTGGCGCGCGCGGTCCGGTCCTGGCAGCAGGCCCGGGAGATCGCGGATGACCAGCCGGTGACGTTGCTGCTCGAGGGCCACGGCCGGTACGAAGAAGCTCTGCTGCACGGAACCGATCCGCGGACCGTGGATCTGTCCCGGACCGTCGGGTGGTTCACCACCATCGCGCCGCTGGCCATCGACGTGCGCGGCGACTCCGTGCACACGGTCAAGGTCGCCAAGGAAGAGCGGGTCGGACAGCCCGACAACGGAATCGGCTACGGACTGCTGCGCTACGGCGACACCGAGCTGTCCCGTCGGCCGTTGCCGAGTATCGGGTTCAACTACCTCGGCAACGTCGCCGGGACCGCATCCGCCGGCGAGAACGCCGCCGCGGACGATACGGGCATGCCGTTCTTGCCCGACCCGGCGGCACCTCGCCTGCCGGGCACGGTCACCGGCGCCATGGTCGTCCCGAATGTGTTGAGCATCAACGCCGGTACCGCGATCGGCCAGGACGGCCGGGAGTTCGTCGCCGGCTTCACCTTCCCGCGCGGGGTGCTCACCGCCGGCGATGTCGACGACCTCGCACGGCGCTGGGACTCCGAACTCGCGGCGATCGTCGACGAGGTCGCCCGCGTCGGCGACCCGGGTCTCTCGCCGTCGGATGTCCTCGGCGCACGCGTCACCCAGGACGATCTCGATCACCTCGCCCGGCGGTATCCGGGTGCCGACGTGTGGCCGCTCTCGCCGTTGCAGCGGGGCCTGCAGTTCCAGGCCGAGCTCGCCGCGGCGGGCCGCGAGGCCGGGGCGGTGGATGTCTACACCGCGCAGGCGGTCGTCACGCTCAAGGGCGACGTCGACGCCGACCGTCTCGCCGAGGCCGTGCGCGAGGTCTTCGTCCGCCACCGGGTGCTGCGGTCCAGCTTCGTGCGCGTCCCCAGCGGTGAGGTCGTCGCGGTTGTTCCGGATACGGTCGACATCCCCTGGCGGACAGTTGATATCGAATCGACTGACACGCCGGGGGCCGGTGCCGGCCGGGACGGCGACAGCGGTGTCGCCGCGGTCGCCCAGGCCGAGCGCGTCACGCCGTTCGATCTCGAATCCGGCCCGCTCATGCGGTTCGTCCTCGTCCGAAGTGGCGCGCGGTCGACGCTGGTCGTCACCAGCCACCACATCCTGATCGACGGCTGGTCGAGCCCGCTGATCATGGCCGATCTGTTCGCGCTGTATGCCACCGGTCAGACCTACACCGGCACCGTCGCCGCCGAGGCCGGTGCGCAGGGGGACTATCTCGACTACCTGCGGTACATCGCCGCATCCGACACCGACGCGGGTCTGGCGGCGTGGCGCTCGGTACTGGCCGCGGTCGACGAGCCGACGCTCGTCGGCGCGGGCCGCGAGGCGACTTCCGATCAGCTGCCGCGCGACCACAGCGTACTACTCCCGGCCGAGATCACCTCTGCCGTCGAGGATCTCACGCGTGCACGAGGGGTCACCGTCTCGACGGTGATGCAGTTCGCCTGGGCGGTGCTGCTGTCGCGCATCACCGGGCAGCAGTCGGTCGTGTTCGGCGAGACCGTCTCCGGTCGCCCAGCCGATCTGGACGGCGTCGAGACGATGGTCGGCCTCTTCATCAACACGCTGCCCGCGGTCGCGGATGTCGATCCGACCGCCCGGGCCGCCGACGTCCTCGACGCGCTGCAGGCCTCGAAGGTCGCGGTGCTCGACCACCAGCACCTCGGCTTGCCCGAGCTGACGGCCCTCGTCGGCCGCGGACAACTGTTCGACACCCTCGCGGTGCACGAGTCCTACCCGGTCGACGCCCAGTCGCTGAAGCAGGGGGCCGACGCGGGCGGCATCGGGATCGAGGATCTCGACGCGACCGACTCGACCCACTATCCGCTGAACCTGGTGACCGGCGTGGTCGGCGACCGCATCGAGCTCAAACTGAAGTACCTGCCCGCGGCCTTCGACGAGCGACAGGTGCAGGTGTACTCCGATGCGCTGGTCCGAATCCTGACCGGTGTCGTCGCGGATCCGGCCATCGAGGTCGGGGCGATCTCGCTGCTCGACGACGCGGAGTACCGCCGCGAGATCACACCGCCGGTCACCCGCACGGCGAACACGGACTCGTCACTGGTGGAACTGTTCGGCCGTTCGGTGGTCGCACATGCCGAGCGTCCGGCCGTCACCGACACCGAGACCTCGGTCGACTACCGCGAACTCGGCCGGCGGTCGGCGGCGATCGCCGCGTCCCTGCGGGCGCGAGGTGTCCGGTCCGGGGATCTCGTCGCCGTGGCGACGTCGCGGGGCGTCGATCTCGTCGCGTCGATCCTGGGTGTGCTGCGTTGCGGCGCGGGTTACCTGCCGCTGGACACCACCAACCCGGTCGACCGTCTGCGCTTCATCGTCGACGATTCCGCACCGAGCGCGGTGATCGTCGACGACACGACCGCGGACCTCGAGCTATGGTCGCAACTGGGGGCGACGCCGGTGGTGCCGGTCGGGCAGCTCGTGGCCGACGGTGCCGGTGCGAATCCGGAAACCGCTGCGGTTCATCCCGATTCGCGCGCCTACGTGATCTACACGTCGGGCTCCACGGGGCGCCCCAAGGGCGTCGAGGTCACCCATCGCGATGTCGTCACGCTGATGGACACCGCCGCTGGTGATTTCGAGTTCGACGAGACCGACGTGTGGACGATGTTCCATTCGTACGCGTTCGACTTCTCGGTCTGGGAGTTGTGGGGACCGCTGCTGACCGGCGGCCGTCTCGTGCTCGTGGACCGTGACCTGGCCCGGGCTCCGGAGGAGTTCCTCGACCTGCTGGCGCGCGAACACGTGACCGTGCTGAGCCAGACGCCGTCGGCGTTCTATCAGCTCGCCGAGGCCCGCCGGCGCCGCCGGACCGCACTGTCGTTGCGCTACATCGTGTTCGGCGGCGAAGCGCTCAGCTTCGAACAGGTCCGCCGCTGGTTCGACGACCATCCGGGCGAGACCACGTCGCTGGTCAACATGTACGGCATCACCGAGACGACCGTGCACGTCAGCTTCCGTCCGCTCGACCCGCAGTCGGTGACGGCCGACGACGCGAGCTTCATCGGCCGCCCGCTCGGCTCGCTGGCCATCCACGTACTCGACGACCGTCTGCGTCCGGTGCCCGAGGGCATCGTCGGCGAGATGTACGTCACCGGTGGGCAACTCGCGCAGGGGTACCTGAAACGTGCCGGGCTGTCGTCGACACGTTTCGTGGCCTCGCCCTACGGTGAGCCCGGATCCCGGATGTACCGCACGGGCGATCTGGCCCGCCGCGTGGGCGAGGACATCGAGTACCTCGGCCGCGGTGACGCTCAGGTCCAGTTGCGTGGCTACCGGATCGAGTTCGGTGAGATCGAGGCGGCGCTCCTGGCCGTGCCGGGTGTGAGTGCGGCGGCCGCGCGTGTCGTCGACATCCCCGGCCGCGGTGAGCAACTCATCGGCTACCTCGTCCGCGACACGGAGAACGCGGTCGAGGTCGCCGAGGTCCGGCGAATCGCCGGCCGTGCGGTGCCGTCGTACATGGTCCCGGACCAGATCGTCGACCTCGAGACCCTGCCCCTGACGGCGAACGGCAAGCTCGATCGTGAGGCCCTCCCGGTACCCGACTCGGCCACCGTCGTCGAGGATGTCGTCGCGCCCGCCGGCCCGCAGGAGACCGCGGTCGCGCAGGTCTTCGCCGAGGTGCTCGGCGTCGACGAGATCGGGGTCACGACAAGCTTCTTCGACCTCGGCGGCAATTCGCTGTCGGCGACCCGCCTCGCCTCCCGCATCGCCGATGCGCTCGGCGCCGAGGTGTCGGTCCGGGACGTGTTCGAGGCGCCGTCGGTCCGTGATCTGGTGACGGCCGTGTCCGGACGCGGATCCGGTCTGCCGCCGGTGACGGTCGTGTCGCCGCGCCCGGAGCAGGTCCCGCTGTCGTTCGCACAGCAACGCCTGTGGTTCATCAACAGGTTCGAGCCCGCGTCGTCGGCCTACAACATCCCGATCGCACTGCGGTTGCGCGGCGACCTCGACACCGACGCGCTGCGGGCCGCGGTGGCCGACCTCGTCGCACGACAAGCCGTGTTGCGCACCACCTTCCCCGAGATCGACGGCGTCCCCCACCAGCGCATCGACGGTCCGGACGAGGTCGACCGGCTGGACTGGGCGGTCGTCGGCTCCCAGTCCGAGATCGAGTCCGCGGTGACCGACGGCTTCGATGTCACCGTCGACTGGCCGATCCGCGCCCGACTGTGGCCGGTGAGCGCGGGCGAATTCGTCTTCGTGGTGGTCGTCCACCACATCGCCGCCGACGGCGAGTCGATGAAACCGATGCTCGCCGACCTGCTCACCGCGTACGGCGCCCGCGCCGAGGGCCGCGATCCGGTGTTCGCCCCGCTGGAGGTGGAGTTCGCCGACTACGCGCTCTGGCAGCACGACGTCTTCGGCTCGGCCGGAGACCCCGACTCGCTCATCGCCGCCCAGCTCGACCACTGGATCAGCAGGCTCTCCGGTGCGCCGGATCTGCTCGAACTGCCCACCGACCGTCCGCGTCCGGCCGTGGCGTCGCAGCGCGGCGACCGGTTCGACTTCGAGATCCCGACCGAGGTCGGGACCGCGATCGAACGGGTGGCGGCCGAGCGGGCGGTCACCCCGTTCATGGTCGTGCACGCGGCCCTCGCAGTCCTGCTCGCGCGGCTCTCGTCCGGCGACGACATCGTCATCGGTACCCCGATCGCCGGGCGCGGGAAGGCGTCCCTCGACCCGCTCGTGGGCATGTTCGTGAACACGCTCGTCCTCCGGGTCCCGGTCGACGGCACCGAGTCCTTCGAGTCCCTGCTGGACCGCGTGCGAACGACCGATCTGGATGCCTTCGCGAACGCCGACGTTCCGTTCGAGACGCTCGTGGAGAAGCTCAACCCGGTCCGGACGGAGGCCTTCGCCCCGCTCGCCCAGGTGAATCTCACGTTCGACCAGTCGGCCTCGGCCGACTTCGCGATCGACGCCGAACAGGGCGGATCCGTCGGCGACCTGAGCTTCGAACCGCTGCCGCAGGAGGCTCCGGGCGCGAAGGTCGACCTGAACTTCGCGATCGACCGCGGGGACGACGGACGCCGGTGGGCCGGTTCGGTCATCTACGCGACCGACCTCTTCGACCCCTCGACGATCGACACCCTCACCCAGCGGCTCGTCGCGATTCTGACCGGTGTGCTGAGCGCACCGTCTCGTCCCGTCGGCGACACCGACCTCGTGCTGCCTGCCGAGTCGTCGCGTCTCGACGACTTCGCGGCGGGCGCGCGGGTCGAGGTGGGTGCACCGCAGACCGTCGCCGATCTCGTGGCGGCGAACGCCGCGTCGGCTCCCGATGCGCCCGCGGTCATCTTCGACGACCGCGTGGTCGACCAGACCGAATTCGCGGCGCGCGTCTCGCTGCTGGCCCGCGAGCTCGTCGACGCGGGTGTCGGTCCCGATGTCGCCGTCGGCGTCTGTCTCGACCGTTCGGTGGAGATCATGGTCGCGGTGCACGGAATCGTCGCGGCCGGTGGCCAATACGTTCCCATCGACACGGAGAGCCCGGCCGAACGCGGGCAGTACATCCTCGACACCGCGCGTGTGTCGACCGTCGTCGTCGGCCCCGGGCCGGTCCCCGCCGTCCTCGACGACTTCCGGGGCCGGATCCTGCGCGTCGACGCCTCGGCCGCGCTGCCGGATGCGCCCGTGCCTCCGGTGACCGATGCCGACCGTCTCGGTGTCGTGCATCCGGACAACGCCGTCTACACGATCTTCACGTCCGGATCGACGGGACGGCCGAAGGGCGTCACCGTCACCCATGGTGCGCTGCGCAACACTCTCGCATGGTTCAGCGACTCGAACGGCGAAGGGCCGCATCGGTTCCTGCTCAAGACCCCGTACACCTTCGACGCCTCGGTCTGGGAGTTCTTCGGTCCGGTGTTCACCGCCTCGGCGGTTGTCGTCGCCGAACCGGGCGGACACCGCGACCCGCGTCACCTCGCCGGGCTCATCGAGCGCCACGGTGTCACCACGGTCAAATTCGTGCCCTCCATGCTCGCCGCCTTCCTCGACGGCGCCACCGGTGTCGGCATCGAGAGGCTCGCCGGCCTGCGCCGGATCTTCTCCGGTGGCGAGGCGCTCCTCCCGGGTCTCGCGACGGGACTGGCCGCCGCGCTCCCGGATGCGTTGCTGGTCAACCAGTACGGCCCCACCGAAGCCGTCGTCGACATCACCTATGGCGCCGTCACCCGGCCGCCGGCCCAGAACATCCCGATCGGTACCCCGGTCTGGAATTCGACGGTGCGCGTACTCGACGCACGCCTGCGTCCGGTCCCCGTCGGAGTGGCCGGCGAGCTGTACCTGGGCGGGGTCCAGCTGGCGCGTGGGTACGCCTCACGGCCCGGGCTCACCGCCCAGACCTTCGTCGCCGACCCGTTCGGGCCGGCGGGCGCGAGGCTGTACCGCACCGGTGACCGTGGGCGCTGGAACGCCGCGGGTGAGCTCGAATACCTGGGCCGCAACGACTTCCAGGTGAAGCTGCGTGGTCAGCGCATCGAACTGGGCGAGATCGAGTCGGTGCTGGGATCGGCGCCGGGTGTCGTGCACACCGCCGTGACCGTCGCCGCCCCGGCCGGGGGCGGCGAGCAGCTGGTCGCCTACCTGGCGGCCGGACCGGGCGTCGAGCTCGACGCCGACACGGTCAAGGACGTCGCGCGGCGCGGGCTCCCGGAGTTCATGGTGCCGACGACGTGGATGGTCGTGGACCGGATGCCGCTGACCACCTCGGGCAAGGTCGATCGTCGTGCGCTTCCGGCACCGGAGTTCACCGCCGGCGAGTACGTGCCCCCGGCCGAGGGCCAGGAGTCCGAGGTCGCCGAGATCTTCGCCGGGCTGCTCGACGTCGCCCGGGTCGGCGCGACCGACGACTTCTTCGCCATCGGTGGCACATCCCTGTCCGCGATGCGGCTGGCCGCCCGGATCTCCGACGCCCTCGGGGTCGAGGTGTCGGTGCGGGACATCTTCGACGCTCCGACGGTGCGCGAGCTGGTGGCGCGCACCCGCGAGCGCGGCCGGGCCCTGCCGCCGGTCGTCGCGGCGTCCCCGCGGCCGGACCGAATCCCGCTGTCCTTCGCCCAGCAACGGATGTGGTTCATCAACCAGTTCGATCCGACGTTGCCGACGTACAACATCCCGACCGTCGTCCGGATGGTCGGTGACCTCGATGTGGCGGCACTGCGCGCGGCGATCGTCGACGTCGTGGTCCGTCACGAGGTCCTGCGCACCACGTTCGCCCAGGACGACAACGGCCCGTTCCAACGCGTCTCGGCTGCCGACGAGGTCCCCGCGCGGCTCGAGTTCTCCGTTGTCACGACGGC
This sequence comes from Gordonia sp. HS-NH1, assembly GCF_001418765.1. Taxonomy (NCBI): domain Bacteria; kingdom Bacillati; phylum Actinomycetota; class Actinomycetes; order Mycobacteriales; family Gordoniaceae; genus Gordonia; species Gordonia sp. HS-NH1. The sequence continues at coordinate 113,727 of NZ_LIYC01000006.1, forward strand.
CGAGGACTTCGAGCGCACGGTCACCCGCGGGTTCGACGTGTCCCGGGAGTGGCCGGTTCGGGCCTGCCTGTGGCAGGTCGACGCCGAGACCCACGTGCTGGGCGTCGTCACCCACCACATCGCCTCCGACGGTGAATCCCGCAAGCCGCTCGTCGCCGATGTCGTGACCGCCTACGTCGCCCGAAGTGCCGGGGACGCACCGGTTTTCGAGCCTCTGGAGATCCAGTTCGCCGACTACGCGATCTGGCAGCACGAGGTGCTCGGTTCGGCCGACGACCCCGATTCGGTCCTCGGCCGGCAGCTCGCCCACTGGACCGGACGCCTGGCCGGACTGCCCGACGTCCTGGAACTGCCGACCGATCACGACCGCCCGGCCGTCGCCTCCACACGGGGCGGGCGCATCGCGTTCGAGATCCCTGCCGAGGTCGCCGACGCGGTGAACTCCGCGGCACGTGCCCACGGCGTCACGCCGTTCATGGTCGTGCACGCCGCGCTCGCGGTGCTGCTGGCGCGACTGTCCGCCACCGACGACATCGCGATCGCCACCCCGGTGGCCGGTCGTGGATCGCGCGTCCTCGACCCGGTCGTCGGCATGTTCGTCAACACCTTGGTGCTCCGCTCCCGCATCGTCCCGGGAATGACGGTCGACGAGGTGCTCGCCCAGGTGCGCGCAACCGATCTCGACGCGTTCACCAACGCCGACATCCCGTTCGAGACCCTCGTCGAACACCTCGACCCCATCCGTTCCGAGGCCTTCGCGCCGCTCGCGCAGGTCCTGTTCACCCTGGACCAGTCCGGGCCCGCAGCCGGCGGCGGCTCCGGTTCCGACGCGGCAGTCCTGTCCGGACTCACGATCACACCGGTCGAGCCACCCGAGGTGTCGGCACAGCTCGACCTGGCCTTCGCGGTCGCCGCCGACGTGCCCGGCCGGCCGTGGACGGGAACCGTCATCTTCGCGCGCGATCTCTTCGAGGCCGACACGGTGAGCGAACTCGCCGGTCGGCTGGTGGCCCTGCTGCGGGACATGACCGATTCCGGCCGTGCGACGCGCGCGGTCGGGGATCTCGCACTCGTCTCCGGGACCGACCGCGCACAGGTCGACGACTGGTCCGTCGGTGCGACACAGGAGTTCGGCGAACCCGTCATCCCCGCGGCCGTCGCCGCGCGGATCGCCGCCGACCCCGCCACGGTCGCGATCGAGTTCGAGGGCCGCCGGCTCACCTATGGGGAATTCGGTTCGCGTGTGGCCGATCTCGCACGCACACTCATCGGGCTCGGGGTCGGGCCCGAGGTGGCGGTCGGGATCTGCATCGACCGGTCGGTCGAGATGGTCGTCGCCGTACACGCCGTGCACGCCGCAGGCGGACAGTACGTCCCGATCGACACCGCGGCTCCCGCCGACCGCGTGCAGTACATGATCGACACCGCGCGGGTGCGGCTCGTGCTGTCGGCGTCGGGTGCCCGACCGTCGGCCATCGAGGGTCTCGGCGATCTGGTCACCGTCCTCGACGTCGATGCCTCGAAGGCGGTCGGTGAGGCCGAGCCGGTCACCGACGCCGAACGGCTGGCCCCGCTCCGTGGCGACCACGCCGCGTACACGCTGTTCACGTCCGGGTCCACCGGTCGCCCCAAGGGCGTGACGGTCTCGCACGCATCCGTGATGAACCGCCTCTGGTGGGGACTCGGTGAGTTCCCGTGGGCGGTCGGCGACCGGATCGTGCAGAAGACGCCGTACACCTTCGATGTCTCGGTGCCCGAGCTCTTCGGTCCGTTGCTGACCGGGGCGACCATGGTCGTCGCCCGCCCGGGTGGCCACACCGATCCGGACTATCTCGCGGACCTGATCGTGTCCACCGAGGCCACCTCGGTCCACTTCGTGCCGTCGATGATGTCGATCTTCCTCGATCTCGTACCGGCTGCTCGGTTTGCCGAGATGTCCTCGCTGCGATGGGTTTTCGCCTCCGGTGAGGCACTGCCGCCGGCGGTCGTCGCGAAGGTCGCGGCAGTGTTGCCGGGCGTCGCGATCGTCAACCTCTTCGGTCCCACCGAGGCGGCGGTCGAGGTGGCCGTCGCCGACGTCTCGTCGGCGCCCGCGCTCATCCCGATCGGGACCCCCGTGGCGAACACGTCCACCTGGGTGCTCGATGCCCGGTTGCGGCCCGTCCCGGCTGGGGTTCCCGGCGAGCTCTACCTCGGTGGCGTCCAGCTCGCGCGCGGCTACGCGGCGCGTCCCGACCTGTCCGCCGAGCGGTTCGTCGCAGACCCGTTCGGGGCGCCCGGTTCACGCCTGTACCGCACCGGCGACCTCGTGCGGTGGCGTGCCGACGGGACCCTGGAATACTTGGGCCGCACCGACTTCCAGGTGAAGTTGCGCGGCCAGCGCATCGAGCTCGGCGAGATCGAATCGGTGATCGCGACCGTCGCGGGTGTCGTGCACACCGCGGTGACCGTGGCCAAGGCGCCCACCGGCGCCGATCACCTCGTCGGCTACGTCGCCCCTGCGGACGTCGACCTCGACCTGGTCAAGTCGACCGTGGCCGCCGAACTGCCCGAGTACATGCGGCCGACGATCTGGGTGCGGCTGCCGCACCTCGAACTCAACACCGCCGGCAAGATCGACCGGAAGGCGCTGCCGGAACCGGACTTCGGGGTCCACACCGACGTCCACGTGGCACCCGCGACCGCGACCGAGGAAGTCCTCGCGTCCATCGTCGCCCACCTGATCGGGCTCGATCGGGTGTCGGTCACCGAGTCCTTCTTCGCTCTCGGCGGCGACTCGATCATGTCGATCCAGCTCGCGTCGGCGGCCCGCGCCGCCGGACTCGACCTGTCGCCGCGGGAGATCTTCGAACACCGCACCATCCGCGCGATGGCCGCGGCCGCCGACGACGATGCGGCGCGGCTGCCGATGCTGGAGGAGTCCGAGCAGGCGGGCGCCGGTTCGCTCGCGGTGTCGCCGGTCGTGCACTGGATGATCGAACACGCCCAGGACGCAGCCGACTTCGCCGACTTCGTGCAGGCCGCGGTTCTGCGGGCGCCGGCCGGACTCGACGTCGCGTCGCTGGCCGGCCTGCTCTCGGCTCTCGTCGAGAGCCACCCGATGCTCAGCGCGAGCCTGGAACTCGTCGAGGGGGAGTGGCGATCGTCGGCCGGTGGCCGGTTCGACGCCGCGGACGCGGTCATCGAGGCCACCAGCACCGCCGCGACCGGCACCGAGGCGTTCGACGCCGATGTCCGCACCGCATTCGAGACCGTCTCGGCCACCCTGGATCCGAGTACCGGGCGCCTGGTGCGTGCCGCGCTGATCCACGATCGGGACGGCGTCGGCCGGGTCCTGCTCGTCATCCACCACCTCGGTGTCGATGCCGTGTCGTGGCCCATCCTCATCGAGGACCTGATCACCGGGTGGGCACAGCTCTCCGACGGTCGGGACATCGAGCTGCGCGCCGAACAGACCAGCGCGCAGGCGTGGACGAACACCCTCGCCGCGAAGTCCGGATCGTGGTCCGATCAGGTGGATCACTGGCTGGACCGGTTGCCCGCGCGACCCACCCCGCTCGGCGTCACGCTGGACCGCGACCAGGACCGGATGGCGACCGAACGGCACATCTCGCACGAGATCTCGCCGACGGTCACCCGGTCGGTGTTGACCACGGTGCCGGAAGCGTTCGGCGGCAACGTCAACGACGTGTTGCTCGGCGCCTTCGCGCGGGCGGTCCGATCGTGGCAGTCGCGCCGCGAGATCAACGACACCGCACCGGTCACCGTCCTCACCGAGGGACACGGCCGATACGAAGAGGTGCTCGCCACCGGCGAGGCAGCGCGCCGCGCGGACCTGTCCCGGACGGTCGGCTGGTTCACGACGCTCGTACCGGTGCGCCTCGACCCCGGCGCCGACGTCGTGCACGCGGTGAAGGCGGCGAAGGAGGAGCGACTCGCGCAGCCGGACAACGGGATCGGCTTCGGTTGGCTCCGGTACGGACAGTCCGCCGAGCTGGCCGCACGTCCACTCCCGAGCATCTCCTTCAACTACTTCGGGGCCGGCGGCGGCGCTGCCGCTTCCGAATCCGAGCCCCTGCCGTTCACCAATGCGCCGGACGCTCCGATCCTCGGGTCGTCGGCGTCCGGACGGATGGTGGCGCTGAGTGCTCTGGGGGTCAGCGTGACCACGGCGCACGACGAGCAGGGAAACCGCCGGCTCGTCGCCGGGGCGAGTTTCCCGCAGGCGCTGTTCGCGGCCGACGAGGTCGCGGACCTGCTGGAGCTGTGGGCGGCCGAACTGTCGGCTCTCACGGACCTGGTGAACCGCGGCACCCGGATCGGTCTGTCCCCGTCGGACGTCCCGGGTACGCACGTGACCCAGCGCGATCTCGACGACCTGGCCCGCACGTACCCGGGCTCGGCGGTGTGGCCGCTGACCCCGTTGCAGCAGGGTCTGTACTTCCAGGCCCAGCTGGCAGCCGCCGGCGCGGACGCCGGTGCGGTCGACGTCTACGTGACCCAGGTCGTCCTGACGCTCGGCGGCCGGGTCGACGGCGAGCGCCTGCGCGGCGCAGCCGAGCAGTTGTTCGCCCGGCACCGGGTCATGCGCTCGGCCTACCTCCGCACCGGTGGCGGTGCCGTCGTCGCGGTGATTCCCGCGGAGGTCGAGATCCCCTGGCGGGTCGTCGAACTCCCGGCAGACGAACCGGGTGACACGGTGGCCGCGGAGATCCAGCGGATCGTCGACGCCGAACGCCTCACGCGTTTCGATCTGAGTCGCCCGCCGCTGGTGCGATTCGTGCTGGTGTGGCACGGCGATCAGGCGCATCTCGTGGTGACCAACCACCACATCCTGATGGACGGGTGGTCGGGTCCGCTCGTCCTGGCCGACCTCCTCGCGCTCTACGCCACCGGCGAGACCTACACCGGCCAGACCGGCGCGACCGGTCTCGACTTCGCCGATCACGTGCGGCGACTGGCTGCTTCGGATCGCGATGCGGGACTTGCCGTCTGGCGAGAGGTGCTCGAACCCGTCGAGGGACCGACCCTCGTGGCGCCCGGCCTGGAGGCGACCGACGACGAACTCCCCCGTCAGTACCGGGTGATGCTCGACGAAGAGACCACCGCGGGTCTCGAGGAACTGACCCGGACCGAGGGCGTCACCGTCGCGACGGTGATGCAGTTCGCGTGGGCCGTGCTCCTGTCGCGGATGACCGGCAGTCGCGTCGTCGTCTTCGGCGAGACCGTCTCCGGGCGCCCGGCCGATCTGCCCGGTGTCGAGACCATGGTCGGTCTGTTCATCAACACCCTGCCCAGCGTCGTCGACGTCGACCCGGCGTCGACCATCGTCGAGGTGCTCCGCCGGCTGCAGTCGTCGAAGGTGGCGGTGATGGACCACCAGCACCTCGGTCTGGCGGAGCTGACCGCCCTCACCGGAACGAACCAGCTGTTCGACACGCTGACCGTGCACGAGTCGTTCCCCATCGACACCGACGCGCTGTCGTCGCCGGACACGGTGCCCGACGGGCTGACCGATGGCCTGGTCGTCGCGGACGTCGACTCGCGCAGCACCACGCACTACCCGATCAACCTGATCACCGCCGCGGCGGGCGGCCGGGTGTCGTTGCAGCTCAAGTACCTTCCCGCCGCCTTCGGTGACGACCAGATCCGGGTCTTCGGCGACGTGCTGGTGCACATCCTGGAGACGGTCGCCCGTCGGCCCCGCGAGCTCACCGCCGACCTCGCGCTGGTGTCGGAGACCCAGGGCCTCGACGTCGCGGCGTGGTCTCGCGGAACCGAGGTCGAGATCAGCGGCGACCACACCGTGGTCGACCTGGTCGCCGACGCCCGCGCGCGTGCGGCCGACCGGCCCGCGATCCTCTTCGGCGATCGCGTCGTCGATTACACCGAGTTCTCGGCACGCGTGAGCACGCTTGCGCGCGAACTGATCTCGCTCGGAGTCGGTCCGGATGTCGCGGTCGGCGTCTGCATCGACCGATCGGTCGAGGTGATGGTGGCCGTGCACGCGATCGTGGCGGCCGGTGGCCAGTACGTGCCGATCGACACCGAGTCCCCGGTCGAGCGGACCCGGTACATGCTCGACACGGCCGGCGTCGCCCTGGTCCTGACCGGTCGGGACCGGCCGGAAGCGCTCGCGGACATCGACCTGCCGGTGGTCGTCGTCGACGCCTCGGGACCCGTCGACCTCGCGGTCGCGCCGGTCGGAGCCCGCGACCGGAGTCGGCGCGTGCTGCCGGGTCACGCCGTCTACACGATCTTCACGTCCGGTTCGACGGGACGTCCGAAGGGCGTCACCGTCACCCACGGCGCACTCCGCAACACCCTGGAGTGGTTCAGCGAATCGAACGGACCGGGCGAGCACGTCTTCCTCCTGAAGACGCCCTACACCTTCGATGCATCCGTGTGGGATTACTTCGGCGGCATCCACGCCGCATCCCCCGTGGTCGTCGCCGAACCCGGTGGGCACCGGGACCCCGTCTACATGGCCCGGCTCATCGAACGTCACCGCGTGACGACCGCGAAGTTCGTCCCGTCGATGCTCGCGGCGTTCCTCGACGGTGCCACCGGCGCCGGCGACGCCGACCTCGGATCGATGCGACGGATCTTCTCCGGCGGCGAGGCGTTGAGCCCCGCGCTGGCCGGCGGCCTGCTGCGGTTGCTCCCGGAACTCGGGTTGTACAACCAGTACGGTCCGACCGAGGCGACCGTGGACATCACCTACGGCCGCGTGGACGCGCCGGCGCCGAACATCCCGATCGGCTCACCGGTGTGGAACTCCACGGTGTACGTCCTCGATGATCGACTGCGTCCGGTACCCCCCGGCGTTCCGGGCGAGATGTACCTCGGCGGACCGCAGCTGGCACGCGGCTATGCCTCCCGGCCGGGCCTCACCGCCGAGACCTTCGTCGCCGATCCCTTCGACCCGCGCGGCGGACGGCTCTACCGCACCGGGGACCGGGCACGGTGGAACACCGACGGCGTCCTGGAGTACCTGGGACGCGCCGACTTCCAGGTGAAACTCCGCGGACAGCGGATCGAGCTGGGCGAGATCGAGTCGGTGCTGGCCTCCGCACCCGGTGTCGTACACGTCGCGGTGGTCGTCGCGACCGCCCCCGGCGGGGGCGAGCAACTGGTCGCCTACGTCGCCGGCCGCCCGGGCGAGGACGTCGATCTCGACTCCGTGCGGAACGCCGCGGTGCGGGGACTGCCCGAGTTCATGCGCCCGACCGTCTGGATGGCGCTGCCCGAGATGCCCCGGACGACCTCGGGCAAGGTGGACCGACGGGCGCTGCCGCAGCCCGAGTTCGCCGCGGGCGAGTACGTGGCCCCAGAGTCTCCCGAGGAGACCGCGGTCGCCGGCGTGTTCGCCGAACTGTTGCAGGTCGACCGTGTCGGTGTCACCGACAGCTTCTTCGACCTGGGCGGGAACTCCCTGTCGGCCATGCGGGTGAGCGCCCGCGTCGGCGACGCCCTGGGGGTCGAGGTCTCGGTCCGCGACGTCTTCGAGGCGCCCTCGGTCCGCGAGCTGGTGGCGGCGCTGACCGGTCGCGGCTCCCGGATCGCGCCCGTGGTGGCGGTGTCACCACGGCCCGAACGGATTCCGCTGTCGTTCGCGCAGCAGCGCATGTGGTTCCTCAACCGCCTGCATCCGAGTGCACCCACCCACAACATGACCATCGTGCTGCGGCTGTCCGGCGACCTCGACGTCGAGGCGCTGCGTACCGCACTGGGCGACGTCGTACGTCGGCATGAGGTCCTCCGTACGACGTTCCCCGATGTCGAGGGTGTGCCCTACCAGCTCGTGCATCCGCAGGACTCGGTCGCGGGCCGGCTCGACTGGCAGGTCGTCGACTCCGAGGACGAGATCTTCGCCGCGGTGACAAGGGGATTCGACGTCACCGAGGAATGGCCGCTGCGCACGCGCCTGTGGCCGGTCGAGTCCGGCGAGTTCGTGCTCGCCGTGGTGTTCCACCACATCGGTGCCGACGGCGAGTCCATGGCACCGCTGGTGTCCGACCTCGTCACCGCCTACAGCGCCCGCGTCGCCGGGCACGAGCCGCAGTTCCCGCCTTTCGCCGTGCAATTCGCGGACTACGCGATCTGGCAGCACACCGTGCTGGGCTCGGTCGAGGACCCGGACTCGGTCGTCGGTCGTCAATTGGCCTACTGGGCAGAGCAACTCGCCGGTGTTCCGGACGTGCTCGAACTGCCCGCGGATCGTCCGCGACCGCCGGTGGCCTCCGGACGGGGCGCCCGCGCGCGGGTCGAGATCCCGGCCGCGATCGGCGAGCGGATCACCGAGGTGGCACGTGGCGCCGACGTCACGCCGTTCATGGTGCTCCACGCCGGGGTGGCGGTCCTGCTGGCACGACTGTCGGCCACCGACGACATCGTCGTCAGCACACCGATCGCCGGGCGCGGCCAGGCCGAGCTCGACCCGCTGGTCGGCATGTTCGTGAACACGCTGGTGCTGCGCACCCTGATCGACGGCGCGCAGCCGTTCGAGCAGCTCCTGTCGGCGGTTCGCGACGTCGACCTGAACGCGTTCGCCAACGCCGACGTCCCCTTCGAGACGGTGGTCGACCGGCTCAGTCCCGTGCGCTCGGAGGCCTTCGCCCCGCTCGCTCAGGTCATGTTCTCGTTCAGTCCGTCGGCAACCGCCGCCGAGGCGCTCGGCGACGCGGCGGGGATCACGGTGACCCCGTATGCGGACGTGATGGTCTCCTCACAGATCGACCTCTGGATCACGGTCTCCTCCCGGCCCGCCGGGGAGACCTGGCCGGTCAACCTCGACTACGCGACAGATCTGTTCGACGAGCCGACGATGCTGGAATTCGGCGAACGCTTCATCCGCCTGCTCGACGCGCTGACCTCGGCGCCCGACAAGGCGGTGGGCGATGCGCCGTTCGTCGCGGCCGAGACGACGGCCACCACCGAGTCCGCGGAATGGGGCGAGCGGGTGGACCTGCCACCCGTGCAGACGGTCAGTGACGCCGTCGCGGCACAGGCGCGGCGCACCCCCGAGGCCACCGCGCTCGTCTTCGGCGACCGCGAGGTCTCCTACGCCGAGTTCGCCGCCCGGGTCAACACGCTCGCCCGCGATCTGATCGCCGCCGGAGTCGGCCCCGATGTCGCTGTGGCCCTGTGTGTCCCGCGTTCGGTGGAGATGATGGTCGCGATCCACGCGGTCGTCGCGGCCGGTGGACAGTACGTCCCCGTCGACGTGGCCGCACCCGCCGATCGCGTGCGGTACATGTACGAGACCGCCGGTGCCAAGGTGCTGCTGGTCGCCGACGCGGACGGGGTCCGGAACGCGGTGGGCGCCGCGACCGAGGTCGGTGTGCAGGTCATGACCGTCGATGCCTCGGCGCTCCTGGACGTCGATTCGGCGGCCGCGTCCCCGGTGTCCGACGACGACCGTCTCGCGCCACTGCGCGCCGACGACGCCGCCTACACACTGTTCACCTCGGGGTCCACCGGACGTCCGAAGGGCGTGACGCTGTCGCATGCGGCCGTGCTGAACCGACTGTGGTGGGGTCTGGACGCCCTGCCGATCGGCCCGGACGACGTCGTGATGCAGAAGACGCCGTACACCTTCGACTGTTCGGTGCCGGAACTGTTCGCGCCGTTGGCGATCGGCGCGCGCGTCGTCGTCCTCGCCGACGGCGGCCATCTCAACCCGCGGCAGGTCGCCGACGAGATCGCCCGCACCGGTACGACGATGGTGCACTTCGTGCCGTCGATGCTCTCGGTCTTCCTCGAGGTCGTCGACCGCGAGCAGCTCGCCGCACTCGACACCATCCGCATCGTGTCCACCACCGGTGAGGCGTTGCCGCCCGCGGTCGCGGCGCCGGTGCGCGAGTTGTGGCCCGACGCCTGGTTCTTCAACCTGTACGGCCCGACCGAGGCCGCGGTGGAGATTACCTTCGAGCGCATCCACTCCGTCGCCGCCGACGACCCGACCGTGCCCATCGGCATCCCGGTCTGGAATTCGTCTGCCGTGGTGCTGGATTCGCGGTTGCGGCGGGTGCCGCCCGGCGTGCCCGGGGAGCTCTACCTCGGCGGTGTGCAGCTGGCCCGCGGCTACGCCGCGCGCCCGGATCTGACCGCGGAGCGGTTCGTCGCCGATCCCTATGGTGAGCCCGGCACTCGCCTGTACCGCACGGGCGACCTGGTGCGCCGCCGCCCCGATGGCGTCCTGGAGTACCTGGGCCGCACCGACTTCCAGGTGAAGTTGCGTAGCCAGCGCATCGAGCTCGGCGAGATCGAGGCGGTCATCGCCTCCGCACCGGGCGTCGTGCACGCCGCGGCCACCGTGGCGACCGTGCCCGGTGGTGGCGAACACCTCGTCGGCTACCTCGCCGGCGCGCCGGGTGAGAGCATCGACCTCGATGCGGTGAAGGCGGTTGTCGCCGAGTCGCTCCCGGGATACATGCGGCCGACGGTGTGGATGCCCGTGGAGGACATCGCACTCAACACGGCGGGCAAGATCGATCGCCGCGCGCTGCCCGAACCGGTGTTCACCGCGGGCGAGTACGTCGCGCCGGCCGACGAGTCGGAGGCCGCGGTGGCGGAGGTCTTCGCCGACATCCTCGGGGTGGACCGCGTCAGCGTGACCGACTCGTTCTTCGATCTCGGCGGCAACTCGCTGGCGGCGATGCGACTCGTGGCACGAGTCGGCGAGGTCACGGGTGCCGAGATCGCGGTGCGCGACCTGTTCAACGCCCCGAGCGTCCGCGAACTGCTCCGTGCCAGCACCGATCTCGGTGCGGCGCGAGCACCGATCGTCCCCGTCGCACCGCGGCCGGAGCGGGTGCCGCTGGCATTCGCCCAGCAGCGGATGTGGTTCGTCAACCAGGCCGACACCACCTCGTCGGCGTACAACCTCCCGGTCGTGCTGCGACTGTCCGGGGCACTCGACACCGAGGCGCTGCACGCCGCGCTGATCGACGTGGTCTCCCGGCATGAGTCGCTGCGGACCACGTTCCCGTCGGCCGACGGCATGCCGTACCAGAAGATCAACCGGGCATCGTCGGTCGCCGCACGTCTCGACTGGCAGGAGGTGTCCTCGCAGGCGGAGATCGAGGCCGCGGTGTCCGCGGGCTTCGACGTCTCCACCGAGTGGCCCATCCGCGCACGGATCTGGGAGGTGGCCCCGGACGAGCACGTCTTCGCCGTCATCACCCACCACATCGCCTCGGACGGTCAGTCGATGACGCCGCTGGTGACCGATGTGGTCACGGCCTATCTCGCCGAGTCGGCCGACACCGATCCCGAGTTCGGGGAGCTGGAGGTCCAGTTCGCCGACTTCGCGATCTGGCAGCACGAGGTGCTCGGCTCGCCGGACGACCCGGACTCCGTCGTCGGCCGCCAGCTCGCCTACTGGACCGATCGTCTGGCCGGGCTGCCCGACGTGATCGAGCTGCCGACCGACCGGCCGCGCCCGGCACGTGCCGGCCGGCGCGGTGGTCGCGTGTCGTTCGCCGTGCCGGCCGCCGTCGGTGACCGGATCGCGGGCGTCGCGCAGGAGACCGGCACGACACCGTTCATGGTCGTGCACGCGGCCCTCGCCGCACTGCTCTCGCGGCTGTCGGCGACCGAGGACATCGCGATCGGTACCCCGATCGCGGGTCGTGGTCAGCGCGTCCTGGATCCGCTGATCGGCATGTTCGTCAACACGCTCGTGCTGCGGACCCGGGTCGACCGGGCCCGCGGTTTCGCCGACCTGCTCGAGGCGGCCAGGGACGCCGACCTCGAGGCCTTCGCCAACGCCGACGTCCCCTTCGAGGTGGTCGCCGACGCCGCCGGCGCGCAACGCTCCGCCGCGTTCGCGCCGTTCACCCAGGTGTGGTTGACCTTCGACCGATCCACCCTGCCCGAACTCGCCGGTTCCGATCTGTCGGTGGGCGAGATCGCCGGCCTGCAGGTGAGTCCGGTGACCACCGAGCGGATCCCGGCACGCGTCGACCTGCTCGTCGGGATCTCCCAGCCGGAGGGGTCGGGCACGGACTGGTCGGGCACCATCACCTATGCGGCCGACCTGTTCGACGAGTCGACGGTGTCGCGGATGGCCGATCAGCTCACCGCCCTGCTGGACGGAGCGCTGACCGACCTGGAGGCCCCGCTGGCCAAGATCGCGCTCGGTGACACCGTGTCGCCGGCCGAACTGGCCCGCGCGGCAGCGCAATCCGAGCCGCAACGGGAGACGGTGTCGATCGCCGACTCCGACGCGGTCGTGACCGGGGGACCGGGAACCGAGCCGGTCGTCCTGGGCGAACTGTTCGCCCGGGCCGCCGCGAAGTGGGGACCCCGCCAGGCCGTCGTCGACGCCGACAACGTCTGGTTGTCCTACGCGGACCTCGACGCGCGGTCGAACCGCTTGGCGCGCTGGCTGATCGGTCAGGGCATCGGCCCGGAGAAGCTGGTCGCGCTGGCGATCGGCCGGTCCGCCGATCTGCTCACCGCGATCTGGGCGGTGGCCAAGACCGGTGGTGGCTATGTGCCGATCGACCCGGACTACCCCGCCGAGCGGGTGGCGAACATGGTCGAGGACTCGGGCGCGATCCTGGGACTGGCCGTTCAGGCGTCGGGAACGCTTCCCGGCGAACGCTTCTCGTGGCTCCGTCTTGACGATGCGACGCTGTCCGCCGAGATCGCGGCGCTCTCCGACGCGCCGATCACCTCATCGGATCGTCGTGCACCGGTGCGGGTGGACAACGTCGCCTACGTCATCTACACCTCCGGCTCCACCGGGCGCCCCAAGGGTGTCGCCGTGACGCATTCGGGTCTGGCGAACTTCGCCGCCGAGGAGATCCGCCGCTCGGGTGCCGACGAGTACTCACGGGTGCTCGGATTCGCCTCGCCCAGCTTCGACGCGTCGGTGCTCGAGTACCTGCTCGCGACCGTCTCGGGCGGCGTGCTGATCTATCGTCCCGCCGACGCCGTCGGCGGTCCGCCGCTGCAGGACCTCATGATGCGGCAGGCGATCACCCACACGTTCCTGACGCCGACGGTGCTCGCGACCATCGAACCGCAGGCGGTCCCGGCGCTCCGGGTCGTCTACGCCGGTGGCGAGGCCGTGCCGCAGACGTTGAAGGACAGCTGGGCGCCGTTCCGGCGCATCCAGAACCTGTACGGCCCGACCGAGACCACGATCGGCGTCACCATCAGTGCGCCGATGGCCGTGGGGGAGCCGGTCTCGCTCGGCGGCCCGCTCGCCGGCGTGGGCCTGATGGTGCTCGACGCGCAGTTGCGTCCGGTGCCCGTCGGTGTGACGGGCGAGCTGTACGTCAACGGCGGCGCCTTGTCGCGCGGATACCTCGACCGCCCCGGTCTGACCGCCGATCGGTTCGTGGCGAACCCGCACGGTCACCCCGGCGACCGGATGTACCGCACCGGCGACATCGTCCGCTGGAAGCAGGACTCCACCGGCGCGCCGGTCATCGAATACTCCGGCCGTAGCGACGACCAGGTGAAGTTGCGCGGTCTGCGCATCGAACTCGGTGAGATCGAGGCGGTGCTCGCCGAGCACCCGGCGGTCCGCTCGGCCGTGGTCGTCGGTGTCGGCGGTTCGGTCGCGACCGCGCTGGCGGCCTACGTGGTCGGGGCCCGGACACCGGCCGGACCCGAGGTCGATCCGGCGGAGCTGAGAGCATTTGTCGGCGAACGACTCCCGGCGCACATGGTGCCGGCCTCGGTCGCGGTGCTCGACGAGCTCCCGCTCACCCCGGTCGGCAAGCTCGACAAGGCGGCGCTGCCCGACCCGGTCATCGAGGTCGGCGAGATCGTCGCACCGGAGACCGACGAGGAAGCCGCGGTCGCCGCGGTGTTCGCCGATGTCCTGGGGATCGAGCAGGTCAGCGTCACCGAGTCGTTCTTCGACCTCGGTGGCAACTCGCTGTCGGCGACCCGCGTCGCCGCCCGGGTGGGCGAGGTGCTCGGCGTCGAGACCTCGGTGCGCGACCTGTTCGAGGCGCCGACGGTGCGTGCGCTGGTGGCCGAGGTGTCCGGACACGCCGAGGCACTGCCGCCGGTCGTCGCCCGCCCGGACCGTCCGGAACTCGTACCGCTGTCCTTCGCCCAGCAGCGGATGTGGTTCATCAACCAGTTCGATCCGTCGTTGCCCACGTACAACATCCCGTTCGTGTTGCAGGTGCGGGGCACTCTCGACACCGAGGCGCTGCGCCGCGCGATCGTCGACGTCGTCGGACGGCACGAGGTCCTGCGGACCACCTTCCCGTCCGTCGACGGGGTCGCCCATCAGCTGGTCCATCCGGCCGACCAGATCGCCGACCGCCTGGACTGGGGCATCGCCGGAGATCAGCGCGGACTCGAGACCGCCGTCATGTCCGGGTTCGACGTCGCCACCGACTGGCCGATCCGCGTGCGGGTCTGGCACGTCGATGCCGAGCGTGCCGTGGTCGCGGTCGTCGTCCACCACATCGCCGCCGACGGCGAGTCGATGAATCCGTTGCTCGTCGACGTCCTCGCCGCCTACGACGCCCGGGTGTCGGGAACCGAACCCGACTTCGAGCCCCTCGAGGTCCAGTTCGCGGACTACGCCCTCTGGCAGCACGAGGTGCTCGGCGACGGGACCGATCCGAGCTCGGTCGTCGGGTCCCAGTTGGCCTACTGGACAGACAGACTCGCCGATCTCCCCGAGGTGCTGAACCTGCCGTTCGACCGGCCGCGGCCGCTGCAGGCCTCGCAGCGCGGAGGCCGCGTCGGTGCCGCGATCCCGGCCGAGATCGGGGAGCGCGTCCGCGAACTCGCACGCGAGGTCGACGCGACCCCGTTCATCGTCGTGCACGCGGCACTGGCCGTGCTGCTCGCGCGTCTGTCGGCCGGCGAGGACGTGGCGATCGCCACCCCGGTGGCCGGACGCGGTCAGCGTGTCCTCGACCCGCTCGTGGGCATGTTCGTCAACACCCTCGTCCTGCGGGCCCGGGTGGACCCGTCGATGTCGTTCGCCGAGCTGTTGGAGCAGGCGCGCGACACCGACCTGGAAGCCTTCGCCCACGCCGACGTGGCCTTCGAGATGCTCGTCGAGAGGCTCAACCCGGTCCGGTCCGAGGCGTTCGCCCCGCTGGCCCAGGTGATGCTCACGTTCGGCCAGACGGCGCTGCCCGAGATGGGTGCGGACACCGCGCCGGCCTCGGTCGCGGGTCTCGAGATCGAACCGATGCCACCGGCCGACCCGCCGGCGAAACTGGACCTGACGATCGGTGTGTCCGTTCCGGACGGCGACGGGGACTGGCCGCTGTCGCTGGTGTTCGCACGGGACCTCTTCGACGAGGACACCGTCGCCCAGCTGGCGCGCAGGTTCGTCGGGTTGCTCGACCAACTCACCGCGCACACCGACGATCCGGTGGCCGACGCCGCACTCCTCGAACCCGCCGAGGTCGAGGAGATACTCCGGAGGTCACGGGGTACGGAGACCGCCATACCGGCGGGATCGGTGGCCGATGCGCTCTCGTTTCGCGGGGCGCGGTCGCTCGACTCGATCGCGCTGACCTTCGCCGACCGTGAGCTCACCTACCGCGAATTCGGCGCCCGGGTCGCCGATCTCGCCCGCGAACTCCTCGGGCTGGGCGTGGGACCCGATGTCGCGGTGGCGGTCTGCATCGATCGCTCCGTGGAGATGGTGGTCGCCGTCCACGCGGTGACCGCGGCGGGCGGCCGGTACGTGCCCATCGACACCTCGGCTCCGGGTGACCGCGTGCGCTACATGGTCGAGACCGCGGGCGTGCGGGTCCTCCTCGTCGGACCGCGTCCCGTGGCGGCCGACCTGTCCGGCCTCGACGACGGGATCCGGCGTGTCACCGTCGATTCCGGGCGTGCGGTGGATCCGGCGACGCCGCCGGTCACCGACGCCGAACGCGTCCGGCCGATCCGCGGCGACGATGCGCTGTACACCCTCTTCACCTCCGGTTCGACCGGGCGGCCGAAGGGCGTGACCGTCAGCCACGCCGCCGTGGCCAACCGGCTGTGGTGGGGACTCGACGAGTACCCCTGGACCGTGGGCGACCGGATCATCCAGAAGACGCCCTACACGTTCGACGTCTCGGTGCCGGAGCTGTTCGCGCCGTTGCTGACCGGGGCCACGATGGTGATCGCCGAACCGGGCGGTCACGCCGACCCGCTCTACATCGCCGACCTGATCGCCCGCAGCGGTGCCACCTCGGTGCACTTCGTCCCGTCGATGCTGTCGGTGTTCCTCGATGTCGTGCCGGCCGAGACGATCTCCCGCCTGGGGACCCTCCGGTGGCTCTTCGCCTCCGGTGAGGCGCTTCCACCGGCGGTGGTGGCCCGCGCGCACCAGCTGCTGCCACACGTCCGGATCGTGAACCTGTTCGGTCCCACCGAGGCGGCGGTCGAGGTTGCCTACGCCGACGTGACCCGGGCACCGTCGATCGTGCCGATCGGCGTGCCGGTGTGGAACACGACCACGCATGTGCTCGACGCGCGACTGAACCCCGTCCCGACGGGAGTCCCGGGCGAGCTGTATCTCGGTGGCGACCAGGTGGCACGCGGGTACGCCGCGCAACCGGGACTGTCCGCCGAGCGCTTCGTGGCCGACCCGTTCGGCCGGCCCGGCTCACGGCTCTACCGAACCGGCGACCTCGTGCGGTGGAACACCGACGGGGAGATCGAGTACCTGGGCCGCACCGACTTCCAGGTGAAGCTGCGCGGCCAGCGCATCGAACTCGGCGAGATCGAGTCCGTCGTCGCGGCCGCCCCCGGCGTCGTGCACGCCGCGGTGACGGTGGCCGACGCACCGGGTGGCGGACAGCATCTGGTCGCCTATGTCGCGCCGTCGACCGTGGACCTCGAGGTCCTGCGAGACGCGGTGGCGCAGGCACTTCCGGAGTACATGCGTCCGACACTGTGGATGCCGATCGACGACGTGGTCCTGAACAGCGCGGGCAAGCTCGACCGCCGTGCCCTGCCCGCACCCGACTTCGCGGGGCTCGATGCCGACTATGTCGCACCGGCCAACGCGACCGAGGAGACCCTGGCGACCATCGTGTCCGGCCTGCTCGGGCTGGAACGCGTCTCGGTCACCCAGTCGTTCTTCGCGCTCGGCGGCGACTCGATCATGTCGATCCAGCTCGCCTCGGCGGTTCGCGCCGCCGGGTTCACGCTCACGCCACGAGACATCTTCGAGCAGCGCACCATCCGGGCGATGGCCCGGATCGTGGCCGGGGAGGCACATCGCCTGCCGGCGCTCGACGAACCCGCCGGCGGTGGGCACGGCGACCTGCCGCTGCTGCCGGTGATGTCGTGGATGATCGAGCATTCGGCGGATCCCGCCGACTACGCGGACTTCTCGCAGTACCGGGTGCTCCACGCACCGGCGGGTCTCACCGTGGACGCGTTGTCGGAGTTGCTGTCCGAGCTCGTCGCGGTGCACCCGATGCTGTCCGCGCGTCTCACCCGTGACGGCGATCGCCCGCGGCTGGTCGCCGGCTCGGACGAGACCCCAGATGGTCGCATCGCGCCGTATGTGTTCGCCGAGTCCTCGGCCGCACCGGTGGGTAGTCCCGGCCACGACGCCGATCTGCGTGCCGCGCATGCCGAGGCGCTGGCACACCTCGATCCGTCGACCGGTGCGCTCGTCGCGGCGGGCATCGTCACCGACGTCGACGGCGTCGGCCGGATCGTCCTGGCGATCCACCACCTCGGTGTCGACGCGGTGTCCTGGCCGATTCTCGTCGAGGACCTGGTGACCGGATGGGCGCAGCGGTCGGCGGGGCAGCCGATCGCCCTGCGTGCCGAGGCGACGTCGGAGCGGGCGTGGGCCCACGCGGTCGCCGCGCAGACCGACCGGCGGTCCGCCGAGCTGGCGTACTGGCTCGACCGGCTCCCGGCTCGGCCCACCGATCTCGGGGCCACCTTCGACCCGTCGCGGGACCGGTTCGCCACCGAGGTGTCGGTGGTCCACGCATTCGACGCGGAGGTGACCGAGGCGGCGCTGACCTCGGTGCCGGAAGCGTTCCGCGGCAACGTCAACGACGTCCTGCTCGGTACGTTCGCACGTGCGGTCCGGGCGTGGCAGGCCGCGCGCGGCATCGCCGACGTCGCACCCGTCACGGTGCTGGTCGAGGGACATGGTCGCAAGGACGAGATCGTCACCCCCGACGGCGAACGCGCGGTCGACCTGTCCCGCACGGTCGGCTGGTTCACCACCATCGCCCCGGTCGCCGTCGATCCGTCCACCGACGTCACCCACGCGGTGAAGTCGGCCAAGGAGGAACGCCTCGGGCAGCCCGACGGCGGTCTCGGTTTCGGTGTGCTGCGCTACGGCGCGGACACCGAGCTCGCGCAGCGTCCGCTGCCGAGCATCGGGTTCAACTTCTTCGGCGCCGGCCGTGCCGGACGCCCCGCCGCCGAACCCGCGCACGACGTCATCCCGTTCACCGGTGCGCCGGGCGTACCGGGGATGCCGCCGTCGGTGTCCGGCGCGATGATCGCGCTGAACCCGTTGAGCGTCAACGTCGGTACGCGAAGCGACGGCGATGCCCGGCGCCTCACGGCCAACTTCACGTTCCCGTCGGCACTGTTCGGGACCGACGACATCACCGTGCTCGCCGAGTTGTGGGCCGACGAGCTCACCGCGCTCGCGCAGCACGTCGCCGTCGTCGGCGACCCGGGCCGGTCACCGTCGGATGTACCGGGTACGCCCGTCACCCAGACCGAGCTCGACGCACTCGCGGTGCGGTTCCCGGGCGCGGACGTCTGGCCGCTCACCCCGCTGCAGGCCGGTCTGTACTTCCAGTCGCAGATGGCGGTCCGGGACGCGGTGGGAGCCGACGACGGTGCCGCGGGTGTGGACGTCTATGTCACCCAGGCGGTGCTGCATCTCGGCGGGGACGTCGACCGGGCGCGATTGCGTTCGGCGGCAGAGGAACTCGTCGCACATCATCGCGTGCTGCGCAGCGGATATCTGCGCACGGCGGGCGGCGCCCTGGTGGCCGTCGTGCCGCCGCGCGTCGACCTCCCGTGGTCCGAGGTCTCCCTGGACCCCGGGTGTGACGGTGACGAGGCCGCGCGACGGGTACGCGAGATCGCCGACGCCGAACGGATCACGCCGTTCGATCTCGAGGAGCCGCCGCTCGTGCGGTTCGTGAGTGTCGAGCACGGCGCCGGGTCCGACACGACGCTGAGCCTGATCGTGACCAACCACCACATCCTGCTCGACGGCTGGTCCGGTCCGTTGGTTCTCGCCGACCTGCTCGCGCTGTACGCCGGGGTCGGCCCGTACACCGCAACCATCGCCGCCGACACCGACTTCGGTGACCATGTCCGTCGTCTCGCCGCCGCCGACCCGGCCGCGGGTCTCGCCGCCTGGCGCGACGTCCTCGCACCGCTGGAGGAACCGACGCTGGTGTCCGGGGTCGAGGAGGCCACGACCACCTCGCTGCCGCGTGACCACGAGGAGTGGATCGACGCCGGCACGACGGCGGCGATCAACCGGCTCGCCCGCGAACGCGGCGTCACCGTCAGCACGATCCTCCAGTTCGCCTGGGCGGTACTGCTGTCGCGGATGACCGGCAACCAGGTGGTCGCCTTCGGCGAGACCGTGTCGGGACGGCCGTCGGACCTCGACGGCGTCGAGGGCATGGTCGGCCTGTTCATCAACACGGTCCCGAGCGTCGTCGACGTCGACCCGGCCGCCCCGATCGGCGACGTACTCGCCGCGATGCAGGCCGACAAGGTCGCGGTCCTCGACCATCAGCACGTCGGCCTCGCCGACCTCACCGCGCTGGCCGGGATCGGGGCCCTCTTCGACACGCTGACCGTGTTCGAGTCGTTCCCGGTGGACTCCGACTCGCTGTCCACGGCGGACACGTCGCTGGCCGGCGGACTGCAGATCGTCGGCGTGGACGCGGGCGACTCGACGCATTACCCGCTCAACCTGGCCTCCTCGCCGTCCGGCGACCGCCTGCTGTTGAAGCTCAAGTACCTGCCGTCGGCCTTCAGCGACGACCAGGTGCGCGTCTTCGGTGCGGCGCTGCGCGAGATCCTGCGGACGACCGTCGACGATGCGGATCTGCCGACCTCGGCGATCGCACTGCTCGACGCCGCGGCCGCGGCCGAACTCGCGCCGGTGAACGGTCCGGCCGCGCCGCGACCGCGACTGCTCGGCGAGGTGTTCGCCGACGTCGCGGCCGAGCACGCGGACATCGTCGCGGTCACCGACGGCAGCGGCGCGTCCCTCACCTACGCCGAACTCGATGAGCACTCGAATCGACTCGCGCGGTGGATGATCGGTCGCGGGATCGGTGTGGACACGGTCGTGGGACTGGCGCTCGGTCGCACCGTCGACCGCCTGGTGGGGCAGTGGGCGCTGGCGAAGCTGGGTGCGGCATACCTGTCCGTCGATCCGACGCTGCCCGCCGACCGCATCGCCCACATGGTCACCGATTCCGGTGTGCGCCTGGTGATCGCCTCTGGACAGGGAGCTCCGGAACAGGGCACCGCCGCCCCCGGTGACGTCGAGTGGATCGAGATCTCCGCTCTCGCCGAGGCCGTCCGCGACATCGAGGGCGGTCCGCTCGCGCCCGGTGAGATGGTGGGGACCCCACGCCTCGATGCGCTCGCCTACGTCATCTACACCTCCGGGTCGACCGGTGTCCCCAAGGGGGTCGCGGTCACCCAGCGCGGTGCGCACGCCTTCGCGGTCGCCGAGACGCAGCGGTTCGGCATTCACCCGGGTTCGCGTGTACTCGGTTATGCCTCACCGAGTTTCGACGCCTCGGTGCTGGAATGGCTGCTCGCCTCGACCTCGGGTTCGACGCTGGTCTACCGCCCGGACGAGGTCGTCGGCGGTGAAGTGCTGACCGGTTTCCTCCGCGAGCACGAGCTGACGCACGTGTTCCTGACACCGAGCGTGCTGGCGACCGTCGACCCCGACGATCTGCCCGCACTGCGGATGCTCGCCTCGGGTGGCGAAGCGGTTTCCGTCGCACTCGTCCGCACCTGGGCGCGCCGGGTCGCGTTCCACAACGCCTACGGGCCGACGGAGACGTCGGTGGCGATCACCATCAGCGGACCGCTCGACCCGGACGAGCCGGTGACGATCGGCGGCCCGGTCGCGGGCACCGGCCTGCTGGTCCTCGACCAGCGCCTGTCCCCGGTGCCCGTCGGGATGGCCGGCGAGCTGTACGCCACCGGTGTGTCGACGGCACGTGGCTACCTGCGCCGCCCGCAGCTGACCGCCGAACGGTTCGTCGCGTCTCCGTTCGGCGAGCCCGGCGATCGCATGTACCGCACCGGCGACCGCGTCCGGTGGGTGCGCTCGGCATCCGGCGAGCTGGTTCTGGAGTACCTCGGACGTTCCGACGACCAGGTGAAGCTGCGCGGCCTGCGCATCGAACTCGGCGAGATCGAGAACGCGCTGTCCTCGCATCCGGCGGTGAAGACCGCGGTGGTCCTCGGGGTCGGCGGATCGGTCGCGACCGCACTGGCCGCCTACGTCGTCCCGGCGTCGGATGAACCGGGTGCCGGGACCGCGACACCGGCTCTCGACACCGGCGAACTCCGGGACCACCTCGCGGAACGACTGCCGTCGTACATGATCCCGGCGACGATCACGGTCCTGGCGGGCCTGCCGCTCACTCCGACCGGCAAGCTGGACAAGCGGGCGCTGCCGGCACCGGACATCGAGGCCGACGACCTCGTCGCACCGGAGACCGCGGCCGAGGCACGGGTCGTCGCCGTCTTCGCCGACCTGCTGGGCGTCGACGCGGTGTCGGTGACCGGTGACTTCTTCGCCCTCGGCGGCAACTCGCTGTCGGCGACCCGGCTGGCGGCACGCGTCGGTGACGCGCTGAACGCCGACATCGGCGTGCGGGACGTGTTCGAGTCCCCGACTCCGCGCGCACTGGCCGCCCTCTGCGAGCATCGCGGCGGTCTGCGCGCACCGGTCACCCGGGTCGAGCCGAGACCGGCGGAGATCCCGCTGTCGTTCGCACAGCAGCGGATCTGGTTCATCAACCGCCTGGACCCGGCATCGGCGGCGTACAACCTGCCGATCGGCGTCGAACTCGGCGGACAGCTCGACGTCGAGGCACTCGGCGCGGCGATCGGCGACGTCGTCGCGCGGCACGAGATCCTGCGGACCACGTTCCCGGCCGTCGACGGTCGGCCGACGCAGGTCGTCCACGACGCCGACGGTCCGGCGTCACTGCCCACGCTCGTCGAATGCGCCACGGAGGCAGAGCTGCTCGACGCGCTGTCCGCCGGCTTCGACGTGACCACCGAGGTGCCGGCGCGGATCCGGCTGTGGCGACGCGGTGAGGGCTCCTGGGTGCTGCTCGCCGTGCTGCACCACATCGTCGGTGACGGCGAGTCGATGCGGCCGCTGATGGCCGACGTGGTGACCGCCTACCGGGACCGTGCCGCCGGCCGGACACCGGAGCTGCCGCCGTTGCCGGTCCAGTTCGCCGACTATGCGCTGTGGCAGCAACGCGAGCTCGGCGCGGTCGACGACCCCACGTCGGTGGTCGGCCGGCAGCTGTCGTACTGGCTGCGACAGCTCTCCGGGGTGCCCGATGTGCTGGAGCTGCCCGCCGACCGGCCTCGCCCGACCGTGGCGTCGATGCGGGGGGCGCGGGTGGACTTCGAGATCCCGCACGAGGTCGCCACGCGGATCACGGCACTGGCGCGTGAGCGCGGGATGACGCCGTTCATGGTGGTGCACGCGGGACTGTCGGTGCTGCTGGCCCGTGTCACCGCAACCGACGACATCGCGGTCGCCACCCCCATCGCGGGTCGGGGGCGCGCCGAGATCGACCAGCTGATCGGCATGTTCGTCAACACCCTGGTCCTGCGCGCCGAGGTCGACCCCGCGATGAGCTTCGCGGAACTGCTCGAGGACACCAGGGTCGTCGACCTCGATGCGTTCACCAACGCCGACGTGCCGTTCGAGACACTGGTCGAACGTCTGAACCCGACCCGGTCGAGGGCGTTCTCGCCACTCGCGCAGGTCATGCTCACGCTGACCAACGCGGGCAACGCCGCCCCGGTGTTCGAGGCGGAGGGTCTGCGGGTGGCGGCGCTCGAATCGCCGGTCACGACGGCCCAGCTCGACCTGACGGTCGCGGTGGTCGCCCGTCCGGACCGGTCCTGGTCGGCGTCGATGGTGTACGCGACGGACCTGTTCGACGAGGGGACCGTCGAGCTGCTCGCGCAGCGCCTGGTTACGCTCCTCGACGGGCTCACCGCCCGGCCGGACGCCGCGG
The DNA here is from genome assembly GCF_001418765.1 of Gordonia sp. HS-NH1. NCBI lineage: Bacteria > Bacillati > Actinomycetota > Actinomycetes > Mycobacteriales > Gordoniaceae > Gordonia > Gordonia sp. HS-NH1. The sequence goes on from NZ_LIYC01000006.1 coordinate 136,976, forward strand.
TCGGGGAGTGTCCCCTGGTGACGCCCGCCGAACGCGACCGCGTACTGGCATGGTCGGCGGGCGCCGCGACGCGGCCGACCGGCGCCACCCTGCCGGGCATCATCGGTTCCCGGCAGGCCGCCGTCACGCAGGCGGGAAGCGGCGAGAACGGTGCCGTCGACGGCGAGGTCGGGTACAACGGTCGCGGTGGGTACGACGGTCGCTACGGTGACGGTGGTTCCGGTGGCGATGGTGCCGGTGGGGATGACTGACCGAACAGAACACTCGGGGGGAATGGGGAACGCAGGACGAGACGGCAGGCGACGAGGCGAGATGGAGGCCCAACGGTGACCGATGTGGTGCATGTGGCGACGAGGTCCGACGTACCGGCCATCGTGTTCGGTTCGCGTCGCGTCAGCTACGCCGAGTTCGGGGCGCGGGTCGACTCACTGGCACGTCATCTGATCTCGATCGGTGTCGGACCCGACGTCGCCGTGGCGGTCGCCATCCCGCGTTCGGTCGAGCTGCTCGTCGCCGTTCACGGCGTCGTCGCCGCCGGCGGTCACTATGTGCCGCTCGACATCGACGCGCCGCACGACCGCACCCGGTACATGCTCGAGACCGCGGGCGCACGGTTGGCCCTCGTCACCGCCGACTCGGCCGTCGAGTTGCCGGCCGATGTCACCGCGGTCGTGGTCGACACGACCACCGAGATCGACCTCGCCACCCCACCGGTGACCGACGACGAACGTCGCGCGCCACTACAGTCCGCCGACGCCGCCTACACGCTGTTCACCTCGGGGTCGACCGGTCGGCCGAAGGGTGTCACCGTGTCGCATTCGGCGATCGTGAATCGCCTGGAATGGATGCGGGACTGGTACTCGATCAAGGATTCCGATGTCTTCGTGCAGAAGACGCCGGTGACGTTCGACGTGTCGGTGTGGGAGTTGTTCCTGCCGTTCGCGGTCGGGGCCACCCTGGTGGTGGCCGAACCCGAACGTCACGGTGATCCGCGATATCTGGCGGAGGTGATCACGGCCGAGAAGGTGTCGGTCATCCACTTCGTGCCGTCGATGCTGTCGGTCTTCCTGGACGTGCTCGGCGACCGCGTGAGCGATCTGTCGTCCCTGCGGTTGACGTTCACCTCCGGTGAGGCGCTGACCGCCCCGGTGGCGCAGGCGCTGGTGGCGGCGTTGCCGCACAACGAGGTCCACAACCTGTACGGCCCCACCGAGGCGGCCGTGGACGTGACCGCCCATCAGGTGCGGGCGGGGGAGACGTCGGTGCCGATCGGCGTCCCGGTCCCGAGCACCACGACCTTCGTCCTCGACTCGCGGCTGCAGCTCGTGCCCTCGGGCGTGCCCGGCGAGCTGTACCTCGGGGGAGTGCAACTCGCGCGCGGCTACGCCTCACAACCCGCGCTGACCGCCGAACGCTTCGTCGCCAGCCCCTTCGTGGCTCCCGCACGCGGGGATGCGGCGGGAAGCGCCGACGGTTTCGGCGAACCCGGAGAGCGTCTGTACCGCACCGGCGACCTCGTGCGCTGGAACGCGCGCGGGCAGCTGGAGTACCTGGGCCGTACGGACTTCCAGGTGAAACTGCGCGGACAGCGACTCGAGCTGGGGGAGGTCGAGTCCGTCCTCATGTCGGCGCCAGGCGTCCTGCATGCGGCCGCCACCGTGGCGAAGGTCTCCGGACAATCCCATCTCGTCGCCTATGTCTCGCCCGCATCAGTCGACGTCGATGCGGTGAAATCGGTTGTCGCGCAGGCGCTGCCGGCCTACATGCGGCCCACGGTGTGGATGACGATGGAGCATCTGCCGCTGAACAGCGCGGGCAAGGTCGCCCGCCGGCAGCTGCCGGTCCCCGAACTCACCGTCGAGGAGTTCGCGGCGCCCGAGTCCGACGCCGAGACCTCGATCGCGGCCATCGTCGCCGATGTCCTCGGCGTCGATCGCGTCAGCGTGACGCAGTCGTTCTTCGACCTCGGCGGCAACTCGCTGTCCGCGGCCCGGGTGGCGGCGCGCGTGGCCGACCTGCTCGACGTCGACGTGTCGGTGGGCGACCTGTTCGACGCCCCGTCGGTGCGGGATCTGGCCGGCCTGGTGTCCGGGCGCGGGCGGAGCGTCCCGCGCGTCGCCGCCATGCCGCGACCCGCGCGGTTGCCGTTGTCGACGGCGCAGAGTCGGATGTGGTTCATCAACCAGTTCGACCCCGCCTCTCCCGCCTACAACATCCCGATGGCGTTGCGTCTGACCGGAACCCTGGATCTCGACGCGCTCGAGGCCGCGGTCGGTGACGTGGTCGCCAACCACGAGATCCTGCGCACCACCTATCCCAGTGACGAGCACGGCCCGCTCCAGCTCGTCACCGATCCCGACACGGCCCGCGCACGCCTCGACTGGCGGGCGGCGGACACCGAAGAGGACCTGTTCGTCTCGGCGACGACCGGCTTCGACGTCGCCACCGACCCACCGCTCCGGGTCCGGTACCTGCGTCGGGACGAGACCGTGGTGGACGTGGTGGTCACCGTGCACCACATCGCCTTCGACGGTGAGTCGACCCCGGTGTTCGTGCGCGACCTGCTGGGCGCGTACCTGCACCGGACGAAAGGCGCGCCAGCGGTCGCCGCGCCCGCGGTCCAGTACGCGGACTTCGCCCTGTGGCAACGCGAATACCTCGGCGCCGCCGACGATCCGGGCACGCCGATGGGTCGTCAGCTCGCACACTTGCGCACCGTCCTCGCGGACCTCCCCGCGGTGACCGACCTGCCGATGGATCGCCCGCGACCGGCCGTCCTCGACACCGCGGCGGCGGTCGAGTCGGTGACCGTGGACGACGCACTCGCCACCGCCCTGGACGACCTCGCGCGCAGCCGCGACGTCACGCTCTTCATGGTTCTGCACGCCGCGCTCGCCGTCACCGTCGCCCGGCTCGCCTCGACCCGGGACGTCGTGATCGGTACCCCGATCGCGGGCCGTCCCGACGCCGCGCTCCACGACCTCGTCGGCATGTTCGTCAACACGCTCGTGCTGCGCACGGCCGTCGACCCGGCGGCGACGATGGACGATCTCATCGCCACGATCCGCGCCGCCGACCTGGACGCCTTCGCGCACGCCGACGTGCAGTTCGACGATCTGATCGAGGAACTCGCGCCGGAGCGGTCCACGGCCTACCCGCCGCTGGTGCAGATCGCCTACACCCTCGTTGCCGCCGGCGGGCGGCCGGAGGAGATCGACCGGGTGGAGCTGTCGGGTCTGAGTGCCGAGCCGCTCGGGGTCGCCTCACCGATCGCCAAGTTCGACCTCACGGTCTCGGTGTCCGAACGCACCGGATCGTCGCCGATGAGGGCCGACTTCCTGTATGCGACCTCGTTGTTCGACGCCGCGACCATCCGCCGCTTCACCGAGGTCTGGCTGCAGGTGATCGCCGCGATGGCGACCGGTCCCGCGCTGCCCGTCGGTGACATCGACATCGTCGGCATCGACGCCGCCACGCTCAGCGCACCGAGCCGGAACTCCGTCGGCGAGGCCGTGCCCGCCGCGGACGGCGGGGTGACCGAACCGCTGACCCTCACCGAGCTCCTCTCGCGGCGGGACCTCGACCCCCACCGCCCGGCGCTGGTCCACGACGGTGCGGAGGTCTCCTACGCGGAGTTCGAGGAGCGTACCAATCGCTTGGCGCGACAGCTGATCTCGCGTGGAGTCGGCCCCGGTGACGTGGTGGCCGTCGGACTCGAGCGATCCATCGGATCGGTGGTCGCGGTGTTCGGTGTGATCAAGGCGGGTGCCGCCTACGTGCCGATCGACCCCGCCTACCCGAGCGATCGCATCGCGTTCATGGTGTCCGATTCCGGTGTCCGGCTCGGTCTCACCGACGCGTCGACGCGGAGCCGGCTGGGCGAATCATCCTGCGAATGGCTCGAACTCGCCTCGCTCGACGACCCGGCCGTCCCGGGCGGACCCGTCACCGACGCCGAACGTCGCGGGCCGGTGCGACTCGACGACCTGGCCTACCTCGTCTACACCTCCGGCTCCACCGGCCGCCCGAAGGCCGTCGGCGTGCCCCACCGCGGCATCGCGAATTTCGTCGCCGCGCTGACCGAGGTCACCGGGACACCCGCGCAGGCCCCCGACACCCGTGTCCTCCACGTCGCCTCACCGAGCTTCGACGCGTCGGTGCTGGAGATGATGTGGTCGATCGCGGTCGGGCACACCCTCGTCGTCGCACCTGCCTCGGAATACGCCGGCGACGCACTCGGGCGCATCCTCGAACGTGACCGGGTCACCGACACCCTCATCACCCCCACCGTGCTGGCGACCGTCGACCCGCGGCGGGGCCGCTTCGTCCGGAACCTCGTCACCGGGGGCGAGGCATGCCCGCCCGAGCTGATAGCACGGTGGGTCACACCGGAATCCACGCGCCGGATGTTCAACTTCTACGGGCCGTCGGAGGCCACCGTCTGGGCGACCACCGGACGATCCGAGCCCGGCGCGCCGGTGACCATCGGGCGACCGGTCCGCGGCTTCGCCGCCTATGTCCTCGACGGCCGTCTGCATCCGGTCCCACAGGGTGTGGTGGGTGAGCTCTACCTGTCGACCGGCGACTCGCTCGCGCGCGGTTACCTCGGCCGGCCCGGCCTCACCGCATCGTCCTTCGTGGCCGACCCGTTCACCCGCGAGCCGGGCCGGCGGATGTACGCAACCGGCGACCTGGTGCGGATCACCGCGGCCGGCGAGATCGAGTTCGCCGGGCGCGCCGATCATCAGGTCAAGATCAACGGGCAGCGAGTCGAACTCGGCGAGATCGAGTCCGTTCTCGGCGATCAGCCGGGCGTCGGCTCGGTCGTCGTGACCGGCGTCGACGACGAACACGGGCGCACACGTCTCGTCGCCTATCTCGTGGGCGACGACACCGCGGGCGACGGGCGCCTCGATGCCGACGCGGTCCTCGCCGGGGCGTCGGACCGCCTTGCCGGACACATGATCCCGCACTCCGCGATGGTGCTCGACGAGCTGCCCGTGACCCCGGGCGGCAAGCTCGACCGGCGCGCGCTGCCGGTGCCGGAGTTCACCACACCCGCCGACGGGTACGTCGCACCGGCGACGACCGCCGAGGAGACCCTCGCCGCGATCGTCGCGGGACTGCTGGGCCTCGACACCGTCTCGGTGACCGAGTCCTTCTTCGCGCTCGGCGGCGACTCGATCATGTCCATCCAGCTGGCCTCCGCCGCGAAGGCGGCCGGATTGCCTCTGTCGCCTCGAGAGATCTTCGAACAGAAGACCATCCGCGCGATGGCGCGCGTTGCGTCGGCGGGCGGGGACCGAGCCCCGATGCTGGCCGAGCCCGCCGGGGAACCCGCTGGACGGGTCGACCTCCCGCCGATCGTCTCCTGGCTCGTCGACGCCGCGCGGACACCGGCCGACTTCGCCGACTTCAACCAGTCGATGGTGCTCACCGCGCCCCCGGGACTAACCGTCGAGCATCTCGGCGAGGTGCTCGGGGCGGTCGTGGCCGCACATCCGATGCTCGGTGCACGCCTGGAGTCCGTCGGTGACACCTGGATCCTCACCGCCGGAACGCCGTTCGACGCCGACGCCTCGATCGTCGCGTCCACCACCGGCGCGGCCGCCGGCGAGCCCGGGTTCGCCGAGGCACTGGTCGAGGCGCATGCCGAGGCGGCCCGGCGCCTCGACCCGGCCGCCGGGCGACTCGTCGCCGCCACGATCGTCACCGGCGCCGCACCCGCGGACTCCGACCACGCGGAGTCGAGCCGACCCGCACGAATCGTGCTCGTACTCCACCACCTCGGCGTCGACGCGGTGTCGTGGCCGATCCTGATCGAGGATCTGCTCACCGTCCACGCGCAACTGACCGCCGGGCAACCGGTGGCGGTGCGTGCCGAGGAGACCTCGCAACGTGCCTGGCAACGGGCCGTCACCGCGCAGCTCGGCGCCCGCCGGGCCGAAGCCGGGTACTGGCTGGACCGCTCGCCGGTCGCCCCCACCGACTTCGGTGCGGCGCTCGAGCCCGACCGCGATCGGTACGGCACCCTGACCTCGATCGTCCACCGCGTCGATCCGGCGATCGTCGATCCGTTGACCACGACCGTGCCCGAAGCATTCTCGTCGTCGGTGGTCGACGTCCTGCTCGCGACGCTGGCCCGCGCGGTCCGCTCCTGGCAGCGCGATCGCGGTATCGCCGACACCGCACCCGTCACCGTGCTCACCGAGGGGCACGGCCGATACGAGGACGTCCTGCTGGCCGGCCCCGAGCCGCGTCGCGCGGACCTGTCGCGCACGGTCGGCTGGTTCACCTCGCTCGCCCCACTCGCCATCGATCCCGCCGACGACGTCGTCCACGCGGTCAAGGCGGCCAAGGAAGAACGCCTCGGCATGCCCGACTCCGGCATCGGCTATGGCCTCCTGCGGTACGCCGCCGGCGATGACACCACCGATGATGCGGCCGCACAACTGCATTCGCGTCCGCTGCCGACGATCGCGTTCAACTACCTCGGAACCCGCGGCACGACCGGACGGAGCGAGTCGCCGACGACGCCCGACGTGGCCGCAGCGCACGGCACGCCGTTCCTGCCCGCACCCGACGCACCGTTCCTGCCCGCCACCGTGTCCGACGGGGTGGCCGCGATGAGCGTGCTGACGGTCAACGCGAGCACCGGCGCGTCCCCGGCCGGGCGAGTGCTCTCCGCGGATCTGCAGTTCCCCGCGGCGATCCTGTCGCCGGCAGACGTCGGCGACATCGCGCAACGGTGGACGGCCGAACTCGCCGACGTCGTCCGCCTCGTCGCCGACGGCGTCGACGTCGGTCTCTCACCGGCGGATGTCCCGGGTGCCGAGGTGACGCAGCACGACCTCGACACGGTGGCGGAGCGATTCCCCGGCGCTGCGGTCTGGGCCCTGTCGCCACTGCAGCGCGGACTCTACTTCCAGTCGCAACTCGCCGGTACCGACCAGGTCGATGTGTATGTGACCCAAGCGGTCCTGCACCTCGACGGGGACGTCGACCTCGAGCGGCTGCGCACCGCCGTGGTCGCACTGCTCGATCACCACCGCGCCCTGAAGTCGGGCTTCGTGCGTGTGCCCAGCGGGCACGTGGTGACCGTCGTGCCCGAAACGGTGCCGTTGCGCTGGCGCGTGATCGACGTGCCCGCCACCGACGCCGATGGTCTCCGGGCCGCCGTCCACGAAGTCTCGGCGGCCGAGCGGACCGAGCCGTTCGACCTCGCCGATCCGCCGCTGTTGCGTGCGGTGGTCGTGCGGCACGCGCAGGGGACCAGCGTGGTCATCACCAACCACCACATCCTCTTCGACGGCTGGTCGGGTCCGCTCGTGCTGGCCGACCTGCTCGCGTTGTACGCCACCGGCAGCCCCTTCACCGGTCGGGGAACGGGCGAGCGCACCGACTTCGCGGACTACCTCGCGCGCATCGCCGATGCCGATCTCGACGCCGGTCTCGCCGCGTGGACACGGATCCTCGAGCCGGTCGACGAGCCCACCCTGGTCGCCCCCGGCCTCACCGCTGCCTCCGTCGAGGACGACGGAAACGACACCGCGGCAGCGCATCTGCCGCGCGAACACCGCTGGGTCCTCGAACCCGAGCTGGTCTCGGGGCTCGAGCGCACGGCGCGGCGGTCGGGGTCGACCATGGCCACGGCACTCCAGCTCGCGTGGGCGGTACTGCTGTCCCGGCTCACCGACAATCGGGTGGTCACCTTCGGCGAGACCGTCTCCGGGCGTCCCGCCGGACTCGACGGCGTCGAGTCGATGGTCGGCCTGTTCATCAACACCCTGCCCGCCGTCGTCGACGTCGATCCGGACGCCACGATCGCGGAGGTCCTCGGCCGGCTGCAGTCGGACAAGACCGCCGTCCTCGATCATCAGCACATCGGCCTGCCCGAGATCCTCACCGCCGTCGGGCGTCCGCAGCTGTTCGACACCCTGACCGTGCACGAGTCCTATCCCGTGGACAACGACTCCCTGGCCGACGGCGCCGCCAGCGCCGCGGTGGGGCTGTCGATCCGGGACGTCGAGGTCTCCGACGCCACGCACTATCCCCTCAACCTGGCGACCTCACCGACCGCATCGGGTATCGCGGTCCGACTGACCTACCTGCCCGACGCCTTCGCCGACGACCAGGTCGCCGTCTTCGCGCGGTCCCTCGTGCGGATCCTGCGGACGATCGCCGACGATGCGCAGACGCGTATCGCCGACATCCCGCCGATGTCGGCGGACGACGAGGCCCGCCTCGACACCTGGTCGACCGGCCCGGAACTGAGTCCGGCCGGTTCGCATGTCGCCGATCTCCTCCTCGAGCGCGTCGCCGCGTCACCCGATGCGATCGCGGTGGTGGGTCCGGCCGGGGAGTCGACCTACGCCGAATTGGGAAGCCGGGTGAGCGTTCTCGCCCGGCGGCTGGTCGGTCTCGGGGTCGGCCCGGAGGTCGCGGTCGGGGTCTGCATCCCGCGGTCGGTGGAGATGATCGTCGCCGTCCACGCGATCCTCGTCGCCGGTGGGCAGTTCGTGCCGATGGACCCCGCCGCACCGGCCGACCGCATCGACTACCTGGCGCGTACCGCCGATGTCGCGGCGGTCCTGATCGGTCCGGGACAGACCCCGGTGGGTATCGAGGCGCTCGACCCCGGTGTGCCCGTGGTGACCGTCGACGACGACACGGACGGGTCGGCACCGCTCTTCGGCTCCGCCGAACGCGCCTCGGCGGTCGACGGGGCGAATCCGGCCTACACCATCTTCACCTCGGGCTCGACCGGTCGGCCCAAGGGCGTCACGGTGAGCCACGAGACGCTGCGCGCACACCTCGACTACGACCGCGGCGCCTACGATTTCGGGCCCGACGACGTGTTCCTGCAGGTGTTGGAGCTGACCTTCGATCCGTCGGTCGGCGAGATCCTGCGCCCGCTGCTGTCCGGAGGCCGACTCGTGGTCATGGAGCCCGGTGCGCATCGGGACCCGGTCGCCGTACTGCGGTATCTCGCCGACTTCGGCGTGACGTCGGCGACGCTGGTGCCCTCGATGCTCGCGGTACTGACCGAGGTCGCCGATCCCGGACAGCTGCGGGGGCTCTCACGGCTGCGTTTTCTGCACACGGGTGGCGAGGCGCTCCCGCAGAGCGTCGCCGAGACCGTGCGGGACCTGATCCCGCATGCCCCCATCCACAACCAGTACGGGCCGACCGAGGCGACGATCTACGCGACCGTCGCGCGGGTGTCGGGCGACTGGGTCTCCATCGGGCGACCCGTCGCGAACACCACCGCGCTGGTCCTCGACCACCGGTTGCGGCCGGTGGCACCGGGATTCACCGGCGAGCTGTACCTCGGCGGCATCCAGCTGGCACGCGGATACACCTCGCGGCCCGCTCTCACCGCCGAACGCTTCGTGCCGAACCCGTACGGCGAGCCGGGTTCTCGCCTGTACCGGACCGGTGACCTGGTCCGCTGGCGGGCCGACGGCGAGCTGGAATACCAGGGCCGCACCGACTTCCAGGTGAAGCTGCGCGGCCAGCGGATCGAGCTCGGCGAGATCGAGTCGGCCCTCACCTCGGCGCCGGGGGTCGTGTACGCCGCGGCCGCCGTCGTCGAGACCCCGGCCGGCCAGCAGCTGGTGGCCTACCTGACGCCGGCCTCGGTGGACCTCGACACGGTCAAACACTCGGTGGCGCAAGCGCTTCCGGAGTTCATGCGGCCCGGGATGTGGATGCTGCTGGACGAGATGCCGCTCAGCAGCGCGGGCAAGGTCGTGCGACAGCAGCTGCCCGCGCCGACCGTCGACGCCGCCGCGATCGTGCCGCTCGTCGGTGCGCGGGAGACGGCAGTGGCGGCGGTCTTCGCCGAACTGCTGTCGATGTCGGAGGAGAACGTCGGCGCCACCACGAACTTCTTCGAGATCGGCGGCAACTCGCTGTCGGCGATGCGGGCGGCCGCCCGCATCGGTGACGCCCTCGGTGCCGACGTGACGGTGCGTGACGTCTTCGAGGCGCCGACGCCGCGACTGCTGGCCGAACGCCTCGGCGACCGTACCGGCGGACTCCCGCCGATCGTCGCGGTGAGCCCGCGTCCCGACCGGATTCCGTTGTCGTACGCCCAGCAGCGGATGTGGTTCATCAACCGGTTCGACCCGACGCTGGCGGCTTACAACATCCCGGCCGTGATGCGTCTGACCGGCGCCCTTGATCCCGCGGCACTCGGCGCGGCGATCGCCGACGTCGTCGCGCGTCACGAGATCCTCCGCACCACCTACCCCGAGGCCGGTGGCCGGCCGGTCCAGTCGATCGCCCCGGTCTCCGACATCCCGGGTCGCCTCGACCACGAGTTCGTGCCGGCTGTCGACGATCGCGACGGGGGTGAGGTCGTACTCTCCGCGGTCACCGCCGGGTTCGACCTGACCGTCGACTGGCCGGTGCGGACCAGGTTGATCGAGGTCGGAAATGACTCCGGGACAACGGAGTACATCCTCGCGGTGGTCCTGCACCACGTGGCCTCCGACGGCGAATCCCTGGGCCCGCTCGTCTCCGACCTCACCACCGCCTACCTGGCCCGGGCCGCCGGGGCGCCGCCGCGGTTCGAGCCGCTGCCCGTCCAGTACGCCGACTACGCCATCTGGCAGCGCCGCGCCCTCGGCGACGTCGACGACGCGGAGTCGGTGATGGGCGCCCAGTTGGACTACTGGGCCGCACAACTGGCCGGCATGCCGGACCTGCTCGAACTGCCGACCGACCGGCCTCGTCCCGCGGTCGCCTCGCAGCGCGGCGCGCGCGTGCCCTTCACGATCCCGGCGGACGTCACCGCGCGGATCGACACCATCGCCGACGAGTTCGGGGTCACCCCGTTCATGGTGCTGCACGCGGCGCTGGCGATCCTGCTCGCCGACCTGTCGGGCACCGACGACGTGGCGATCGGCACGCCGATCGCCGGCCGGGGTGCCGCGGTGCTCGACCCGCTCGTCGGAATGTTCGTGAACACCCTCGTCCTCCGGACCGCACACTCGGGGGCCGACACGTTCGCCGACGTACTCGGTCGCGTCCGTCGCGTCGACCTCGACGCCTTCGCGCACGCCGACCTCCCGTTCGAGACCCTCGTGGACCGGCTCAACCCGGTCCGTTCCGAGGCCTTCGCCCCGCTCACGCAGGTGTGGCTCACCCTGGATCGCAGCGTGGTGCCCGAGCTGGCCGGACAGACGCTGTCGGCCGATCTCGGCGAGATCTCGGTCACCGCTCTCGATGCGGGCGAGGTGCCGGCAAAGGTCGATCTGCTGTTCTCGGTCGCGAAGGCTGTGTCGGGCGAGAGCTGGTCGGGCGCACTGCAATACGCCACCGACCTGTTCGCGGACTCGACTGCCGCCGGGTTCACGGCCCGGTTCGTCAACCTGCTCGACGCGCTCACGTCGACCCCGACCGCTCCGGTGGCCGCGGCGCCGATCCTGCTGCCGGGCGAGGCCGAGTCCCTGGTGCCGGTGCACGGTGGCGAGGCGGCCGACGCCGTGTTGCTCGGCGAGCTGTTCACCGAGGCCGGCACGCGGTACCGGCGTCGTACCGCGGTGGTCGACGCCACCGGCGCGACGTTGTCGTACTCCGCGCTGCACGCCCGGTCCAACCGCCTGGCGCGCTGGCTGATCGGCCGTGGGGTCGGTCCGGAAACGCTGGTGGCACTGGCGATTCCCCGGTCCGTCGACCTTCTGGTCGCGATCTGGGCGGTCGCCAAGACCGGCGGAGGTTACGTCCCGATCGATCCGGATTACCCCGCCGAACGGGTGGCGACCATGGTGGAGGACTCCGGCGCCCGGATGGGTCTGTCGGTCGCCGGCGTCGGGGCGCTGCCGGACGAGGGCTTCGAGTGGATCCGGCTCGACGACGCCTCGGTGCTGGCCGAACTCGACGCCACCTCGGACGTCACGGTGGAGCCGGCCGAGCCGGCCGGTCCGGTCCGCATCGACAACGTCGCCTACGTCATCTACACCTCGGGGTCGACAGGTCGCCCCAAGGGTGTCGCGGTGTCGCACTCGGGACTGCGGAATTTCGCCGTCGCGAAGTCGCGGGCGATGGGGACCGAAGACGGGGCGGTCGTCCTGGGATTCGCGTCCCCGAGTTTCGACGCCTCCGTGCTCGAATACCTCCTCGCGACGATCAACGGTGGGACGCTCGTCTACCGCCCGTCGACGGCGGTCGGCGGTGCGGAGCTGCAGGAGTTCATGCAGCGACACGAGGTCGCCACGACCTTCCTCACCCCGTCGGTGCTGTCCACGCTCGACCCGGCTGCGCTGCCGAGCCTGCAGGCGGTGTCCGCGGGCGGCGAGGCGGTTCCGCAGTCGGTGATGGACGAGTGGTCATCCCACACCCGCATCCACAACGGCTACGGCCCGACCGAGACGACGATCATGATCGCGGTCGGCGAGGCGGCGACACCGGGCGACCCGGTCCGCCTCGGCGGCCCGCTGCCCGGCGTCGAGTTCCTGGTGCTCGACGCACACCTGCGACCGGTGCCGGTCGGCGTGGCCGGGGAACTCTACGTCCTCGGACCCGCCCTCTCGCGCGGCTACCTCGACAAGCCCGACCTGACCGCCTCGCGATTCGTCGCCAGTCCGTACGCGGGGTCCGGACGCCGGATGTACCGGACCGGCGACGTCGTGCGGTGGCGTGAGTCGCGCTCGGGCGCATTCACGCTCGAGTACTCCGGTCGGAGCGACGACCAGGTGAAGCTCCGCGGACTGCGCATCGAGCTCGGCGAGATCGAGGCGGCGCTGCGGTCGGCGCCCGAGGTGCGTTCGGCGGTCGTCGTCGGCGTCGGGGAGTCGGGGACACCGAGTTCGGTGGCGTCGAGCCTGGCCGCCTATGTCGTCGGGGACGGCGTCCAGGTGGACGCTCTGCGGGACCTGCTGGCCGCGCAGCTCCCCGCGCACATGGTGCCCGCGTCGATCACGGTGCTCGACGAGTTCCCGCTGACCCCGGTCGGCAAGCTCGACCGCGCGGCGCTGCCCGCACCCGAGGTGGCCACCGTCGAGTTCGTCGCGCCGGCCACCCCGGTCGAGCAGGCGATCGCCGACGCCTATGCCGAGATCCTCGGCGTCGAGCGGGTCGGGGCCACCGACAGCTTCTTCGACCTCGGCGGCAATTCGCTGTCGGCCACTCGCGTCGCGGCCGCACTGCGCGACCAGAACGGCTTCGACATCGAGCTCGCGTGGCTGTTCAACGACCCGACCGTGCGTGGGCTGGCCCGACGACTGGCCGACGGCAACTCGGTGAGCAGCGACGTCGTGATCACCCTCCGCGGCGAGGGATCGCGGCCGCCGCTGTTCTGTGTGCACCCCGCCGGCGGCCTCGCCTGGTTCTACGGTGGGCTCGCACCCCACCTCCGGGATCGGCCGATCTACGGGCTGCAGGACCCGCACGTGGTGACCGGAGAACCGAGCGTGACCGACGCACGCGCGTTGGCCCGGCGCTATGTCGAGGAGATCCGCCGCGTCCAGCCGAGCGGCCCGTACCACCTGCTCGGCTGGTCCGTCGGCGGTGTCATCGCGCACGCCATGGCCACCCACCTCGTCGAACTCGGTGAGAGCGTCGCCTACCTGGGGATCATGGACTCGCGGCCGGAAGACGAACCCGTGATTGTCGGTCACGAGCGTCCGTCGACCGACGAGGACGCGTCCGGCAGGGTCGCCGAGTCCGGCGCCGCACCGGGGTCCACCGTCGCCGAGACCATCGAGCCCGACGCGTCGACGGTCGTCGACGTCCTGGGCGGCTGGCGGGATCTCTTCGATCTCGGCGACGACGTGCAGGCGTCCACCTCCGAGGAGGTCACCGCGATCATCCGGCAGCAGATCTCCGGCATGGGTCTGCTGGCGGAGGATCAGGTGGAGCGCATCATGGACAGCTTCGATTCCTCCACTCAGGTGGTCCTCGACTACCGGCCGGACGTCTTCGCAGGCGACATGCACGTCTTCACCGCCACGGAGGACAAGGACGACCCGTCCCTGCTGGCCGGTGCCTGGCGGCCGTTCGTGACCGGTGCGATCGACAACGTCGACGTCGCCACACACCACCTGGGGATGGCGAACGCCGACGCGCTGGCGGTCATCGGGCCGACTCTCGACGCCCAGCTGTCGCGGATCGACGCCACGGACGGTCGGGGACCGGAATGAGGGGATTTGCGTGACATCATCGACCTGACCTCGCCGACGTCCCGGCCGAGAGCCATTACGTTCGACAACAACAAATGCAGGCGGGTGACGACAGTCGCCGCGCCAACGGAGAAAGGACACCCATGACGAACCCATTCGACGACGAGGACGGCCGCTTCTACGTGCTCGTCAACGACGAGAACCAGCACTCGCTGTGGCCGACCTTCGCGGACATCCCGGCCGGATGGACCAAGGTCTTCGGCGAGGACAGCCGGGCGGCGTGCCTGGAGTATGTGGAGCAGAACTGGACCGACCTCCGGCCCAAGAGCCTCATCGAGGCCATGGAGGCGGACAAGGGCGGCGACGCCTGAGCCTCGGTTCGGGGGTTCGACACTCGCGATCTGCAAAGTCGGACTAGCTTGAATGTCGGGACAGTTGCATGTGGATAACAGGTAACGAAGCAACCCACTGGGTTCCTGTTTCAACTGCAGTCACAGCCGTAACATCGAAGTACAGCAGAGTTACGGGAATTGTTGTGGAATATCCCACACATGTTGAGCCAGTGTTCTACTACTTGAATGAGGTAGGGCACACTGGGTTGAAGGATCGCTCGGTGCCAACGTCAGGGGAGGCGCGGACACGGCGATCGACGCTCCACGGGCGGGAAGGCAGTAATCATGGACCAGCTACTTCTGGACGACATCCAGAACCGAGGGGCGATCACGCCCCACCTGACAGCAGTTCGGCTGGGCGATGAGGCTCTCACCTATGGTGAACTCGCCGATCGCGTCGAAGACTACGGAAACGTGCTCGCCGAGTACGGCATGTCGCCGACCTCGGCGTTCTACGCCGCTCTGATGCACTGCATGCCGTCGCTCGCCGACATCGACCCGGTGGACGCCAGGCTGCAGGTCATCGGCGAGATCCAGGCCTGGCTCGGGCGCGAACGCGGCGAAGTGGCCTCGGTCAGGCCGCGGCTGCGCGCAGTCAGCTAGTCCCCGACACACCGACACCACGACGAGACCCGCCGAACGGCGGGTCTCGTCGTTTCTGTGGCGTCCATCTGCCCGGGCGCTGCTCAGCCGAGGCGCGGGCGTTCTTGTGACTACAGTCCGGCGAGGAAGAGGACAAGAAGCAAGATCGGGCCGCCGACGACCATGCTGCCGGCGCCGGTCACGATGCCGGTGATCGCGCGGCCGGTTCCCTTGCGCTCCGCGGGGGCGCGACGGACCTGTCTCACGGCGACGGCGCCGGAGACCACGGCGACCAGACCGAGAACCGCGCCCAGGCCGAGGACGAGCGTCAGGGGAATCGAGATCAGGCCGGTGGTCAGCGCCAGCGATGCGGCCGGAGCGACGGGACGGCCGCCGACGGGCCGGGTCAGGTAGGGCGCCGGGCGGGGCGGAACCGGTCCGGCCGGCACGGGCATCGCGGCCAGGGACGCCGAGCCGGCGTTCTGCAGGTCCCAGAAGTCGCCCACGGGCGGTAGCGCGGCATGTTCGCGTGCGGGAAGCCTGGTCTGTACCCGGGTCGCCGACCGCGGGGTCGGTCCCGCCGCGGTGTCGATCCTGATCGGGACCGGTGAGTCCGGCGTAGAAGTTCTGGCGACGACGACGCGCTCGGGCTCCGGCTCGGTCGCGTCCGGGAGTTCGGTGTCGTCGAGATCGTTGACCAGTGGCCACCGCTCATGCCGTTCGGTCACCGGCGGAGCGAACGGTTGGGTGGGATGATCGGTACGCACGTACACCTCCTCGCCGTCCGGCGCCGGGGCGGAACCGCACCCGTCCGAGTGTAGGCGAGGAGGCGACGTGGGCCGGGGGTCTAGTTGCCCTCTTGCTGGCCGCTACCCATGCTGATCAGCTGCTGGATGGCGTCACCACTGAGCTTCCAGTCGCCGTCGACCTTCACGAAGCCGAGCTGGATGTCGACCGGGGCCGGCGAGTGTGGGCTCTTCACGGCGACGGTCGCCGTGGCCTTGTCTCCGTCCTCGGTGACCTCTTTGACCGAGAACGCGTCCGGGGTGTACCCCGCCGCGGACGCACCCTTCGCGAACGCCATGGCGGCCGGCTTGGTCGCGGGGTTGGTGACGTCGATGACGTCGTCGAGCTCCTCGGACGAGGTGGCCGGATCGATGGCCTGGCGGAGGGTTTCCTGCGCGTCGTCGTTGCTGAGCCCGGTGACCTCGTCGACCGCGGAGCTGGCGGCGGTCTCGACCTGGCTGGCAGCGGACTCGACGGCCGTCGACACCGCACTCGTGGCCTCGTCGACGGTGTCGGTGGACTCCGAACAACCGGTGACGACGAACAATGCGGCCCCGGCGAGGGTGACGGCAGCGACGGACTTCCGGATCTTCATGCGACTCTCCTGAATGCTGTATCTCTTGGCGTCTCTCGGCCCGCTCGCTTCGCTCCCGGCGCCGGTCCGCGGCGCTTCCCCGCAGTAAGCCAACACTAACCCACCGGCCTCCGGAATTAATCGGACCGCGGTCCGGTTAGAGTGTGTGTAACCACGACAAGGAGGCGCGACATGCAGTTCGGACTCTTCAGCGTCAGCGACATCACCGTCGACCCCACCACGGGTACGACGCCGACCGAGCACGAGCGGATCAAGGCGATCGTCGAGATCGCGAAGAAGGCCGAGGACATCGGACTCGACGTGTTCGCACTCGGCGAGCACCACAACGAGCCGTTCTTCTCGTCGTCGCCCACCACGACCCTCGCCTACATCGCGGCGCAGACCCAGCGCCTGCAACTGAGTACTGCGACCACGCTGATCACCACCAACGACCCGGTGAAGATCGCCGAGGACTTCGCCATGCTGCAGCACCTCGCCGACGGGCGTGTCGACCTGATGCTCGGGCGCGGCAACACCGGTCCGGTGTACCCGTGGTTCGGGCAGGACATCAGGCAGGGCATTCCACTCGCGATCGAGAACTACCACCTGCTGCACCGGTTGTGGACCGAGCACGTCGTCGACTGGGAGGGACAGTTCCGCACCCCGCTGACGTCCTTCACCTCGACCCCTCGTCCGCTCGACGATGTGGCACCGTTCGTCTGGCACGGCTCGATCCGGAGTCCCGAGATCGCCGAACAGGCCGCCTACTACGGCGACGGCTTCTTCGCGAACAACATCTTCTGGCCGAATGAGCACTTCCAGCGGTTGATCAACTTCTATCGCGAACGGTACGAGCACTACGGACACGGCAAGGCCCATCAGGCCATCGTCGGACTCGGCGGGCAGTTCTTCATCCGGCCGAAGTCGCAGGACGCGGTGCGGGAATTCCGTCCGTACTTCGACAACGCGCCGGTGTACGGCCACGGGCCGTCGCTCGAGGACTTCACCTCGCAGACGCCGCTGACCGTCGGCAGCCCGGCCGAGTTCGTCGACAAGACGCTGACCTTCCGGGAGACCTTCGGCGACTACCAGCGTCAGTTGTTCCTCGTCGACCATGCGGGACTTCCGCTCAAGACCGTGCTGGAGCAGCTCGACCTGCTCGGCGAGGTGTTGCCGGACCTGCGGGCCGGATTCGCCGAGGGTCGCCCCGCCGACGTTCCCGAGGCGCCGACGCACGCGTCGCTCGTCGCCGCGCGCCGGGATGTCGAGGAAGGTGTGGAGGTGTCGTCGTGACCGCACTGCGGATCGTTGCGGTGAACGCGGGCCTGTCCGAACCGTCGTCGACGCGACTGCTCATCGACCGGATGGTCGCGGCGGTCACCGAACGACTCGGGCCGGGGCGCGCGGATGTCCAGATCGTCGACCTGCGTGACCTCGCCGGGGACCTCGGCCAGGCGATGACGGTCGGCTTCGCCTCGGGCGGGGCCCGCACGGCGCTCGACGCGGTCGAGGGCGCGGACGCCCTGATCGTGGCGACGCCGGTGTTCAACGCCTCCTATAGCGGGCTGTTCAAGATGTTCTTCGATCTCGTCGACATCGATGCGATGGCGGGTAAGCCGGTGCTGATCGGCGCGACCGGTGGCAGCCCACGACACTCGATGGTGCTCGATCACGCACTGCGACCGCTGTTCGCCTACCTGCGCACCGTCGTCCTGCCGACCGGTGTCTACGCCGCATCGGCGGACTGGGCGGGCGCCGGCGGGGACACCGCCTCGCTGAACGACCGGATCGCCCGCGCCGCAGCCGAACTCGCGTCGCTTCTCACGCCGCGGGGCGGTGCGGGTCCGGTGGACGCCCCCGCCCGGGGACCGTCGATCGCATCCGATGCGGCCGGCGGCCGGCAGCAGGCGGTCGAGGCCGCGGGAATCGCGAACTTCGCGAGGCTGCTCGGCACGGCGTGATCGCCGGCTGAGAGTCTCCCGGTGGACAAACCCACCACAGATGGACAGACGCGCCCCCGAATCGGGAGCGCGTTTGTGCATCCGTGGTGGGTTTGCGGTCTGTTCGGTTCAGGGGGTGGCGCGCCCGGGTGTGTTGGTCCGGGCGCGCAGACGCGAATGCGGTAGCGGCGGAGCGGGCAGGTGCTGGGTCGATCCGACGTAACCGTGGACCTGCCCGAATCGCTCGCTGTGGGCTTCCCACTGGTCCCGGTAGGCGACGATCTCCTCGTGCGTGCGACCGATGAAGTTCCACCACATGACGATGTCCTCCGACAGCGGTGCGCCGCCGAGGAAGACGACGCGCGCGTCGGTGTCGGCGACGTTGGTCAGTGTGATCCGTCGCGCGCCGAGCCCGAGGTAGCCCAGTTCGGTGCGGGACAGCGGTGCCGCATCGGTTCCGGCGACCTGTATGGCCCCGGTGTCGACCAGGATGCCGTGTTCGTGGGTGGGATCGACGTCGATGTCGACCGTGGCGCCGGGCGCGAAGTCCAGCTGGGCGCCGGTCAGCGGCGTGAACGTGTGCACCGGCGAGCGCGTGCCGAACAGGTGTCCGAGGAAGACCTTGGCGGTCACTCCGCCGAGGTCGAGCGCGTCGGGCCGGTGGTGCGCGAAGTCGCGTGGGGTGTCGGCCTTGTCGGCCGGCAGGGCGACCCACAGCTGCACGCCGTGCAGAGTCGTGGTGTCGGGTGTCGAGACCTCCGTGTGCGCGATCCCGTGTCCGGCGGTCATCAGGTTGATCTCGCCGGGGCGGACCATCGCGTGGTTGCCCATCGTGTCCCGGTGCTCGACCTCCCCGGTGAACAACCAGCTGACCGTCTGGAGTCCGGTGTGGGGGTGCGGCGGAACGTCCATCCCGCCGCTGCTCGCGACGTCGTCGGGACCGTAGTGGTCGATGAAACACCAGGCCCCGATCAGCGACCGGGACCGCTGCGGCAGCGTCCGGTGCACGGTCATCGCGCGCGGCCCGCCGAGCGGTACGTCGCGGGCGGTGAGTACGTCCATGTGGAGGAGGCCCGAACCCGAGGCGATGCCGGCCCCGGCGCGGCATTCGACCTCGACGGGGTCCGTTTCCAGATTGCTCATGGGGCCATTGTCCGCGACCGCGGCCCGGGCGTCCGCAGACCCGCGTCCACGGGAGCCGCCGGCCCGGTCAGACGAGCGTGGGGTCCTCGAAACGCATCGTGATCCGGTCCACCGAGCTGGACATGAGCGCATGTCGGCCGAGCCGCAGCGACCGCAGTTCGTCGGCGATCGGGTGGTCGCCGAGGGTCAGGCGCGCACCGCCGATCCGCGTGCGGGTTCCGCCGGTGGAGGTCAGGCGCCACGGTGTCATCCGGGTGATGCCGTCGAGCTGCGAGTAGGCGTGCAACACGGTGTCGGCGGTGGAGTCGGGGACCTTGATCCCCGGCTTCACGCTCAGGTCGGCGATGAGCGCGTCATCGGCGACGAGCCGGCCGTGTCTCGTGGCCGAGGAGTGGTCGACGTCGAACTCGGCGAGCGTCTTGGGGAAGCCCCAGATGCCTCGGCCGGCGGCCAGGGTGAACTCGCCGTCGACCGGGAGGCGGTGTACGAGCGCACGCGCGTCGCCTTTCAGCAGGGAACGCAGCGCCCGGACCGGTGAGGCGGGCGGAACGGTCGGGTCCTCGACGAGGAAACACACCCCGAACTCGTTGTACGGTCCGAGATCGCCGTCGACGTAGTCGACGAACACGAGCATGCACATCGTGCGACCGGGCCGGATGCGCAGCGGCCGGAGGATGCCGGGCCGCGCCGACTGGGCGTCGATGGCCCGGGTGACGGCCGCGGTGTCGGCGGTGAACCCGGCGACGAAGCACCGGGCGTGCCGGATCTCGACCGGCATCGTCACCGTGGTGCCGAGTACGTCGTGGGTCGAAGGTGCGCTCACCTGTTCTCCTTCTCGGGGTGGGATCACGACCGGTCGACGGCGCGGACGGGCCTGAATCGCGATTTCTAGAACATGTTCTAGTCTTGCACGTGTCGGTCGCGGATGTCGCGAGGTGGCGATGTCCCCAAGAATGTGGACACAAACGGTTCCAGATTGGGACAGATCGTCGCTGGTGAGGTCGACGACGGGGGAATGTGTCCGACTCGTCGGATACGTTCGCTGAGTACAACGTCGCAAAACGCTGTGTACTTGCTGAGAACCGGGTCGTCGTGAGACAGGCACAGCTGTCGCGGCCGATCGCGCCGACGGGTTCCGAGGGGGTGAACGCGATGACGACAGGACCGTCGGAGGATGGCGGGTCACTCGTCCGCGTCGGGATGGTCGACGACCATCGATCGCCGATCTGGGGGATAGAGCGCGTACTCGACCCGATCGCCGACATCTCGCTGGTCTGCGCTGCCTCGACAGTCGACGGTGTGCTCGGTGGGATGCCCCTCGACGTCGTCCTCCTGGACCTGCGCCTCGACGACGGCACGACGCCTCGCGAGAATGTCACCACCTTGTCCGCCGCCGGGGTCGCCACTGTCGTCTACACGTCCGGAGAGCATCCGGCGCTGTTGCGATCGGCGGCTCGGGCCGGAGCGCTCGGCGTGGTCCTCAAGTCGGCCGACGAGTCGGTCATCATCGATGCGATCCGGTCGGCGGCCCGGGGCAGGGCGGTTCTCACCACGGAGTGGGCCGCAGCCATCGACGGCGATCCGGAGCTCGCCGCGGTGGACCTGTCTCCTCAGTTGCAGAAGGTCTTGGCGCTCTACGCATCCGGGGAGACCTCGGCTCGGGTCGGCGCCGCCCTGGGGGTGTCCGCCGAGACGGTCAACGAATACCTCAAGCGGATTCGCCAGAAATACGCGGATGCGGGGAGGCCCACGCACACCAAGGTGGACCTGTTCAAACGTGCGGTCGAAGACGGCTGGTTGCCGGTGCCGCAGCGGCGCCGACGGACCAGCGGAGCGGTCTCCGACGACTCTCGGGGGCGCCGGCGGTGAGCGGAGTGCGAACCGCCCGCGAGCGGTGACACTGCCCGGACGTCGGGGATGCCGACCAGAAGACAGAGGAGGGGAGCGAATGGGGAATCGGATGCGAGATCGGTTGGGGCGGGCCGAGGTCCCCAGTTCTGGGTCTACCGACCAACACCACGGCCGACCTACCGTGGGACAACGATGAGAACGCGTGGAGCGTGCGGCGCGGGGGACGTCAGCGATGCGCTGATCGAAAAGGGGATGGGATCAATGACGGCGACCACACAGATCTTCGCGACCGGCGCCCTGCCGGCACCACGCCGTGCCGATGGGCCGGACACGATGGGGCACAAGCCCGTTGCGCGTCTGGCGGACTACCGGGGGAGCGGGGAGGTGGCCGCCGCGATCCCTCGACCGAGCCTGTCCGACCGCGAGATCGAGGTCTTGCTGGCATGGCTCGCCGCCGACTCCAAGGAGGATGCCGCGGCCCGCCTGTTCATCTCGGCGTCGACGGTCAGCACGCACCTTGCACGAATCCGTGCCAAGTACACCGCCGTCGGACGGGGTGCGCCGACCAAGACTCATCTCTTCGCTCGCGCTCTGCAGGACGGATACACGGGCCTCGACGCGTGGTGAGTTCCCGACCGATGGGCCGAGTCGGGTGACGCGGACGCCGGCTGGACCTCATCGCAGGTCGCGTTCGATCCGCGGCCAGGTCTGGTACAGGTCGTCCTGCCAGTAGCCCCATGAGTGGGTGCCGGCCGGGCGGAAGTTGACGTGCACCGGGACGTCGAGCGAACGCATGCGCTCGACCATCTGCCGCGTGCAGATGTCGATCGCGACCTCGATCCCGCCGCCCACGATCGCCTGGTTGGCCAGTGTGAAGCCGTCGCCCGCGATGCTCGGGTCGGCCAGCTGTTCGTGAACTCCCGGCGCTCCCGTGCCGGTGGTCATGTAGACCTTGCTGCCACGGAGTTTCGCCGCGTTCAGGTAGGGGTCGTTGGCCCGCCATCCGGGACCGTCGAGAGGTCCCCACATGTTGGTCATGTCCGCCTGGCCCCGGTCCTCGACGACCAGCCGGATGTACTGCTGCCCGGCGGGATCACTGGTCCGGGCGCACCCGCTGAAGGCGGCCACGGACCGGTACAGCCCGGGGGCCGCGATGGCGAGGTTGAGCACCGAAGTCCCCGCCATGGAGATCCCGGCGATCGCGTTGACCCCGGTCGTGTCGAATTCGTCGTCGACGAGCGGCGGGAGTTCCTTGGTGAGGAAGGTCTGCCACTTGTTGCGGCCCAGCGCCGGGTCGTCGCGTTGCCAGTCGGTGTAGTACGAGTAGGCGCCACCGATCGGCGTGACGACGTAGGCGTGCTTGTCGGCGAAGTAGCGCTTGTAGGTGGTCCGCGCGTCCCAGGTCGCGGAGTCCTCACCGCCGCCTGCGCCGTTCAGCAGATAGAAGGTGGGGGCCGGCCGGGAGCGGTCCCGGGGAGTGAGAACGGTGACCGGAACCGTTCGGTTCATGGCCGCGGAGTGGACCAGCAGGGTCACCTGTTGTGCGTCGTCGCGGTAGGAGTCGACGATGCGGGAACCGTCGGGAGCCGACGGCGGTGCCGCGGAAGCCGGCGCCCCGGGCGCGGTCGCGAGGCCCGCGATGACCGCACACACCGTCATCACCCCGGCGAGCAGCTTCCAACCGTCGAGAGGTCGACGACCGTTTCCGTTCACACCGCACCCACTCGTTCTCGAGACGCACCCGTTCGCCGACGCACCGAACGGCTCCTCAGTCTATGGATCGTCGTCGGGGAACAGAACGCTACGACTGTCACCCGAAGGATCGAATCACGCCGGGACTAGAGGGCGACCTGGGCGAGGATCGGCGTCGTCGGCTGTGGCGAGCCGCCGGCCGGTTCGATGGTCACCGCGAGCACGCTCGACCCGCCCACGTCGTTCACCACCACGGGGGCGGTGTCGTCGCCGGGGATCAGGCCGGCCGGCACGGGTTGGTCGCCACCGCCGACCAACCACAACTGGTAGGTGCTGTCGGCCGGGATCGGAGTGCGCAGATCCCGCAGGAGCGCGACGGCCTGATCGGCGGACTCGGACGTCACCACCGCGATGGTCCCGCGGTCGTCGGCGAGTGGTTCGACGGTCACCGACGCGTCGGCTGCGGTGAGCACTCCGAGCACCTCGCGCTGGGAGTCGCTGAGCGCCGTCGTCGAGGTGGAGGTTTCCGGGGCGGTGGTGCGACCGATGAGCACGCCCGCTCCCAGCGCCACTGCCACCGTCACGGCCGCCGCCGCCAGGATCGCGGTGGCGCGTGCCGGACGCGGTGCGGTGCCACCGGCCCGGTGTTGGCCGCGGGATGATTCGCGGGGCCGCAGTTCGATCGGCGGCGGTGGCACGAGGTCGGTCTCCCCGGATCGGTCCGTGCCGGCCGGAGCGGCAGCGGGTTCCGGGTCGCTGGCGGCGCCGCTCGCGTTCGGCGGGCCGGGATCGATGCCCGCGGGCATGTAGGCGTCCGGGTTGAGCGGCGCGCCCTCGAAGACGTGATGCAACACCCGGTCCCGGAGTTCGGGCGGCGCGTCGAGCGCATAGGTCGTCGCGAAACCGGCCATGGCCGCGTGGATGTCGGTGATCTGCACGTCGTAGGCCGCGCGCCGCTGCGGAGGCAGGGCGGCTAGTTCCTGTTCGGCTCGGGTCGTCTCGTCGGGGGTCAGCGCGCCGACCGCGAAGAGCTCGACGTGATCGTCGAGCCAGGCGGACCCGCGGTCCCCGGACGTCGTATCGGGTGTGGTCATTGTGGGTTCAGGCGTCCTCGTGCGTCCTCAGGCAATTTCTCAACCGACGCAGGCCATCTCGAATCCGAGACTTGATGGTGGGTAAGGGGGTGTCGGTGTGCCGGGCGACCTCGGGATAGGTCAGGCCTCCGAAGTACGACATCTCGATGCAGCTCCGTTGCAGTTCCGTGAGCGTACCGAGACATGTTCGTAGCGTACGCGCCTCGTCGGTCTGCACAACGACCTCGAGCGGAATGTTCCGCGGTGTCTCGACCGACACCGCGCCGTACTGCGACATCCGCTGTTGTTGCAGCTCCTCGGAGCGCACACGATCGACGGCCCGCCGGTGGGCGATGGTCATCATCCAGGTGATGACCGACCCGCGCCCGGGCTGGTACTCGGCAGCCTTCTGCCAGTACTGCAGGTACGCCTCCTGGACGATCTCCTCGGCGTACTGGCGGTCGCGCACGACCCGGAACGCGAGGCCGTAGATCCGCGAACTCGTGAGGTCGTACAGAGTGGAGAATGCGGTTCGGTCGCCCGCCGCGGCCGCGGCCAGCAGTTCCCGCAACATCCCTGCCTCGCCCCCGCGTCCGTGGTGCGCGTGGGCGGCCGCGCTGCCATCGTCCGGTGTCACTGGTCCACGGTAACGAACACATGGGGATTTCTCGGCCGATCGTTGATCGCGGGTATGCCGATCGTGAATTCGCACAGCGCTGACGCAGAGGTCATCGATTCGCGGAGCGGCGGTACAGGATGAGCGACGCAGGTATGCACACCGCCAGTATGACCAGGGCCGAACCGACCGAGTAGCCGACCGCGTGGTCGGCGACCCATCCGGTGGCCTCGGGGAAGGTCGGGGGCGCCTCGTTGCCGAAGAGCTGCCGGGAGGCGGTCGCCACTGCGGTCACCGGATTCCACTCGGCGATCGCACGCAACGGCCCGGGCAGGCTCTGGGCGGAGATGAAGGCGCTCGACAGGAAGGTGACGGGGAACATCCACAGGAAGCCGATGCTCTGCGCGGCTTCGACATTCGGCGCGGCGAGACCGGTCACCGCACCCACCCACGCCATGGCGAGCGCGAACAGGCCGATGATGCCGAAGGCAAGGGCGGCGTCGCCCGCGCTGCCGTACACGCGCCATCCGATCGCCAGGCCGCAGGCGACCATCACCGCGAGACCGACCACGCCCAGGAGCATGTCGGAGGTGACCCGACCGCTGATGACGCCCAGCCGGGACATCGGCAGCGACCGCAGCCGGTCGACGATGCCGTCGGAGGTGTCGTTCGCCAGACCGACGGTGGTGAAGGCCGCGTTGAACACCACGGTCTGGGTGAAGATGCCGGCCATCAGGAATTCGCGGTAGGAGCCCCCGCCGAAGGTCGCGCCGAAGACGTAGGCGAACAGGAACACGAACATCAGCGGCTGGATGGTGGCACTGATGAGCAGTGTGGGAATTCGCTTGACGGTCAGCAGGTTCCGCTCGACCAGTACTGCGGTGTCAGTGAGCATGGAGTCGATCCGATCGGGTCGTCGGGGCGTGGGAGAGGTCGGGATCGGCGTCGGACACCCTCGGGATGACGGTGGTCTCGGCGTCGGCCGTCGCCTGTGCTCCGGCACTGCGGTCACTGCCGCCGTCGCTCGCCTGCGTGTTCCGCTCCGTGAGCGCCAGGAACACGTCGTCGAGGGTCGGGGTCGCGACGGTGGCGTCGACGACGTCGATGCCGACGGCATCCAGTGCCCGGACGGCGGAGACCGCGCTGCGCGTTCCCTCGTCGACCGGTACCGACCACTTCGTGACTCCGGCAGCCGTCTGCTCGGCGAGGGGTGCGTCGGTGCGGTCCGGGTCGTCGAGTCGTTCGGGCATCCCGAGTCCGACCTCGGCGAGTGTGGTGGCGACCAGCTCGTCGTGGTGGCCGTCGTCCGAACGCACCTCGATCGTGAGGATCGAGGCGCCGGTGGAGGCCTTGAGTGCGGCGGCGCTGCCCTGTGCCCGGATGCTGCCGTGGTCGATGACGGTGATCTCGTCCGCCAGCGCATCGGCCTCCTCGAGGTACTGCGTCGTCAGCAGTACGGTCGCACCGCCCGCGACCTGTTCGGTGATGACCTCCCACATCTGTCGGCGACCTCGCGGATCCAGCCCGGTGGTCGGCTCGTCGAGGATCACCAGTGACGGCCGGTTGATGAGGGCACCGGCGAGGTCGAGCCGCCGGCGCATGCCGCCGGAGTAGGTGCGCATCGGCCGGTCGGCCGCGTCCTGGAGCGCGAGGTCGGCGATCAGTTCGCGCGCCCGCCCGGAGGCCTCGGCCCGCGACAGTCCGTAGAGCTGCCCGACCATCCGCAGGTTCTCGAAACCGGTCAGGTTCCCGTCGACGGCCGCGTACTGGCCGGAGACGCCGATGATCTTGCGGGCGGCACCGGGATCGGCGATGGCGTCGACCCCGTCGACGAGGACGGTGCCCTCGTCGGGCTTCATCAGGGTCGCCACGGCGCGGACGGTCGTGGTCTTGCCCGCCCCGTTGGGTCCGAGCAGCGCGTGCACGGTGCCCGCGGGCACCGTGAGGTCCAGGCCGTCGAGGGCCTGAACGCGGCGGCCACGGCCGAACAGGCCGGTGCGGAATGTCTTTCGTAGGCCGCGCAGTTCGAGGGCGTTCGGCGCGGGGGTGACCGTGTCGGTGGACATTCCGCCGGGAGTCGTGTCCGGCGATGCGGTGTCCGCCGAGGTCGTGTCAGCCATACTGTGCCGCCCCATGTGTGACCTCCCTTTCAGTGTTCTGCGAACGTTCCATCGACCGGATCAGACTGGCGGGCCTCATGTCTCGCCAGTTCTCCTCGACGTACTCCAGGCACTCGTCGTGACCCGACGGACCGAACACGACGCGCCAGCCGTCGGGAACGGGGGCGAAGTCCGGCCACAGGGAATGCTGGTTCTCGTGATTGACGAGGACGCGAAAGGTCCCCTCGGTGTCGTCGAACGGGTTCGTCATGATTCCTCCTCCTGTGCTGTGATTCCCGGTGTGCCCGGGCCAGCCTCGATTGCGGTCATCCACTCGGAGACGTTCTCCGGCAGCAACATCCGCGCGTGGGTACTGCTGGCCTCGATCTCGACCACGCGACCGGTGACCTTCGTGTGCCAGCCGGCGACGGCCGGTGGACCGTCGTGGGCGTCCACGGTCGCGGTGACGAAGGTGAGGTCACCGTCGAAGACGCGGGGCTGCCAGTTCCGCGCCAGCGGTGACGCGTGCCGAAACACCTCGTGGACGGTGGTGAGCGTCTCCTCGGACAGACCGCCGAGTGCTCCGCCCGCGGCGGAGATGATCCGGAACGCGTCGGCGACCGTGGGTTCGGCGGAGTCGCCGTCCGGGATGACGTCGTCGGGGACGTCGAGTCCGAACTCGCGCATCAGCTCCGCGATCGACGCCTCGGTGTCGAGGTCGGGCCGTTCGGCGACGACATAGCTGTCGAGCAGGACGAGCTGCTCGACGGTCTCGCCGGCCTCCTGCAGCTGAACGGCCATCTCGTGGGCGATCAACCCGCCCAGCGACCAGCCGAGCAGGTGGTAGGGCCCCTCGGGTGCGACCGTGCGCAAGCGCGAGACGTAGACCTCGGCGAGGTCGGCGATCGTGCGCGGGCACGGGTCGCCGGCCAGCGCCGGATGCTGCAGGCCGTAGACCGCGCGGTCGGCGGGCAGGTGGGGAAGCAGCGAGGTGAAGCTCCAGGACAGGCCGATCGCCGGATGCACCACGAACAGTGGTGCGGGAGCGACGTTTCCGGCGTCCTCCGGGACGCGGCGCAGCGGCAGCAGTGTGTCGAGGCCCGACGTCGACGGACCGTCGGTCCGATTCGGATCCGCCTCCCCGTCGAGCAGGTCGGCGAGTTCGGCGGGACTCGGAGCCCCGAACAGCGTCTGCGCCGCGACGTGGAGCCCGGTGAGTTCGGTCAGTCTGCTGGTCACCGCGGTGGCCATCAGTGAGTTGCCGCCCAGGTCGAAGAACCCGTCGTCGGCGCCGACGGCGTCGATGTCGACCTCGAGGACCTCGGCGAAGACGCGGGCGACGGTCGCCTCGGTCCCGGGTGCCGGTGCTCTCCCCGAGGCGGACACGGCCGGCGTCGGCAGCGCCGCCCGGTCGAGTTTGCCGGTCGGGGTCAGCGGGATGTCGTCGAGCACGGAGACCGACACGGGCACCATGTGCCGCGGCAGACGGCGCGCCACCCGGCGCCGCAGATCCGCGGGGTCCGGATCGGACCCGCGGGTCGCGGTCACGTAGCTGCGCAGGATCGCCGCGGTTCCGGTGCCGTCCACCAGCGTGACGGCGAAGTCGACGTCGGGTTCGGCGGCGAGCGCGTCGTCGATCTCACCCAGTTCGATGCGGAACCCGCGGACCTGGACCTGGGTGTCACTGCGGCCGACGTAGGCGAGCTGCCCGTCGGCGGTCCAGCGGACCAGGTCGCCGGTGCGGTACATCCGCTGGCCGGCGAACCGCGGCCCGGTGACCATCGGTGCGGGGACGAACCGGATCGCGGTGAGTCCGGGCCGGCGGTGGTAGCCGCGCGTGAGCTGGACACCCGTCAGGTACAGGTCCCCGGTGACGCCGGGCGGCACCGGGTGCAGCCGATCGTCGAGGACGAGCGCGCCGACGCCGTTGTTCGGGGTGCCGATCGTCAGCGGCGTGTTCGGGGTCAGCGAACGGCTGCCGGTCGTGATGATCGTCGTCTCGGTGGGGCCGTAGACGTTGATCATCGTGCGACCTGGCGACCAGCGCCGCACGAGATCGGCCCCGTAGGCCTCGCCACCGACTGCGAGAGCGCGCAGGGACGGCACAGCGGCGGGATCCATGCTGGCGACCGCGGCGGGGGTGATGAACGCATGCGTCGCCTGGCGCGCACTGATCACGTCGCTGAGCGCGGTACCGCCGTAGACGTGCGGTTCCACGATGGTCAGCGCCGACGAACCGGCCAGCGCGAGGAGCATTTCCAACACCGAGGCATCGAAACTCGGTGAGGCGAAGTGCAACACGCGCGACGTGGGTCCGGGATTCATGCGCTCGGCGAGCTCGTCGTGCACGGCACGCAAGCCACTGTGCGGGACCAGCACGCCCTTGGGCTTACCGGTCGACCCCGATGTGTAGATGATGTACGCCAACTGATCCGGACGGATCGTCGACTCCCGCTCGGCGTCGGTGATCGGTGCCGGCGACGAGTGCTTCATGCGGGTCCGGGTCGGCGCCGCGTCGAGGACCAGGGTCGGTACGTCGTCTCCGGCCGAGCTCTCCCGGATGCGTTCCCAGGCGGACGACGTCGTCACGAGCAGCTGCGCGCCGCTGTCGTCGA
Organism: Gordonia sp. HS-NH1; assembly: GCF_001418765.1. Taxonomy (NCBI): domain Bacteria; kingdom Bacillati; phylum Actinomycetota; class Actinomycetes; order Mycobacteriales; family Gordoniaceae; genus Gordonia; species Gordonia sp. HS-NH1. Next base: position 166,465 of record NZ_LIYC01000006.1, read on the forward strand.
GCATGTGCGCGATTCGGTCGGCGGGATACTCCGGGTCGATCGGGACATACGCGGCGCCGGCCTTCACGATCGCCCAGATCGCCACCAGGGAATCGATGGAACGGCTGATCGCCATCGCGACCACCGGCTCCCGGGACGACCGGACGTCGGGACCCACGGTTCCCGGCTCGTCGTCCGTCCGTGCGTAGGCGCCGACCCCGCGGCCGAGCAGCACCCGGGCCAGCCGGTTCGAGCGGGCGTCGAGTTCGGCATACGTGAGTGTCTCGGGGGCGTCGCCGTCCCCGGTGGGCTGCCCGATGACGGCGAGTCCGTCCGGGTGACGTCGCACGGCGTCGGCGATCAGCACGTCCAGCGTCGTCGGCGCCTGGCCGCGCGGGCCCAGAGCGGGGGTGCGTTCGGCGACCTCGAGTGGGTCGGTGATGCGGATGTCGCCGATCGCGCGCCCGGGATCGCCGAGCATCCCGCGCAGCACACGCATCAGACGTGTCCCCAGCATCTGGGCGTCGTCGTGGCCGTATCGGGCGGCGTCATAGGTGATCTGGACGGCGGCGTCGGTGTCGGCGTCGGTGGCACCCAGGCCGGTGACGGTGAACTGCAGGTCGAACTTGGCCGCGAGTGAATCGAATTCGGCCACCTCGGCGAGGAGTCCGTCGTCCATCGGGACGGCGGCCCCGGCGAGGGAGTCCGCGCCGCCGACCGGCGTCGGTGCGCCGCCGGCGAAGTCGTGCACCGACAGCGCCACCTGGAAGATCGGGTGGCGTCCGTGTGCGCGTTCGGGATTGAGCGCGGACACCACGTCGTCGAACGGCACGCCCCGGTGATCGAGGGCGTCGATGTCGGAGTCGCGGGTACGGCGGACGAGCGCTGCGACGGTCTCCGCGCTGCGCAGGTGGCTCCGCAGCGGCACCATGTTCACGAACATGCCGACCACGCCGCTGTAGTCGCGGTCGACGCCGGCCATCCCGGTGCGGTTGTCGACGGGGCTGCCGATCACCAGATCGTCACCGACCCCGAGGCGGTGCAGCAGGATCGCGAGCGCGGTGTGCATGACGGAGAACGGAGTCGTCGACTGCTCGCGGGCGAAAGCGGTCAGGCCCGCCCTGGTGTGTGCCGGAAGCTTGAGGCTCACCGACCGGGCGCCGGATTCGCGTCGCCCACCGGTCACCGGTTCGACCGTGCTCTCGGCGGGCGCACCCGCGAGGTGCTCGGTCCAGAACTCCAGCTCTTCTCCGGCCGCGGGCGCTGCCGCACTCTCGACGGCGTGGTCGCGGTAGTCGAGTTCAGCTGCCGCCCACTGCTCGGCGCGGCCGGCGCGTCGTTCGCGGTAGGCCTGGGCCAGGTCGCCGACGAGGATCGGCAGCGACGCGCCGTCGGCCGCGATGTGGTGCACGACGAGCATCAGGACATGGGCGGGATCGTCGGCCCGGGTGCCGGGCTCGACGAGGAGGGACGCCCGGAGCGGGGCCTCGGTGGTCGGGTCGATCGGCGTCGATGCGAGACGCGCGATCTCGCCCATGAGAGCGTCCGTGTCCGCGGGAGCGACCGGGGTCAGCGCGCCGACGACGGCCTCGGGGTCGTCGAGCACCCGGCCGGACGGGGTGCCGTCCGCGGCCTCGAAGACCGTCCGCAGGCTCGTGTGCCGTGCGACGACATCGGTCAAAGCTCCTCGGAGGGAGTCGACGTCGACGTCGCCGGCGAGTCGCAGGACGAAGGGCATGAGGTATTCGGTCGACGCGGGGTCGGCGACCGCCAGCGACCACAGGCGGCGCTGGACCGGTGCGAGCGGGAACGTATCCCGTCGAACCGGGCGGCCGGTCGCGTCGTCGGCGGTGGCTTCCCAGTCCTCGGGCAGGCTGATGAGGCCGGCGAGCGCCTCGGCGGTCGGGTTGTCGAACACGTCCCGGACGCGGAGCCGGCCGTCGATGGACGCCCGGTTGATCCGGCTGACCAGCGTCGTCGCCTGCAGCGAGGTGCCGCCCAGCTGGAAGAAGTCGTCGGTGGCCCCCACCTCGTCAGGGGCGAGCCCGAGCACGTCGGCGACGATCTCGACCAGCGCGGTCTCGGCGTCGGTCCGCGGCGCGCGGCCGGCGGACGAGATGCTGCTCGCCGAGGGTTCCGGCAGCGCCCGGCGGTCGAGCTTGCCGTTGCCGGTCAAGGGGATCTCGTCGAGCACGACGATCGCGGACGGGACCATGTGGCGGGGGAGCCTGCGGCGCATGTCCTCGAGAACCGTTGCGGTGTCCAGGGTCTCGACCGAGCTGGTGACGTATCCGACCAGGGTGGCCGATGCGCTCTCGCCGCGGACGACGGTGGTGGCGAAGTCGACTCCGTCGACGGCCGCCAGCGCGGCGCTCACCTCGTCGAGTTCGATGCGGAAACCGCGAACCTTCACCTGGTTGTCGCTGCGTCCGTGGTAGGTCAGTGCGCCCGCGGCGTCGCGGTGGACGATGTCGCCGGTGCGGTACATGACGGACCCGCGGCCGACCGGGGACGCCACGAATCGTCCGGCGGTCAGGCTCCGCCGGCCCAGGTAGCCGCGTGCCACTCCCGGTCCGGCGAGGTAGAGCTCGCCGGGGACGTGGTCGGGCAGCGGGCGCAGCCGGTGGTCGAGGACGAGTGCGGTGCACTCGTGGACCGGTGTGCCGATGGTGATCGGGTCACCCGGGTGTAGTGGCGTCGACATCGCGGCGACGATGGTCGTCTCGGTGGGTCCGTAGCAGTTGATGTAGCGTCGGCCGGTTCCCCAGCGCGCCACCAGCTCCGGGGTGCTCGCCTCGCCGCCCACACCCAGGGTCCGCAGGTGGGGCAGCGGATGCGGGGCGGCGGCGGCGAGCGCCGACGGGGTGATGAACGCGTGGGTCACCTCCCGTTCGTCGAGGAACTCGACGAGTTCGTCTCCGCCGTAGATCGTGGTCGGCGCGACCACCATCGTCGCGCCGGACTCGACCGCGAGGAGGAACTCCAGCATCGATGCGTCGAACGAGGGGGAGGCGAACAGCAGGGTGCGGTCACCCGGGCCGACCTCGTACCGTTCCCGCTGGCTCGCCGCGAAGGCGGCCAGGCCGCGATGGGTCACGCTGACGCCCTTGGGTTTTCCGGTGGATCCCGAGGTGTAGACGATGTAGGCGACCGAATCCGGGTGCCGCACCGGGGAACCCAACGCCGAGCGCTCGCTCGTGCACAGGTCCTGCGGGGTGAGCCACCAGATGTCGTGCGGCACATCGCGGCGGTGATCGGAGCCGCTGATACCCAGGATGGCCCCGGAATCGGCGATCATGTGCGCGATCCGCTCGGCCGGGTAGCGCATGTCGACCGGCAGGGCGGCGGCACCGGACTTGGCCACCGCCCATGTGGCGATCACCGACTCCAAGCTGCGATCGACGGCGATCGCGATCACGTCCTCAGGTCCGACCCCGAGATCGCGCAGCACGCGGGCCCAGCGAGCGGAGATCTGGTCGATCTCGGCGTAGGTGAGGGTGCGGTCGCCGTCCTCGATGGCGACTCGATCGGAGTGATCGATGACGGTGTCGGCGATGATGTCGGCGAGGTGTCTCGGCTCGACGGTCCGGTCGTCGTGGACATCGGCGTCGATGGTGTTCGCGAGATCGTCGCCGACGGCGAGGTCGTCGAGAGGTGTGGACGGGTCCGCGGCGACCGTACGCGCGAGGTCGACGAACATCCGGGCCAGTTCGGTGACACGCTCGGAACTGTGGACGTCGGTCGCATAGGTGAACCGCGCGCGCCCGTTGCGGATTCGCAGCTCGAGGTCGAATCGCACACCCTCGGTGTCGATCTCCTCGGCGACGATCTGCAGGCCGGGCAGGTCCACTCTGGTGTGGTCCGGCTCGAGGGTGTCGGAGACCCCGGCGTCGAAGGCCAGGGCGATCTGGAACACCGGATGCCGGTCCGTCCGAGGCGGATTGAGCATCGAGACGATCTGCTCGAACGGCATGTCGGCGGCCGAGAGTGCTTCGAGATCACGGTTGCGGACGGAGTCGAGCAATGTCGCGAACCCCTGACTCCCGTCGACCGGGGTCCGGAGGACGACGGAGTTCACGAACATGCCGACGATCTCGGCCAGGCGGGGATCGGCGCGTCCGGCGACCGGGGTGCCGATGACGATGTCCGATGCCGAGCCGGCGACGTGCACCTGGGGGTCGGCATTCAGCCGGTGCAGCAGGGCGGCGAACACCGCGTGCACGCACATGAACTCGGTCGCCCGGCCGTTGCCCAGGGCGCTGAGGCGGTTGCGCAGCCCGGCGTCGAACTCGACCTCGACGACACCCGCGGTCCGGGTGGCCCCGGCCGGTGCGTCGGGTACGAGGATCGGTCCGACATCGAGGCCGTCGAGGTCCTCTCGCCACCGGTCGGCCAGATCCGGCCGGGTGTCGAGGTACTGCGCCTGCCAGCGCAGGTAGTCACGGTAGTCCAGGGCCCCGGGGTTGGCGGTGACCGTGGGTTCGGTGCCGTTCTCGGCGGCGGTATGCAGCTCGGCGTACGCGCGGGTGATGTCGCGGTGCAGCGGCACCATCGACCAGCCGTCGGCGGCGATGTGGTGGATGACGAGGGTCAGCTTGTGGTGTGCCGCGTCGCCGTCGATCCGGTGCAGCGCGACCCGCAGCGGCACGTCGGCGGTGAGGTCGAACGGACGGCGGGCCAGCGCCTGCGCGAGCTCCGGCCAGTCGGTCGCGGTCGTCTCGGCGACGGTGAGGTCGGTGTGCGCCTCGTCGACGGGACGCACGTCGAGGACAGGTCGTCCGTCGTGTTCGGGGTACACCGTGCGCAGCATCTCGTGGCGTCCGACGGCGTACCGGAGTGCGCCGGACAGCGCTGCCACGTCGAGGTCGCCGCGGAGATCCAGAGCGAAGGCGATGGCGTAATCGGCGGTCGGCGAGCCGTTCTCGACCTCCATGCGGCGTTCACCGGCGTCGGAACCGGCCGCGAGCTGGTTGAGGAACCACAACTGCTGCTGGGCGGGCCCGGGATGGGCCGGGCGGTCCGGATCGTGCCGCAGGTCGGGCAGGGTGTGCGTTTCGACGACAGATGTGTCGCCCGTGTCGGCGCCGCCGAGCCGGGCGATGCCGGCGACGGTCGAGTGGTCGAAGACCTCGCGGACGGGGATGCGACGCCCGGTGAGGTTCTCGAGCGCGCCGACGATCTGGGTGGCCAGCAGCGAGTTGCCGCCGAGATCGAAGAAGTCGTGATCGCGCCCGATGGTGCCGGGTTCGAGCTCGAGACGCTCGGCGATGAGGTCGGCGACGGCCCGCTCGATCGGGGTCCGCGGCGCGTCGAACGCGACGTCTCCGCCGACCGACGCGGCTTCCGGCGCCGGCAGTGCCCGGAGGTCGACCTTGCCGATCGGGGTCGTGGGGATCTCGTCGAGTTCGATGATGGCGGACGGGATCATGTGCCGAGGGAGCCGTTGCGCCAACCGGTCCCGCACCGCCGCGGCCTGACCGTGCTCGCCGTCGGTGACCGTCACGTACGACACGAGATGCGCGCGGTCGCCTTCGCCGTGCGTGGTGGTGACGGCGGCACGGACAGCATCGTCGGCGACGAGGGCGGCATCGATCTCACCGAGTTCGATGCGATGCCCGCGGATCTTGGTCTGGTGGTCGGCGCGCCCGCGGAACTCGAGTTCGTGGTCGGGGGTCCATCGCACGAGGTCGCCGGTGCGGTACATCCGCTCACCGGGATCGCCGTACGGGTTGGCGATGAACCGCTTGGACGTCAAGGGCCGGACACCGTGGTAACCGCGGGCGAGATGCTCACCGGCGATGTACAACTCGCCGATCGCGCCGGGGGCCACCGGGCGCAGGCGCTCGTCGAGCACCACCGCGGAGATTCCGCGGATGGGCCGGCCGATCGTGAGCGTCGTGTAGTCGGGGCTGATCGGCGACGACACCGCGGCGACGACGGTGGTCTCGGTGGGACCGTAGGCGTTGAACAGCTGCGGGCCGCTCGACCAGGTGCGCACCACCTCGGAGTTCGGGTGCTCGCCGCCGATGACGAGAGCCTCCAGGTCGGGGACGTCGTCCGGGGACATGGTCGTCAGCACCGACGGGGTCAGGAACGCGTGCGTGATCCGCGCGTCGCGCATGAGCTCGGCGAGCTCGGCGCCGCCGACGATTCCCGGCGGGACGATGTGCATCGTCGAGCCGGCGGAGACGGCCATCAGGATCTCCAGCACCGACGCGTCGAAGCTCGGCGAGGCCATGTGCATCGTCCGGCTCCGGGGGGTGATCCCGTACTGGGTGACCTGCTGCGCGCCGAAGTCGGCGAGTCCGCGGTGGCTGACCACCACGCCCTTCGGTGTGCCGGTGGTGCCGGAGGTGTAGATCAGGTAGGCGGGCTGGTCGACGTCGAGGACACCGAGGCGGTCCGAATCGGCCACGGGGGCGGGCGATTCGGCGTCGATGCGGTCGCGGGTGGCCGGGTCGTCGAGCACGACGGTCGTGATCTCGCCGCCGGCGCGTGGATCGGACGCGCTGTCGGTGACGAGCAGCTGCGTCCCCGAGTCGGTCAGCATGTGTTCGATGCGAGCCGCCGGGTAGGCGGGATCGACCGGGACCCAGGCTGCGCCGGTGCGGGCGATCGCCCACATCGTGGTCATCCACTCCACGCCTCGCGGGAGGGCCACGGCCACATGACGTTCGGGACCGGCCCCGCCCTCGATGAGCAACCGCGCCAGCCGGTTCGACGCCGCGTCGAGCTCTCGATAGGTCAGCGACCGGGTGCCGTCGGTGACCGCGATGCGGTGCGGCGAGGACTCCGCGGCCGCGGACAGCAGCCGCGTCAGGTGCTCCACGGGGCGGCTGCCCTCGCCGACGGCCGGCACGAGGTCGAGACGCTCGTGCAGGTCGAGGACGGGCAGGTCGCCGACGGGTGTGCCCGGGTCGGCGGTCGCGGCGTCGAGCAGACGGATCAGGCGCGAGCCCAGCCCGGCCACCGTGTCCCGGTCGAACAGTGCGGTGGCATAGCCGATCTCGAGGGTGAGACCCGTCGGTTCGCCGGTCGCCCCGCGCACCTCGGTGAAGGTGAACTGCAGGTCGAAGGTGGTGCGGCCGGTGTCCACACGGGACGCGGTCGCCGCGAGCCCGGCGAAGTCGAGGCGGATCGCGGAGCGGTCCTCCAGGGCCAGCGACACCTGGAAGAACGGGTGGACGTTGCCCGACCGGACCGGATTCAGCTCCGTCACGAGACGGTCGAACGGCATGTCGGCGTTGTCGAACGCGTTCAGGTCGGTGTTCCGTACCCGGGCGACCAGATCCGCGAACGGCAAGTCCTTGTCGACGTCGGTGCGCAACGCGAGCGAGTTGACGAACATGCCGACGAGGTCGTCGAGGTCGGCCTCGCCGCGCCCGGACACCGGTGTGCCGACGATGACATCGGAGGTCTGCGCGAGGGATCGCAGCAGGAGCGCGACCGATGCGTGGAGCACCATGAACACGGTGGCATCGGCATCGGCGGCGACGGTCCGGATCGCGCCGTAGGTGTCGGTGTCGATCGTCGACGTCACCGACGAGCCGGACCGGCCGGTGACCTCGGAGTCCCGGGTCCGGGGCCGGTCGAGGGGCAGTTCGGTCTCGCCCGGCGCCCCGTCGAGCGTGGTCCGCCAGAAGTCGAGTTCGGCCGCGGCGTGGGGACTCTCGTCGAGCCAGGCGTGACGCGCGGCGCTGGTCTGCGAGTAGCTGACCGGCAGTTCGGCCCACGTGGGCTCGTTCCCGTCGCGACGTGCTCGATAGGCGGTGGCCAGGTCACCGGCGAGGGGTGCCAGCGACCAGCCGTCGGCCGCGATGTGATGGACGACCATCGTCAGGCGGTGATCGTCGTCGGCGGTGCGGACGAGGCGCGCGCGAACGGGGATCTCGGCGGCCAGGTCGAAGGGGATCGAGGCGAAGTCGCGATCCGGGCACTGCGCGATGTCGGCGGTCGCGAGGACCGGCAGGTCGACGTCGACCGTATCCGGATCGGCCGCGGAGATGCATGCCACACCGTCGATCTCGGCGACGACGCTGCGCAGCGGCTCGTGTCGGCGGACCACGTCGACGAGCGCCGCGCGGAGCGCATCGGTGTCGAGGGCGCCGACGAAGCGGACGGTGAACGGCATGTTGTAGGTGGCCGCGGACGCCGGGTCCAGTCGGGTCGCCAGCCACAGGCGGTGCTGGGCGGGGGACAGCGGCACGGCTCCGGACGCGGTCCGGCCGGCGGTGTCGTCGGCCCCGGTGGGACCCGTGGCGGCCGGATGGTCGGAGTCGACGCCGAGGTCGGTGAGGGTGGCGACGATGCCGGCGAGGTCGTCGGCGTCGAACACCGTGCGGATCCCGATCCGGTTGCCGGTCGCCCGGGACAGGCGCGACGCCATCCGCGTGGCCGACAGCGACGATCCGCCGATCTCGAAGAAGTTGTCGCTCAGCGAGACCGACGCCGACCCGGCATGCGGGGAACGCCCGGACCGGCGGTCGGATGCGTCGTCCTGCAGATCCAGCACATCGGCGACGGTGGTGACGACGAGGCGTTCGAGCGCGGTACGGGCGGGGACGAACTCGCGGTGGGTCCGTAGGTCCGGCCGGGGCAGGGCGCGGCGGTCGAGCTTGCCGTTGGCGGTGGTGGGCAGGGAGTCGAGGACCATGATCGCGGTGGGGATCATGTGATCCGGTAGCGCGGTGCGGAGTTCGGCGCGCAGGTCACGGTCGGCGAGTCCGGTGCCGGTGACGTAGCCGACGATCGCGGCTTCGCCGGCGACCAGGTCGTCGCGGATCACCACGCCGGCGGCGGTGACGTCGTCGAGGGCACTGAGCGTCGATTCGATCTCACCCAGCTCGACGCGCTGGCCGCGGATCTTCACCTGGGAGTCGGTGCGGCCGAGGTACTCCAGCTCGCCCGTGGCGTTCAGGCGGACGAGATCTCCGGTGCGGTAGAGCCGCTCGCCCGGGGTCTCGGGCGAGGCGACGAAACGCGACGCGGTCAGGTCCGCGCGTGACCGGTAGCCGCGGGCCAGCTGGACACCGCCGAGATAGAGTTCGCCGATCGCGCCGGGCGGCTGCGGCCGCAGGCGGTGGTCGAGCACGTGGACGCTGGTGTTCCACACCGGGGAACCGATCGGGATCACCGAGAGGTCCGCGCGGCAGTCGTCGTGATGGGTGACATCGATCGCGGCTTCGGTGGGACCGTAGAGGTTGTGGATCGGCGCGGCGGTCAGCGTCGCCGTGGCGCCGACGGTCGAGGGCGTCAGAGCCTCACCGCTGGTGAAGATCTGACGCAGGCTCGTCAGCATCGAGGAGTCGTCGGCGTCGAGAGCCGCGGTGAAGGCGGCCAGCATCGAGGGGACGAAGTGCACGGTGGTGACGCGGTGCTCGGCGATCACGTCGCGCAGGTACCACGGGTCGCGGTGTCCGTCGGCGCTCGGCACGACCAGTGCGGCCCCGGTGGTGAAGGGCCAGAAGAACTCCCACACAGACACGTCGAAGGTGGACGGGGTCTTCTGCAGCACCCGATCATCGGCGTCGAGTGCATAGCGGGACTGCATCCACGCGAGGCGGTTGACGATGGCGCGGTGAGTGATGACCACGCCCTTGGGCTTTCCGGTGGAGCCCGAGGTGAACAGCACATATGCGGCCGCGTCGGGACCCGGGCGCGCCGGAGCGGCCCCATCGGCGTCCTCGTCGGCGCGCAGATCGGCGAGCACCGCGTCGGTGATGACGAGATCGGGCGAGGCCACCTCGAGAATGTGGCCGAGACGATCGGCGGGTTCGGCCGGGTCGATCGGCAGGAACGCGGCGCCGGCACGGATGACGGCGTGCAGAGCCAGGACCTGGTCGGTGCTGCGGTGCAGTTGAACACCGACGACGCTCTCGGGGCCGATCCCGCGACGCGTGAGCGCCGCAGCGATCTGTGTTGCTGCGCGGGCGAACTCGCGATGGGTGAGCGAGTGCCCATCCTGTGCATCGGTCACCGCGGTGGCGTCGGGGTGGGCGGCGGCTCCCCCGTCGAGCAGGTCGACGAGCGTTGTGTCGCCGTGGTCGACCCGTTCCCCGGTCATGCGCTCGGGTAGCGCTTCGCGTTCGGCGTCGGTCAGGAGGTGCAGGTCCGACATCCTCGTGTCGCCGGGCGCACCGACGAAGGCGGTCACGAAGTCGACGAGACGACGGTGGTGGGTGGTGACGTCGTCGTCCGGGTAGATGTTCGGATTCGCCTCGAGGTCCAGGGTCATCCCGCCGTCGAGGCTGTCGTACACGTTGACCGACAGGTCCTCGATCGGTCCGGTGGACAGGACGTGCAATTCGCCCTTGAGCGGGCCGAAGTCGATGTGCTGGAAGAACAGCATGACGTTGACGAGCGGGCCGAAGAAGCCACGCCGCGCCCCCGCTGCCCCGAGGATCTGGGAGGTGATGTCCTCGTGCCGGAACTTCTGGTGCCGGACGGCGGACTTGATCTCCGCGTTGACCGATTTCAGCAGATCGGTCACGGTGGCGGAATCGTCGTGGAGCGCGATACGCAACGGGACGACGTTGGAGGTCAGACCCGCCGAGGTGCGCAGCACGTCGCGGTCGCGGGCCGCGACCGGCAGGCTCAGCATGGCCTCGTCGCGGTCGGTGTAGCGCGCGACGTAGGCGGCCACCGCAGCGGTGATGACCGACGCCGGCCGGACCCGGTGGCTGTGTCCGAGCTCGCGGATCCGGGCGACGAGGGTGTCGTCGAGGACCGCCGATCGGACGACCGACAACGGCGCGGCCGGAGCGGAAAGGCTGGTGAGAGTGGTCATCTCGGGCATATCGGCCAGATGGGACGCCCAGTGCTCGCGGTCCTCGGCGAACTTGGCGGAGGCACGGTACTCGCGGTCGAACTCGGCGATGTCGACCATCGACGCGGTGTCCGCGATCGGCGGCGGCGTTCCGTTCACGATCGCCGTGTAATGCGAGGCGACACGAAGCATCATGTACATCGCGGCATAGCCGTCGAAGCCGATGTGGTGACCGTGGCAATACCAGATCGAGTGTCCGGGACCCACTTTGAGCAGGTGTGTCTCGAGGATGTTGTCGGCGAAGACGTCTGAGCTGGCACTTCGCCGGCGGTCGATCCAGGCCAGTGCGGCCGCGCGCGGGTCCTCGGCGTCTGAGAAGTCCTGTCGACCCAGCACCACGTGCTGCGACCGGTCGAGAACCATCATCGGTTCGCCGTCGTCGGTCGGGATCAGCCGCAGCAGCGGGGCCTCGGTCTCACTCTCGGTGAGGGTGACAGCACGCTGCATGATGTCCGGATCGACGTCGACGAGTGGGTCGTCACCGCTCTCGCCCTGCGGACCCGATGTGTCGCCGCGGAATTCGACGAACGCGTCGATGGTCATCGGCACGTCCGGCTCGAGCTGCTGGGCGTAGAAGATGCCGCGCTGAGCGGCGGTCATCGGGATCGTCAGGTCGGTGTCGATGTCGGTAGCAACGGTGTTCCGGACCGCGTCGTCTGTGGTCACGCGTGCCTCCCCTGTGAGTGCGTGCCCGCACGGCAGCGTCGAACCCGGCTCGGACTGGGGGATTCGAACTCCGGTCATCGCTCACGGGGCTGGTGGCCCCGAGTCGAGGACTTGCCGTCAGGCCGCAGTTGTCGGACTGAACTGCGGAGCCCGGGGAGCATGGTGACCGTTCGGCTCACGATCGGCAGCCGAGAATTACCCCCGGCGCTGACACGCCCCCCGTGTTTCGCTCCCTTCCGGCTCGCACTGATTGCTCGCCGGACGGGCTTGTGTCTGGTCGATCTCGTCTCATGGGTGCTTCGCGTGGCGGTGCACCCCAGATGGGTCAGTGCGCGGAAAACTTTGCCGGCCCGGCGTCATCCGAAACCCCCGCTCGGTCGCCGGGACCATCGATTTGGCCGGGACCTGGGCATTCCCCTACACTTGTGGGGTTGCCTGCGGCGCCGCTGTGTCGCGAATCGGCTCACGAACCCACTGGGGCGGACGGCCCGGGTGTCACAACCTGGTCAAAACCCCAGGCAGGCGTGTGTTCGATGGCAACAGACCGTGTGCGTCGGGTCGGAAATCCGCCGTACATAAGAAGCCAGGTCAAGGAGACTAACGAGTGATTCAGCAGGAATCCCGCCTGCGAGTCGCCGACAACACCGGTGCCAAGGAGATCTTGTGCATCCGCGTGCTCGGCGGTTCCTCGCGGCGCTACGCCGGCATTGGCGACGTCATCGTCGCCACTGTCAAGGACGCCATCCCGGGCGGCAACGTCAAGAAGGGTGAGGTCGTCAAGGCCGTCATCGTGCGCACCACCAAGGAGCGCCGTCGTGCGGACGGAAGCTACATCCGCTTCGACGAGAACGCCGCCGTCATCCTCAAGGGTGAGAGCGACCCCCGCGGAACCCGCATCTTCGGCCCGGTCGGCCGTGAGCTGCGTGAGAAGAAGTTCATGAAGATCGTATCGCTGGCACCGGAGGTGATCTGACATGAAGGTCCACAAGGGTGACACCGTGATCGTCATCTCGGGCAAGGACAAGGGCGCCAAGGGCAAGGTCATCCAGGCCTTCCCGAAGACCCAGCGTGTCCTCGTCGAGGGCGTCAACCGAATCAAGAAGCACACCGCCGCGTCGGCCAACGAGCGCGGTGCCTCCTCCGGAGGCATCGTGACCCAGGAAGCCTCGATCCACGTCTCGAACGTGATGGTCGTGGACTCCGACGGCAACCCGACTCGCGTCGGCTACCGCGTCGACGAGGAAACGGGCAAGAAGGTCCGGATCTCGCGCAAGAGCGGGAAGGACATCTGACATGACCTCTACTGAACCCAAGATCCAGCCGCGCCTGAAGACTCGCTACCGCGAGGAGATCAAGGACACGCTGAACAAAGAGTTCGAATACCCCAACGTGATGCTGATCCCGGGCGTCGTGAAGGTCGTCGTGAACATGGGCGTCGGCGACGCCGCCCGTGACGCGAAGCTGATCAACGGCGCCGTCGAGGATCTGGCCAAGATCACCGGCCAGAAGCCGGAGATCCGTCGCGCTCGCAAGTCCATCGCACAGTTCAAGCTGCGCGAGGGCATGCCGATCGGTGCGCGCGTCACCCTCCGTGGCGACCGCATGTGGGAGTTCCTGGACCGTCTCGTGTCCATCGCCCTCCCGCGTATCCGCGACTTCCGCGGCCTGTCGGACCGTCAGTTCGACGGCAACGGCAACTACACGTTCGGCCTGAACGAGCAGTCGATGTTCCACGAGATCAACATCGACAACATCGACCGGCCCCGCGGTATGGACATCACCGTCGTGACGTCGGCCACCACGGACGACGAAGGCCGGGCGCTGCTGCGTGCCCTGGGCTTCCCGTTCAAGGACAACAACGTTAAGGACAACTGACATGGCAAAGAAGGCTCTGGTCAACAAGGCCAACAAGAAGCCCAAGTTCGCCGTGCGGGCCTACACCCGGTGCAACAAGTGCGGCCGCCCGCACTCGGTGTTCCGCAAGTTCGGCCTGTGCCGTATCTGCCTGCGCGACATGGCGCACGCCGGCGAGCTGCCGGGCGTGCAGAAGTCCAGCTGGTGATTTTCACCCCTCGGATTTCGTAGCATCAATGCGCTCATAGCGCGCATTCCAGCTGCCGATTCAGCAACAGCCCCACCTCGCTCACGCGAAGTGGGGCTGTTGCTGTCAGCGGGTCGCGGCCCATTCGTCGACGAGGCGCGGAAGCTTCTTCGCGTTCGCGGAGAGCGACCGCTGATACGCGCGGATCGCCAGCGCGTCGGCGAGCTTCCCGACAGCCCCGCCGACGCCTGCGTTGCGGATGCGGTAGGTGAGTTCGACGCCGCGGCGGACCTCCGCGAACGTGGCAGAGATGGCGAACTCGAGCGGTGACTCCGTCGAGGAGAACTCGGTGGCCGCGTGCGCATCCACCCGCGTGAACTCGCCGCTCCAGTCGACCGCGCGGCCGAGGCCCTTCATCTGCCCCCGCCACACGGTCCCCACCGCGACCGGCCCGTCGGTGACGGTCTCGACGCCGATCACGCCGGGCGTCAGCGCCGCGACGTGCTCCGGGATGAGGCAGTACTCCCACACCGTGGTGAGGGGTTGTCGGACGAGGACGGTCGCGCTTGCTTCGGGCATGGCGTCGACGTTACCTTCCCGTCGGATTCGGTAGCGAAAGATGGTGTATAGCACCGATTCTCGCTACGAAATCCCGGTCGGTCAGCGGCCGAGGATGCCGC
>NZ_LIYC01000060.1:0-18482 GCF_001418765.1 Gordonia sp. HS-NH1
TAGGACACCGCCGAACACAACTTCAGAAAGGCCCCGTATTCGATGAATTTCTTTCGTCGGATACGGGGCCTTTCTCATGCGTCCGCCCATGCCGGCGTCGTCGCCGAGTGGCATCCAGCAAGGTTCGAGAGCATAGATTGGCAGCTATGAGTGATCGTGATCGTCCGCGCCGCGAGGGCCGCGGACAGCGGGACACGCGTGGACAGCGAGACGGTGGCCGAGGCGGCCGTCCTGATCGTCCGGGGCGTGACCGGGCGTCTGACCGTGGCAGCCGTCAGCCCGGGCCGCCGCTACCCGACGACGTGGCAGCCTCGGATCTCGATCCCGAGGTGCGTCGTGACCTGCTGACACTCGACAAGGCCAACGCCGAGATCGTCGCGCGGCATCTCGTGATGGTGTCGCGGATCCTGCTCGAGGATCCCGCCCAGGCGCTGGAGCACGCACGCGCAGCCCGTGCTCGCGCGTCCCGGGTCGGCGTGGTCCGGGAGACCGTCGGCATCGCCGCCTACAACGCCGGCGAATGGCAGGAAGCCGCGACGGAACTCCGGGCCGCCAAACGCATCACCGGCAATTCCGCCCTGCTGCCGCTCATCGCGGACAGCGAACGTGGTCTCGGGCGCCCCGAACGTGCCGTCGAGATCGCCCGAGGCGACGAGGGCCGGTCACTGACGGGAGAAGACGCCACGGAGATGCGGATCGTCGAAGCGGGCGCCCGGATGGACCTCGGCGAGCCCGAGAAGGCCGTCGTCACCCTGCAGGCGGAGAATCTCAAGCCAGGGCAGCTCGGCACGGGTCCGGCTCGCCTCTTCTACGCGTATGCCTCCGCGCTCGAGTCGGCCGGTCGCCGGGACGATGCGATCACCTGGTTCATGAACGCCGCGGCAGCCGACGTCGACGATGTCACCGACGCCGAGGACCGCCTTACCGAACTGGCCAACGACGATCAGCCTGCACAGGGCGTTTCGGTGAACGGAGCGTCAGCGGGTGGCCACGCACAGGCGGCGCCGGTGCCGGGCGTCGAACACGACGTCGAGCAACAACCGCTGTCGGAGTCGCCGGCACCGGTCGAGGACTCGTCCGGCGACGCCGCCGCGAGCGGTTCGTCCGCCGAGCCGGTTGCACCTGCCGTCGAAATCGGGCATGTCGAGACCCAGAACGACGAGGCCGAGAACATCGAGACCGTTCCGGGTACCGCAGACCTGTCGCAGACCTCGACTCCGGTCGACACAGCCGTGCACGCGGACGAAGCCGGCCCCGCCGTCGAATCGGAAGTGGACCGCGAGACCACCGACGTGGTCGTCTCCGAGTCGACGATCGTCGAAGGCGTGCCGAACCCTCTGACTGCTTTGGAGGACTCGTCGGAGTCGCGGGCTCCGGCCGCGCCCACCGCCGACGGTCCGGCCGATTCCGTCACCCTCGTCGATCATCACGACGCACTTCTCCTCGATCTGGACGGCACCGTGTTCGCCGGGCACCACGCGCTGCCCAACGCTCTCGACGCGCTGGCTCGGCTGGCCATACCGCGGTTTTTCGTGACCAACAACGCGAGCCGTCGTCCGTCCGAGGTGGCCGCCCATCTCCGCGAACTCGGATTCGAGGCGACCGACGACCTCGTCGTGACGAGTGCGCAGTCGGGTGCCCGGCTGCTGTCCGAGCATCTGGAGCCGGGATCGCGTGCCCTGGTGATCGGTACCGACGGCCTCGCGCAAGAGGTGCGCGAGGTCGGCGTCGGGGTGACACGAAGTGCCGATGACCGGCCCGCCGCGGTGATCCAGGGGCACTCACCGGACACCGGGTGGGCGCAGCTGTCCGAGGCCGCGCTCGCGATCCGAGCCGGTGCGCTGTGGATCGCGACGAACGTCGACGCCACCCTGCCCTCCGAGCGGGGACTGCTGGTGGGGAACGGCTCCATGGTCGCCGCGCTGCGTAACGCGACGGGTAAAGAGCCCCTGGTGGCGGGCAAGCCGGCCGCGCCGTTGATGGCCGACGCGATCGCGCGCGCACGGGCGAGTGCACCGCTCGTCGTCGGGGACCGGCTCGACACCGACATCGAGGGCGGACACGCCGTCGGTATCGAGAGTGCTCTGGTGCTGACCGGCGTGAGCACCGTCGACGATCTGCTGGCGGCTCCGCCGGAGCAGCGGCCCACCTACGTTCTGGACGATCTCGCGGGCCTGTTCGTCGACATCGACGCCGTGCGCGTGTCCGACCAACCCGGGTGGGACGTCGAGGTGGACGGTTCGACGGTGCGGGTCGCCGGTTCGGGCGCGGAGGCGGGTCTGGTGCCCGCGCTCGCGGCGGCCGTCTGGGAAGCGGTCGATGCCGGGTCGGCGGATCCGGACGAGTTGCGGGTTGTCGCGGAGGGAACCGCACTGGCCAAGCTCGAATCCCTCGGTGTCACACTCGTCGGCTAGCGTGGTGCACGATGAATCACCCGACCGCCTCCCCGGCTGACCCAGGACCGTCCCGGCCCACGCCGGGTGCGATGCCGCGTCGGCAGTTCGATCCGGTAGCCGACGGGTTCGGGGCGGCTGGTGACGTGGCCGAGCTGCCCGACGTGGAGGCCGAGGTCACCGGGATACTCGCGCAGGTCGACGAGGTTCGAGAATCGGTGGGCGACACGTTCTCCCTTGCGGCACTCGAACGTCAGGCTGGGCTCCTCGAGCAGGCCCACGACTCGCTCACCGCGGCCCTCGACGCCGTCGACCGGCGATGACCCCGAGCGGGGCGCAGTCGTCGGTGGAAGAACGGTCCTGAGCATGGCGACCAGAGCACGGCTCGATGCCGAACTCGTCCGTCGCGGTCTCGCGCGCTCACGCGAGCAGGCGCGTGAACTCGTCGATGCCGGTTCGGTCCGGGTAAACGGGACCGTCGCGTCGAAGGCGGCCACCGGCGTCACCCGCGACACTCCGATCGTCGTCGACGAGGGTCCACGAGACGACTGGGCGTCACGGGGTGCGCACAAACTGCTCGGTGCACTCGACGCCTTCGAGCCGCAGGGACTCGTGGTCGAGGGACGTCGATGCCTCGACGCCGGCGCGTCCACCGGGGGATTCACCGATGTACTGCTCCGGCGCGGCGCCCGTGAGGTGGTTGCCGCGGATGTCGGTTACGGACAGCTCATCTGGCGGTTGCAGAACGACGATCGCGTCGTGGTCCACGACCGGACCAACGTCCGACATCTCGAGCCCGAGTCCATCGGAGGTCCGGTCGACGTCGTGGTCGCCGACCTGTCGTTCATCTCGCTCGGGCTGGTGCTCCCTGCGCTGGCCCGGTGTTGCGCGCCGGACGCCGACCTGCTGCCGATGGTCAAACCGCAGTTCGAGGTCGGCAAGGACCGGGTCGGTTCGGGCGGCGTGGTCCGCGACCCGGCGCTGCGCGCCGAAGCGGTACTGGCGGTCGCGACCGAAGCCGCCGCACACGGTCTCCGCACCCGGGGTGTGGTCGCCAGCCCGCTGCCCGGGCCGTCGGGCAACGTCGAGTTCTTCCTCTGGCTGCACAACGAGCACCACCGGACAGGCGGGGAGTCGGGACAGAGCGATAGGGTCGACCGGTCGGACTCGGCCGACGCGGATCGCCTCACCGGATCCCCGGACGAACTCCGAGCCATGATCGAACAAGCGGTCGCCGCGGGTCCGCGCTGATCGCTCGGTTCGGTGACGTGGCCGAACTCCGACACCGCACTTTTCCCAGACCGCACTTCGATGGAGGGAATCACCAGTGACCGACGATTCGGCGCCGGACCACACCGGTGCCCGCGAGTTCTTGGTGGTCGCCCACACCGGACGCGAGAACGTTCTCGACACCATCGAAGCGATCGCGCGACGCTGTGCGGCCGCCGGCGTCGCACTCCGCGTCGTCGACCATGACACTCTCGACCGCGACGCCCCCGATCACGACGTGCTGTACCGCAACAACGAGGGCGGGTCGCCGCGTCCCCCGAACGTCCCCGTCGATCCCGAATACCTGCGGTCCCTCGGAGCTGTCGTCGAGGTGACAACCGCCGAGTCCGCCTCGGCCGAGGGCTGTGAGCTGGTCATCGTGCTGGGCGGCGACGGCACCTTCCTGCGGGCAGCGGAGCTGGCCTATCCCGCAGAGGTCCCCGTCCTCGGTATCAACCTCGGGCACATCGGCTTCCTGGCGGAGGCGGAGGCCCATCGGGTCGACGAGGTCATGAACCAGCTGATCGCCCGGGACTACCGCATCGAACCGCGGATGACCCTCGACATCGCCATCGTCGATCCGGCCGACCCGGATCCGCCGACCGCCTGCAGCTGGGCCCTCAACGAGGTCGCGGTCCTGAACACGAGCAACAACGGTGTGCTCGAACTCGTGACCGAGGTCGACGGCCGGCCGGTCTCGGCCTTCGGCGCCGACGGCGTGCTGGTGTCGACACCGACCGGGTCGACGGCCTATGCCTTCTCGGCGGGTGGCCCGGTGATGTGGCCCGATCTGGAGGCCATCCTGGTGGTCCCCAACAACGCACACGCGCTGTTCGCACGGCCGATGGTCACGAGTCCACGATCGCGGATAGCGGTGGAGGTCGACAAGAACGGACGGTCGGCGGTGGCGCTGTGTGACGGCCGGCGCGCGCTCGACGTCCCCGCCGGTGCGCGGGTCGAGGTCGTGCGCAGCGAGCGGTCGGTGCGATGGATCCGGATCGACTCCGATCCCTTCGCGGACCGACTGGTCACCAAGTTCGCCCTCCCGGTCACGGGTTGGCGGGGGAGGCAGGCGTAGGCGTGCTCGAAGAGATCTCGATCACCGGACTCGGCGTCATCGAGGAGGCGCAGGCGCGCTTCCATCCCGGGTTCACGGTGCTCACCGGCGAGACCGGCGCGGGTAAGACGATGATCGTCACCAGCCTGCACCTGCTGTCTGGCGCACGCGCCGACGCGTCCCGCGTCCGGACCGGTAGTGCCAAGGCGATCGTCGAGGGCCGATTCCGTCTCGCGAACAACGGTGGCGCGCAGCGAGACCCGGTCGTCGCCGAGATCTTGGACTCCACCGGGGCCGAGCTCGACGACGACGACACCGTCATCGCGGTCCGGTCGGTCAGCGCCGACGGGCGGTCCCGTGCCCATCTGGGCGGGCGATCGGTGCCGGTGGGCGTGATGGGTCAGCTCACCACCGCGGTCCTGGCCATCCACGGCCAGAACGATCAGTTGCGCCTCCTGCGTCCTGAGCACCAGCGTGCCGCGCTCGACACCTTCGCCGGACCGAAGGCCGCCTCGGCACTGGAGTCGTACCGGAAGGCGCGGTCGGCCTGGGTGGAGTTGCTCGACGAGCTCGACACCCGGCGCGCCAACCAGCGGGAGCTCGCGCAGGAGGCCGACCGGCTGCGGTTCGGCATCGACGAGATCGCCGCCGTCGACCCGGCGCCCGGGGAGGACGAGGAGCTGACCGCGACGATCCGTCGGCTCTCCGACCTGGAGTCCATCCGGGGTGCTGCAGATCAGGCCCACCATCTCGTCGCGGGCGAATCGGGGTCGTCGGTCATCGAGGGCCTCGGAACGGTCCGGACGCTCCTCGAGACCGCGGCGGACGACACCTTGCGCGATCTGGTGCCGCGCGTCGCCGAGGCGCTCACCATCATCACCGACGTCGGTGCCGAACTGACCGCCTTCACGTCGAGCCTGCCCGCCGACGCCGAGGAACTCGACAAACTGCTCGCCCGTCAGGCCGAGCTGAAGACGCTGGTCCGTAAGTACGCACCCGACGTCGACGGCGTGATCGACTGGCGCCGAACCGCAGAGGCCAGACTGGCCGAACTCGAGGACCCGCGTGCCTCGGTCGAGGAGCTCGAGGTCGCCGCGATGTCCGCGCGGGATGCCGTGCAGACCGCGGCGGAGAAGTTGCACACGCTGCGCGCGAAGGCCGCCAAGTCGATGGCGGACAAGGTGTCCCGTGAGCTCAAGGGGCTGGCGATGGGGGACTCGGCGCTGGCCGTCGCGGTCAACCCGGACCCGGCGTCGCCCGACGACCGGCTGGCGGTCACCGTCGCGGGCACCGCTGTGCACGCCGGCGCCGATGGCGCCGACAAGGTCGAGTTCGCGCTCGTCGCCCATCCCGGCGCCACCCCGTTGCCCATCGCGAAGTCGGCATCGGGTGGCGAGCTCTCGCGGGTGATGCTCGCGCTCGAAGTCGTCCTCGCCGCACCCACGTCGGGGTCGGTCATGGTCTTCGACGAGGTCGATGCCGGCGTCGGTGGCCGCGCGGCCGTCGAGATCGGGAAGCGCCTGTCGAGGCTCGCCCGGGCGCACCAGGTCATCGTGGTGACGCACCTCCCGCAGGTGGCGGCGTTCGCCGACAATCACCTCGTCATCGGCAAGAGCAAGAAGGGTGCGCTGGTCACCAGCAGCGTCCGCACGCTCGATCGGGACGAGCGTGTCGCCGAGCTGGCCCGCATGCTCGCGGGCCTGGGGGAGTCCGACACCGGACGCGCCCACGCCGAAGAACTGCTGGCGATCGCGGAGACGGAGCGCGCTGCCAACTGACCGGTCACGAACGGTGAAACACATGGTGCGTGTGTGACAAAAGTTGCTCCTGTTACGGCGCGCCTCCACGGCTGAGACCTGCCTTCGGCCGATCATGGCCGTCATGAAGATGCCTGCACTGCTCGCGCGTACCACCGAAGAACTGCCTGGCGTGACCGGTATCGCCAGAATCGACAAGAACACGAAACGGCTGCTCAACCGCGTCGGGCCGGGCGACATCGCCATCCTCGACGAGGTCGACCTCGACCGGGTGACCGCCGATGCCCTCGTCGAGGCCAACGTCGTGGCCGTGGTCAACGCCTCGCGGTCGATCACCGGCCGCTATCCCAACCTCGGGCCCGAGGTCCTGGTGGCATCCGGCATCGTGCTGCTCGACGACGTGGGACCGGACATCTTCAAGCGGGTCAAGGACGGCGCCAAGGTGCGGGTCCACAACGACCGGCTGTTCGTCGGGGAACGACGACTGGCACTCGGCACCGAACTCGACGAGCGTGAGATCGCCGACATCATGATCGGCGCCAAAGCCGGTCTCGTCGACCATCTCGAGGCGTTCTCGGGCAACACCATCGAGTTCATCCGCAGCGAATCCCCGTTGCTCATCGACGGCGTCGGTGTCCCCGAGATCGACGTCGACGTCGCGGGCCGCCATGTCGTCATCGTCGGAGAAGGCGCCGACCGCGCCGCCGACCTGCGCTCCCTGAAGCCGTTCATCAAGGAGTATCAGCCCGTCATGGTGGGTGTCGGGGCCGGCGCGGACACCCTGATGAAGGCCGGGTACAAGCCCGCGATCGTCGTCGGCGACCCCGACACCATGAAGACTGCGACGCTGAAATCCGGTGCACAGCTGGTGCTTCCGGCTGACACCGACGGCCATGCGACCGGGCTCGAACGCATCCAGGATCTGGGCATCGGCGCCACCACGTTCCCGGCCGCCGGTTCGGCCGGCGACCTGGCGCTGCTGCTCACCGACTACCACGGCGCCGATCTGATCGTCACCGTCGGCTATCCCGGGTCACTCGACGACTTCTTCGACCGCTCGCGCCGGGAGAGCAATCCCTCGATGTTCCTGACGCGGCTGAAGGTCGGTCAGAAGCTGGTCGACGCCAAGGCGGTCGCCACGCTGTACCGCAGCCGGGTGTCGGGAGCGGCCATCGCGTGTGTCGTCCTCGCGGCCCTGGTGGCCGTGATCGCGGCCGTGATGTTGTCGAATGCGGGCACCGACATCACCGACTGGATCGTCCTGCAGTGGAACGCGCTGCTGGACTGGGCACGAGAGGTTTGGAACAGGTAGCCGATGATCTCGCTACGACAGCACGCGATCTCACTGGTCGCGGTCTTTCTCGCGCTCGCCCTGGGACTGTTCCTGGGATCGGGTTTCGTCGGCGACCGTGTCAACTCGATGACCGGCACGAGCCGCGACCGCATCGGCGACCTGGAGAACGAGCGCGACGATCTCAACGCAAAGCTCAATGCCTCCAACAGCTTCGACCTCGCCATCGCGCCGCGGCTGATCGCCGACAAGTTGAAGGGGCAGTCCGTTCTGGTGGTGACCGCACCAAACGCGGCGGAAGCCGACGTCGACGCGGTCAAGGAGTCGATCTCGGGTGCCGGGGCACGCTTCGGCGGACAGCTGGCCCTGACCGACGCACTGCTCACCGACGGCAAGTCCGAGGAGCTGCGGACGATCGTCGACCAGACCATCCCGCCGGGCACGATGCTCCGCGCCGAACTGACCGACTCCGGCGGGCGGGTCGGTGACCTCCTGGGGGCCCTCGTGCTGTCGAACGAGACGGCACGTCCGGCGTCGTCCGGTGATCGTCGGACCGGTCTCGGCACGCTGCGCGACGGTGGATTCATCGACTACGCCGACAACGCCATCACCCCGACCGATCTGGTCGTCGTGGTCACCGGCGACGAGTTCGGACCGGACTCGGGCGCGCAGGGCGCGCTCGTCGGCCGCTTCGCTGCCGCGATGTCGGCACGCGGGGTCGGCGGTGTACTCGTCGGGCGCACCGGGTCGGCCTCGGGTGGGTCGCCGATCGCCATCGTCCGCTCGGATCCGTCGCTGGCCAACGCGGTCTCGACGGTCGACAACATCGATCAGCCGACCGGCCTCATCACGACGATTCTCGCCCTGGCCGCCGAGGTCGACGGTACGACCGGTTCCTACGGCACCGGAGCGGGGGCGACCGCGATCACGGTCGGCGTCGACGGCCGGCCGGCCGCGTGAGAACGGGTTCGCTGCGCTCGCGGAAGTGCCGCCACGCCCGCCTGCGGTGTGGCGGTGCGGCGTCGGGCGCCGGTGGTGTTACCCTGGAGTCCCGTAGGTAATCAGGGCATCGGCCCCGATTCGGCCGACGGGAGACACTTCTTTTGCGACCACTTCGCCATGTTCATGACACCAAGCACATCTTTGTGACCGGTGGTGTCGCCTCTTCGCTGGGCAAGGGCCTGACGGCCTCCAGCCTGGGGCAGCTTCTCACCTCGCGGGGCCTCCGGGTCACGATGCAGAAGCTCGACCCCTATCTGAATGTCGATCCCGGCACGATGAACCCCTTCCAGCACGGAGAGGTGTTCGTCACCGAGGACGGCGCCGAGACCGACCTCGACGTCGGGCACTACGAACGCTTCCTGGACCGCAATCTCTCGCAGTCGGCGAATGTGACCACCGGACAGGTCTATTCGACGGTCATCGCCAAGGAACGCCGCGGCGAGTACCTCGGCGAGACCGTCCAGGTCATCCCGCACATCACCGACGAACTCAAGTCGCGGGTGCTGGCGATGGGCGAGCCGGACGCCGACGGCGAGGTCCCCGACGTGGTGATCACCGAGATCGGCGGCACCGTGGGTGACATCGAGTCGCTGCCGTTCATCGAGGCCGCGCGTCAGGTGCGCCACGACGTGGGCCGCGACAACGTCTTCTTCCTGCACGTGTCGCTGGTGCCGTACCTGGCTCCGTCGGGTGAGCTGAAGACCAAACCGACCCAGCACTCGGTCGCCGCGCTGCGCAACGTCGGCATCCAGCCCGATGCGCTCATCCTGCGCTGCGACCGGGACGTGCCCGAGGGGCTCAAGAAGAAGATCGCGCTCATGTGCGACGTCGAACTCGACGGCGTGATCTCCACTCCCGACGCCCCGTCGATCTACGACATCCCGAAGGTGTTGCACAGCGAGCACCTCGACGCCTACGTGGTCCGCAAGCTCGGTCTGCCGTTCCGCGACGTCGACTGGACGGTGTGGGGCGAACTGTTGCGCCGCGTGCACGAGCCGCGGGAGACCGTCCGCGTCGCGCTGGTCGGCAAGTACGTCGACCTGCCCGACGCCTACCTGTCGGTGACCGAGGCCATTCGTGCGGGCGGCTTCGCCTGGAAGGCGCGCACCGAGATCAAGTGGGTGCCCTCGGACGAATGCGCCACTGCGGCAGGTGCGCAGGCCGCGCTCGGCGACGTCGACGCGATCCTGATCCCCGGCGGCTTCGGCATCCGCGGCATCGAGGGCAAGGTCGGTGCCATCTCGTATGCGCGCCGCCGCGGGATCCCGCTGCTGGGTCTGTGTCTCGGCCTGCAGTGTGTCGTCATCGAGGCAGCCCGGTCGGTCGGGCTCGACGAGGCGAGCTCGACCGAGTTCGATCCGGAGACGCCGCACCCGGTGATCTCGACGATGGCCGATCAGGCCGACGCCGTGGCCGGCGATGCCGACCTCGGTGGCACCATGCGGCTCGGAGCCTACGACGCCGTGCTGAAGGCCGGGTCCGTCGTCGCCGAGGCGTACGGGACGCGTGAGGTGTCCGAGCGTCACCGCCACCGCTTCGAGGTCAACAACGCCTACCGCGACAAGATCGCCGACTCCGGACTCGTCTTCTCGGGCACCTCGCCCGACGGGCATCTCGTCGAATTCGTCGAGTACCCCAAGTCCGTTCATCCGTATCTCGTTGCCACCCAGGCGCATCCGGAGCTCAAGAGTCGGCCGACCCGTCCGCATCCGCTGTTCCGGTCGTTCATCGAGGCCGCGTTGAAGTACAAGGCCGCCGAGCGCCTCCCGGTCGACCTCGGTGACGACTACGAGTCGAACGACGCTCCCGCGGACGCGGTCGCCGCGGTCAACGCGGTCACGGTCGAACCGGTGGCCGGGCTCGGCGAGGCAGCGCTCGACGACTCCGTCGGCAGGGGCTGACCCGCCTTGGGCCACGACTTCGAGGTCAAGGACAGCCGCACGGTGTACGACGGCGCGATCATCACCCTGCGGGTCGACGATGTCGAGATGCCGGGCGGACGCGTCGCCGAGCGTGAGGTCGTCGAGCATTTCGGGGCCGTCGCGATCCTGGCACGCGACGAAGCCGGTCGCGTGGCGATGGTGCGGCAGTACCGTCATCCGCTCGGACGCCGACTGCTCGAGTTGCCCGCGGGGCTGCTCGACCAGGCCGACGAGGAGCCCTTGGCCGCCGCGCAGCGCGAGTTGGCCGAAGAGGCCGATCTCGCCGCCGACTCGTGGCACGTCCTCGTCGACCTCGCCCTCTCACCCGGGTTCACCGACGAGGCGCTGCGGCTGTATCTCGCCGAGGGGTTGCACCATCTCGACGCAGCCGAACGCGTGGACGAGGAGGCCGACATGTCGGTGGAGTGGGTACTGCTCGACGACGCTGTCGCCCAGGTCTTTGCGGGCGAGATCGTCAACGCGACCAGCGTCGCCGGCATCCTGGCCGCGGCGGCTGCGCGCGAATCGACGACCGGTCTGCGAGGTGTCGGCGCCCCGTGGCCGGACGAACCGACCGCATTACGCAACCGTCGTGCCGACGATCGGGGCCGCCGGTCGTGACCCTGGCCGCCGACATCTCGCGCTACCTCGATCACCTGACGGTGGAGCGAGGTGCGGCGGCCAACACGGTGTCGTCGTACCGGCGCGACCTCGAGCGGTACCGGCGATACCTCGACCGACGAGGGATCTCGGCCCTCGACACGGTGGCCGAGGAGGACATCCGCGAGTTCCTCGTGGAGCTGCGGCGCGGCGACGCCGACGCGGGATTCGCGCCCCTCGCGGACAGTTCGATCGCGCGAACCCTGGTCGCGACCAGACGGTTTCACAAGTTCGCGGTGGACGAGGGGATCGTGACGACCGACGTCGCGCATGATGTCCGGCCGCCCCGCGCCGCCCGCCGCCTGCCGAAGTCGTTGCCGGTGGACGAGGTGCTCGCGATCCTCGACGCCGCGGGCGCCGACGACCATCCGCGCGGCCTGCGGGACCGTGCCCTGCTGGAGTTCCTCTACAGCTGCGGGGCGCGGATCTCCGAGGCCACCTCGCTGGACATCGACGACCTGGATCTCGACGACATGCGGGCGGTTCGCCTGCGGGGCAAGGGCGGGAAGGAGCGTCTCGTGCCGATCGGCGGACCGGCCGTCGACGCTCTCGAGGCGTATCTCGTCCGCGGACGGCCCGCGCTGGTGTCGCGGGCGACGCCCGCGCTGTTCCTCAACGCTCGCGGTGGCCGGCTGTCGCGGCAGAGCGCCTGGCAGGTGCTCGTCACCGCGGCCGAACGTGCCGGACTCGACAAGGCGGTCTCGCCGCACACCCTGCGGCACAGCTTCGCGACGCATCTCCTCGACGGCGGCGCCGACGTCCGCGTCGTCCAGGAACTCCTGGGCCATGCCTCGGTCACCACCACGCAGGTGTACACACTCGTGACGGTGAACACGATGCGCGAGGTCTATGCCGTCGCCCATCCGCGGGCGCGCTGACCGCTGCGGTCGCGTCGGGCGCGCCGACGCCGGAATGATCGGGCAGATGTCCTAGGCTGATACGAGGCTCGGACGCCGACGGGCGGACCGGCTGCCCGACCGAACAGCGGCGACAGCGGCACCGACCAGCAGCGTGATCGAACAGCAGCGGCATCGAACAGCGAAGGGAGCGGCGGACACGTGACCACTCCGAGCGCACCGCGGTCTGGCGCCCGTCCGGGAGATCATCAGTACAGCATCCAGGTGTCGCCCGGCAACGACACCGAAGAAGCAGGGCACGACGTCGACGAGATCGGGCCCACCGGGCGGCCGTATCGCGACGTTCCCGAACCGGCATTGCTCGACCGCCACGGACCCGCCACGGTGATCGCGGTCTGCAACCAGAAGGGCGGCGTGGGCAAGACGACGTCGACCATCAATCTCGGTGCGGCGCTTGCCGAATACGGTCGCCGGGTCCTGCTCGTCGACCTCGACCCTCAGGGTGCGCTGTCCGCGGGTCTCGGTGTGCCGCACCACGAACTGGATCAGACCGTCTACAACCTGCTCGTGCCGCCGCAGGTGGCGACCGACGAGGTCCTGATGCGGACCCGCGTCGACGGTCTCGACCTGCTGCCCAGCAACATCGACCTCTCCGCCGCGGAGATCCAACTGGTCACCGAGGTCGGCCGCGAGCAATCGCTGGGCCGGGCACTGCATCCCGTGCTCGACCGCTACGACGTCGTCCTCATCGACTGCCAGCCGTCGCTGGGTCTGCTCACCGTCAACGCGCTGGCCTGCGCCGACACCGTGCTCATCCCGATGGAGTGTGAGTACTTCAGCCTCCGCGGACTGGCGCTGCTCACCGACACGATCAACAAGGTGCGTGACCGGCTCAACCCGCGTCTCGATCTCGGCGGCATCCTGGTGACCATGTTCGACGCCCGCACGCTGCACTCGCGCGAGGTGATGGCGCGTGTGGTCGAGGTGTTCGGTGACGCCGTCTACGACACCGTCATCGCCCGTACAGTCCGGTTCCCGGAGACCAGCGTCGCCGGAGAACCGATCACCTCCTGGGCGCCGCGGTCGGCCGGCGCGAAGGCATACCGGGCGCTCGCGCGCGAGGTCATCGCCCGCAACGTCAAAGGCACATGACGCTCGGCACGGACCAGGTGGCGCCCGACGCCGCGGCCTCCGAACCCGCCACAATCGCAGAAGCGGTGGCGCCGGAAGGCGCCCAGGAGTCCGGCTTCCGGGTGAAGCTGCGCAACTTCGAGGGCCCGTTCGACCTGTTGCTGAACCTGATCTCACAACACCGCCTCGATGTGACCGAGGTGGCGTTGCATGTGGTCACCGACGACTTCATCGCCTACACGCGCGAACTCGGGCCGGAGATGGGCCTCGACGCGACGACCGAGTTCCTCGTAGTCGCCGCGACGCTGCTGGATCTCAAAGCGGCTCGCCTCCTGCCGTCCGGTGAGGTGGACGATCCCGAGGATCTCGCACTGCTCGAGGCCCGGGACCTGTTGTTCGCCCGGTTGCTGCAGTACCGCGCGTACAAGCAGGTGGCCGCTCTGTTCGGCGAGCTCGAGGCGGCCGCGCTCCAGCGCTACCCGCGGGCGGTGTCGCTGGAGAAGCGGTTCGAGGATCTGCTGCCGGAGGTGACCCTCGGCGTCGACGCCGACGGCTTCGCCCAGGTCGCCGCGACGGGGCTGACGCCGCGCCCGGTGCCCACCGTCGGCCTCGACCACCTGCACGACGTACAGAAGGTGTCCGTTCCGGGCCAGGCGCGTCGGATGGCGTCCCTGCTCAGTGCCGCGCCGGGCACATGGTTGAGCTTCCGTGATCTGACCGCGGACTGTGCGAGCGGGCTGGAGATCGTCGGCAGCTTCCTCGGACTGCTCGAGCTGTTCCGGGAGCGGGCCGTCGCCTTCGAACAACCCGTGGCGCTCGAGGACCTGGCGGTGATGTGGACCAGCGAACGCGGCGCCGACGACCTGCGCATCGACAAGGCAGAGGACTACGGATGACAGACCACGTTCCCGACGTCGAGACATACGACGCGACCAGGCCGGCCGCGGGGGAGGATCCGGGACCGGCCGAACCCGAGCAGACCGCGCTCCAGGGTGACGGGGAGTATCTCGACGACGATCGTCTGCGCTCAGCCCTGGAGGCGGTGCTCCTCGTCGTCGACACCCCGGTGACCACCGACGAACTCGCGAACGCAGTGGACCAGGACCGCACGCGGGTACGAGAGACGCTCAACGCGATGTCGTCCGAGCTCACCGCGTCGGGCAGCGGCTTCGATCTGCGATTCGCCGGCGACGGCTGGCGCTACTACACACGAGCGGAATACGCCCCGTACGTCGAGCGGCTGCTGCTCGACGGGGCGCGGTCGAAGCTCACCCGAGCGGCCCTCGAGACACTGGCGGTCATCGCGTACCGGCAGCCGGTCACCCGGGCCCGGGTCAGCGCCATCCGCGGCGTCAACGTCGACGGCGTGATCCGCACGCTCGTCGCACGCGGGCTGATCAACGAGGTCGGCAACGAACCGACCACGAACGCCACGACGTATGCCACCACCGAGCTGTTCCTCGAGCGCCTCGGCCTCGCGTCCCTGTCGGAGCTACCCGATCTGGCGCCGCTCCTACCCGACGTGGACCTGATCGACGACCTCGACGAGGAACTGCTGGCGGATCCCCGATTCGCCAAACTGTCCTCTCAACCGTCAGACTCGAAGGAACTGATCATCGACGGTGGCACCACCACCGACTCACAGGACTGAGAGAACATGGCATCCGCTGGCCGAGATGGCTCACCGGGAAACCGCCGCAAGGGCGCGCCCGCACAACAGCCGCGAACCAAGAAGACCCACCGCAAGGGGTCCTCGAAGCCGAACGCCGAAGTGGGCAAGATCCGGCTGAACAACGCAAAGCCGGCGCGCCACCAGACGCCCGCCGATGACACTCACGGCTCCGGCGACGGCGCCGCCTACGTCGAGGACGGCGTTCGGTTGCAGAAGGTGCTCGCCCAGGCCGGCGTGGCGTCACGACGCGGCGCCGAGGAGATGATCGCGGCCGGTCGTGTCGAGGTCGACGGCGAGATCGTCACCGAGCAGGGTCTGCGGATCAACCCCGACACCGCGATCATCCGCGTGGACGGCGCCCGCGTGATCATGGATGAGACGCGGCAGTACCTGGCGTTCAACAAGCCCAAGGGCTGGCAGTCGACGATGTCGGACGACCAGGGCCGTCCCTGTGTGGGTGACGTGGTCGCCGAGCGGGTCATGGCGGGCCAGCGGCTGTTCCACGTCGGTCGCCTCGACGCCGACACCGAGGGTCTGCTGCTGCTGACCAACGACGGCGAACTCGCGCACCGGTTGATGCACCCGTCTTTCGAGGTGCCCAAGACCTACCTCGCAACACTCAAGGGCGAGGTCCCGCGCGGGATTGCGCGACGCATGCGCGAGGGCGTCGACCTCGACGACGGCCCGGTGACGGTCGACAAGTTCACCGTGATCGAGGTCCACGAGGGGCAGTCGCTGGTGCGGATCACTCTGCACGAGGGCCGCAATCGCGTGGTGCGTCGCATGATGGACGAGGTCGGTTACCCGGTCGTCAAACTGGTTCGCACACATGTCGGTTCGGTGGCACTGGGCGAGCAGCGCCCGGGCAGCCTGCGCGTCCTGGGCAGCGACGAGGTCGGTGGCCTGTACAAGGCGGTCGGCCTGTGACCGACGGGGTGTCCTCGTCTGCCGGCGGAACCACGCATGTCGTCGCCATCGACGGTCCGGCGGGTACCGGTAAGTCGTCGGTCTCGAAACTGCTCGCGGCCAAGGTCGGGGCCAGCTACCTCGACACCGGTGCGATGTACCGGGCGGTGACGCTCGCTGTTCTCGATGCCGGTGTTGCGCTGGACGATCCAGCCGGGATCGCCCGCGTGGCGGCCGGCGTCGACATCGCGCTGGTGCCGGACGGAGACGGGGCCAAGGTGTTTCTCGACGGTCGCGACGTCTCCGGTCCCATCCGGACCGAGCACGTCACGAGCGCCGTGTCCGCGGTGTCGGCGGTACCCGAGGTGCGCACGAAACTGGTTGCGCTGCAACAGCAGAATGCGCAAGGACGGTTCGTCGTCGTCGAGGGCCGCGACATCGGCACCGTGGTGTTCCCCGAGGCGGACGTCAAGATCTTCCTGACCGCGACGCCCGAGGCGCGCGCCGAGCGGAGGCACAAGCAGAACCTGGCCGGCGGACGCGACAGCGACTACGAGGCGGTGCTGGCGAGTGTCAACCGGCGCGACCATCTCGACTCGACGCGCAAGGTGTCGCCGCTGCGTGCGGCCGACGACGCGACTCTCGTCGACACCAGTGACAAAACCCTCGACGAGGTGCTCGACGAACTGAGCGGCCTCGTGGAGACCCGGATCGGAGCTGTGGAACGGTGAGCGACAACTACTCGGACGATCTCACGGCGCTGCCCGGCGACGGCACGTGGTCGGACGAAACCGACTGGCAGCTGACCGATGTCGGGGGCGCCGACGACGCGTCCGGCGTCGAGCACATGCCGGTGGTGGCGATCGTCGGACGGCCCAACGTGGGCAAGTCGACGCTCGTCAACCGCATCCTGGGCCGTCGGGAAGCCGTGGTCGAGGACATCCCCGGCGTGACCCGTGACCGCGTGTCGTATGCGGCGTCGTGGTCGGGCCGGCGGTTCACCGTCGTCGACACCGGAGGTTGGGAGCCGGACGCCAAGGGCCTGCAACAGGCCGTCGCCGCCCAGGCCGAACTGGCCATGCGCACTGCCGACGCCATCGTCGTCGTGGTCGACGCCACGGTCGGCGCGACCGCGACCGACGAAGCGGTCGCACGGGTGCTGCGGCGCTCGAAGACCCCGGTCATCCTGTGTGCCAACAAGGTCGACAGCGAACGTCTCGAGTCCGATACCGCCTCGCTGTGGTCGCTGGGGCTCGGCGAGCCGTACCCGGTGTCGGCCGCGCACGGCCGCGGCGCCGGCGATCTGCTCGACATCATCCTGGACAAGCTGCCCGAGACTCCCCGGGAGGCACCGACTCTCGGCGGTCCTCGTCGGGTCGCGCTCGTCGGCAAACCGAACGTCGGCAAGAGTTCGCTGCTGAACAAGCTGACCGGTAGCGAGCGTTCGGTGGTCGACAACGTGGCCGGCACGACCGTCGACCCGGTCGACGAACTCGTCGAACTCGGCGGCAAGACCTGGAATTTCGTCGACACCGCCGGTCTGCGACGCAAGGTGCGGACCGCGAGCGGTCACGAGTACTACGCGTCGCTGCGGACGCGGTCGGCGCTCGACGCGGCCGAGGTGGCGGTCCTGCTGATCGACGCGTCGGAACCGATCACCGAACAGGACCTGCGCGTGCTGTCGCTCATCATCGAGAGCGGCCGCGCGCTCGTGATCGCGTTCAACAAGTGGGATCTGGTCGACGAGGATCGTCGGTATCAGCTGGACAAGGAGATCGACCGCGAGCTCGCTCGTGTGCCCTGGGCGCGGCGGGTGAACATCTCGGCGTCGACCGGCCGGGCCGTCCAGAAGCTGGTGCCCGCGCTGGAATCGGCGCTCGAGTCGTGGGACAAGCGCATCTCGACCGGCCCGCTGAACAACTGGCTCAAAGATGTCATCGCCGCCAACCCGCCGCCGCTGCGCGGGGGCCGGCAGCCGCGCGTGATGTTCGCGACCCAGGCCTCGGTCCGGCCGCCGACCTTCGTGCTGTTCACCACCGGCTTCCTCGAGGCGGGCTACCGCCGATTCCTCGAGCGGCGGCTGCGTGAGGAGTTCAACTTCGACGGCTCGCCGGTTCGGATCAACGTCCGCGTCCGCGACAAGCGGGAGCAACGCCGCAAGCGCTGACCCGCGGCGCCGTCAGGTCCACCACGGCTGGACAGTTCCTCCACCGCTCAGGTGGTGGACGTGTCCAGCTCTGGTGGATCTGTGGTGTATGACACGCGTTGTGGGCTAGGGTGTCTCGTGCTCATCTTGGCAATCATCGTTTTCGGCATGGTCATCGGCGCCCTCGCGCAGATCCTCCTCGGCGGCAAGAACCTGCGAACCGTCGACTGGGGTCTCGCCCTGGTGGCCGGACTCGTGGGTTCGTTCCTCGGCGGGCTGCTCATCAGCCTGCTCTCCGGCGACGGACTCGAACTCCGTCCCAGCGGCATCATCGGCTCCCTTGTCGGCGCGGTCCTGGTGACCGCGGGCTGGATCTGGTTCAAGAGGCGTTCGGCGGTCTAGGTGTACTAACCACGGAC
>NZ_LIYC01000061.1:0-16203 GCF_001418765.1 Gordonia sp. HS-NH1
CCTGAGGTGCGAGGAGCGCAAACGACGAGCCTCGAAGGGTCGGCGAGACAGGTTGCGAAACCCTTCGTGACGCTCGCAGGCTCGCTCCTCAGGGAGCGGGGGTGACGCTCGCAGGCTCGCTCCTCAGGGAGCGGGGGTGACGCTCGCAGGCTCGCTCCTCAGGGAGGCCGGGGTGACGCTCGCAGGCTCGCTCCTCAGGGAGCGGGACGCACAGCAGCTCAGTTCTTCACCGCCCGCATGGGTCCCGGTGTCCAGAGCCCGTTGTGGGTGTCGGTGGTGATGGTGAGCTCGGCGTCGGTCTGCGGGAGGATCGGGGTCAGGCTCTGGAGCATGCCCCAGTCCTTCGCCCAGTCGTTGCGCAGGTACGACGGGTAGACGCGGGGGCGCAGTTCGTTCTCGACGATGCCCAGCGGACCGCCGGAGTCGCCGGCCATCCAACGCTGCGAGTTGACCCGTTCGCCTTCCCGGTCCGGCGAGATACGCCACTGCGGTGTCTCCAGGACCCCGTACTTGACCTGGGCGGGCCGTTGGCAGGGAAACGCCAGCGCGGTCTCCCAGTCGATGAGCACCGGATCCTCGCTGCCCACCAGCGAATCGAGCGTCACCATCGACGACACGCGCGGGGGTGTGACGGCCAGCCACTGGTCGCGCAGGGTCGAGGTGTCCTCGGCGAGGACACGGACCACGGTCGCTCCGCGGGGTGCCTGGTCCATCGGGAAGCGCAGGTTGCGCCATTCGGGTGCACCACCGATGTCGAGTGGCACCATCTGTCCGGCGGGCGCCACCGTGCCGTCGGGCGCCACCCGCCCGAACTGCAACCGCACGCGCTGTCCGGGCCGGGTGACCGCGAGATCGTCGATGTACTCGACCTGCCCGGCCACCGACATGGTGACGAGCGGGCGCTCATCGGACCTGTTCTGCGGCAGCTGATACCAGTCGGACGTGAGTCGTCCGGTGCCATTGGGGGAGTTGTACGTACCGAGGACCGGTGTCTCACTCGGCGACAGACCGAACGGCAACTTCACCGTCGACCCGTTGACCCCTGCCTGCGCGGTCCGCCCGCCGCTGGTGTCGCTGGAACCGGTCGTCGTCTCGGCCTCGGCGCTGCTGCCATCGTCGGTCGGATCGGTCTGCGTGCGATCGACCTCGGCGGTCGAGGTCCCCGAGGAGGAACCCTCGGCTTCCTCCTCGGTCTCCTCGGACAGGTCCGACGCCACCCCGTCGGGGTCGACACCCTCCATCCCGGTGCCGGCGAGAGCCGCACCCGGGGAGGGATTGTTCTGCCCGGCCACCCGGGCGGGCGCCAGCAGGCCGGCGTTCGGATCGTCCTCGACCAGCACGGCGTCGGCCAGAGCGCAGGGTCGTCCCTGCAGAGCACTGACATTGGAACTCAGCCACGACCACGAATTGCGTTGCGTCCAGTCCGCCTTGGCGAACGAGACGAGCGTGAACAGCAGCATGATGGTCGACACGACGATGATCGACGGGCTGCGCAACCGCGTGAACACCGACCGCGGCCGTCCGGCCCTGGCCACCTCGTCGACGTAGTCGTCGCGGAAGTGCTGCCACAGGCCGAGGACGGTGAGGGCCACCGCGACCGCCAGGATGCCGGTCCACAGCGGGATCCCACGGACATCGGGAACCGCGTCGCGCCAAGGAATTCCGTAGCTGCCGACGTACCACCACTGGTTGCGTCCGGAGAACGCGAGCGCGAGGACATACGCGCAGGCCGCGGCGAACAGTGTGCGATTGCGCCGACGGCGCATGATGGTGCGATCCGCGCACGCGGTCGCCACCGCGGCGAGCGCGCCGCCGATCGCGGCATAGACGCCCAGCTGGTGGGTCCATTTCGTCGGCAGGAACGCCATGAGTACCGCCGAACCGGCGACCATGGCGACCAGACGCCACGTGGGGCCGGTTGCGATTCCGGGCAGCCGGCGCCGGTTGAGCAGCATCACCACGACCAGGATGAAGCTGGTGAACACGATCAGAATCCCGAAGCGACGGGCGATGCCGCCGTCGGCGGTGGGGTTCATCAGCATGTAGTAGCGCATCGGCTCCTCCCACCATTTGTTGGTGGGGCCGACCTGCCCGTTGACCGAGACCGCTTCCAGGATCGCCGCGAGCGGCTGGTCGGCGAAGATCTCGAACATCACCGCGAGACCGGCGGCGAGGATCGGCACGGCCAGCGGCCAGAATCCATCCCGCTTGCGGCGCAGCGAGAAACGCTTGAGCAACGGCCGAATCCCGGCGATCAGCGCCACCGATGCGATCACGCCGGTCGGATGGATGGTGAGGGTGAACGCCGCCGCGATGATCCCGATCGTGAGCGGGAAGAAGCGCCCGGTCGCGATCGCGCGCTCGACACACACCCAGGTGAAGAGAGTGCCCAGCGCGATCAGCGGCTCCACGCGCAGACCGTTGTTGTACGGCATCCACACCGCCAGGAAGACCAGTGCCGCAGCCCAGATCGCCGGGGTCGACTCACGGACCGCACGTCCGAGACGGGGAATCGCGGCGCGGCTGATCAGCCACCACGACGCCATCGCGAACAGGAACGGCAGCAGGCGCAGCCAAGGTGTCGCGGTGCTGACCTCCATCCACGCCGACAGGTAGTGGTAATGCCAGCCGAACGGGTCCTGCGGGACACCGAAGTAGCGATAGTAGTTGTCGAGATAACCGGCCTCGCTCGCGATCCGGCCGACGGTCACCTGGTAACCGTCGTCAGCCGTGTTGCCGCCGACGAACAACCAGATCAGCAGTACGAGGGCGACGACACCGTCGACCGGGCGCACCCGCCACCAGCCTGCCGGGAAGAGCTTGTGATGTCCGCGCGCATCCCGGGCGTCGAGGACGGCCAGTGCGGCGAGGGAGAGGATCGTCGACGCGATCCCGATCACCAGCAGCCAGAACTTCAGCGTCGTGGGCGTGGAGACGAATCGGGTGTCGATGGTGGACCGGAACGAGAGGCCCTCGGTGCTGACATCGGCCGGCAGGCCCGAGTACACGCCGATGATCTGCGGGCGGGCGTTGGGATCCCGCAGGTCGAAGGAGCGGACCGCACCCGTCTCCGAAGCAGCATCCGGCAGGCCTTCGATCGAGCCCCGGGTACCGTTCGTGTCGGCTGCGACGACGATGCGACAGTCGGGTGTGCTCTGCGCGGCTGCCCGAGAGGTGTTGAGCAGAACGACATTTCGCTGCACCACCTGGAGCGAGTCGGCGGTGGCCCGGACGAAGAGGCCGACCTTGCCCGCCTCGGCGCCGCCTTCGGGCACCGTCGACAGCAGCACACCACCCGACGCGGGCAACGATGCGCCGAGTGCGCACGGTACCGCGACGTCCATGGAGACCGGGACGAAGGACACGTTCGGGGCCGCCACGTTGCCCACCGAACCCTGCTGCGGCCAGGTCAGTTCGGCCTTGGTGTAGTCGACCGGAAGGAACGGGCTGAGCAGCGCGAGGAGGATGCCGACGACTCCCGCGGCCATCGCGACGACGCGCGCGGTGCCGGCGTGGCGTTCCGCGAAGCCGTTCCGGTGGTCATCGCCGGAGGATGCGGTCGCGGAGGGATTCTCGGCGGGGGAAGTCTCGGTGGTCGCCACGTCTGCTCGTTCTTCTCCGGTGTCGGGGTTCGCCGGGCCGGCGTGCGGGTCGCTGCGGTCAGTCATCTTCGGGCACCACCCTGATCGGCCCCGGTCGGGACCATCCCCACGTGGTCGCCGTTCCCGTCTGCACGTCCGCGGGTCGTGCCTGCGGTGCCAGCGGAGTCAGGCGCTGCAGGTTGCCCCACTCGCGATACCAGTCTTTGTCGAGGTAGGTGGCGAGGGTCGCCGGTCGCGTCAGTGCCTCGACCGGTGCGAGCAACCCGCCGTCCTCGGCGGCCATCCAGGTCTTGGACTGTGAGTTGGCAATCCACGACTCGGGCAGGATCCGCCACTGCGGGAGGTCGAAGACGCCGTGGCGGGCGGTCATCGGTCGCTGGCACGGGAACACCGCGCCGGCGGCGAAGTCGATGAGCACGGGATCGGTGGAGCCGACGACGTCCTGCAGGGTCCGCAGGACGGGCGCACGAGGAGGTGTGACGGCGAGCCACTGATCTGGATCGAGGTTGTTGTCCCGGGCGACGATCCGCATCACGGACGCTTCGGCGGGTACGCGGTCCATCGGGATACGCAGGTTCCGCCACGGACGGTTGGTCCGCTCGGGGTCGATCGGGATCGCGGGAGCACCGACCTCCTCGAACCTCCCATCGGCGACATTCTGCCTGCCGAACTGCACCTCCAGCGACTGCCCGAAGTTCGGGACGCCGTCCCGGTCGAGTGTGAAGACCGCGCCGGCGGCGGTGATGACGATCAGCGGTGAGGAGTCGCGCGCGGGCAACCGGTACCAGCCGGTGGTCAGAGTGGCCTGGCCGCTGGTGGTTTCGTGACTTCCCAGCACCGGGGTGGTCGCCGGGTCGAGGCCGAAGGGGAGTGCGGCGGTACTGCCGTTGACCCCACGAGGACCCACTCCGCCGGTGGTGCCCGGATTGCTGCCGTAGACGATGAAGGTCTTCGACAGGTCCGCCGAGGTGTTCATCGCGCCGGGCTTCTGGGCCCCGGCCTGCGGCGTCAGATCCGGCTTCACCCCGTCGGGACGGAAGCCCTCGGACTGCCCCTGCAGGGTCGACGACGCCGTGCCACCGCCCGCGGGTGCCAGCATGCCCTGATTCGGATCGGGTTCGACGAGGACGGAATCAGCCATCGCACAAGTGTTTCCGCGTGCCGAGTCCAGGTTCGCGGACAGCATGGTGAAGGTGTCCGCGCGGGTGGCCGCGGCCTTGGCGAACACCGCGAGTTCACTCACGACGATGAGGACGGCGATCACCGCGATCGGCGCGGATGCGACACCGATGCGCCAACCGGCCGGTGCCGCCCCGCGATCATGGGCGAGCCCGGTCTCGTCGACGAAGTCCATCCGGAGGTGCTGCCAGATCGCGAACAACAGCGCCAGCACCGCCAGGGCGAGCAGCACGGTCGAGACCTGGATGCCCGCGACGACCGGTGCCTTGTCGAACCAGGCGATCCCGAAGTCGGCGGGCCACGGCCACGCGTTCTTTCCCGCCGCGGCCGCCGCGCAGGCCACCAGGAGCCCGGCGACCAGGACGGACAGGTTGCGCAGAGTGCGGCGTGCCGCCTGACCGATCGCCACGCAGGCGACAGCGGCGAGCGCCGCACCGAGTCCGGCGAGGACGCCGAACTGGATGGTCCATTTGGTCGGGGTGAACGACAAGAACAGGATCGTGAGCAGGGAGGCACCCAGCGCCCGCCACACCGCGCCCGGATCGATCCCGTCGATCCGCTTGCGCCGCAGCATGATCGCCAGAACCACGAACATGGAGACGGCGAACAGCAGGACCGGGACGCGCCGGGCCAGTGCGCCGTCGGTCGTGTTCACCGCGAGGAAGTAGTAGCGGAGCAGTTCCTGGTACCAGGCCAGCGTCGGACCGACCGAGTAGCGAATCCGCAGTGCTTCGAAGACGGTCGCGAGGGTCTGGTCCCGGAAGACGATGATGACGACCACTGCGACCCCGGCCAGTAGTGGGGCCAGCAGGGGCAGGAGACCGTCTTCGGCGCGGCGTCGGACCAGGATGCGGAGCATGGGCCGGGCACTCGCGATGAGAAGTGCGAGCGCGACGAGACCGTGCGGGGCCAGGGCGAGGGTCATCGCGGCGGTGAACGCCGCGATGACTGCCGGCAGCATCCGCCGGGTGGAGACCGTGACCTCTACCGCCCACCAGGTCGCGAGGGTGCCGAGCACGATGATGCCCTCGGTGCGCAGGCCCGAACACATCGGCAGCCAGAACGCGAGGAACACCGCGGCCCCGGTGAGCATCGCCCACCGGGACCGGCGGACGGCGCCGCCCAGGCGGGGCAGCAGGACCCGGCTCAGGATGAACCAGGCGGCCAATCCCGCCAACAGCGACGGCAACCGCATCCACAGGCCGGTCGTCGAGATGGTCGACCAATAGGCGAGGAAGCTGTAGTACCAGTCGAACGGCGCTTCGGGAATGCCGTAGAAGCGGTAGTAGTTCGCGAGGTATCCGGCGTCGGCGGCGTTGCGACCGATGTTGAGGATGTAGCCGTCATCGGGTGATCCCGCGCCGAGGAAGTGCCAGATCACGAGCGTCAGCGTCACACCGATGTCGGTGGGCCCGGGCCGGAGCACGGCGCGCCACCGGAGACGGCGACCGACGCGGCGGTGGTAACCGTGGATGCGGTCGAGACGTCCCACGGCCACGAGTGCGACGACCGCCGCTCCGGCGCCGACGACCATCACCACCCACTTCAGGATCGACGGCGACGAGTCGAACCGGTCGTCGATCTCGATGCGGACGTCGAATCCCGGGGCGGACCGGACCTGTTCGGCGGTGAGGTCGGTGAAAACGCCGGCGATCTGCGGATTCGCCGACGGCCCGGCGAGGCCGACATCGCCGCCGCCCGCGGTGGCCGGCCCCGGGGGGAGGCCGACGAACTGCGCGCCGGTCGTCGTGGCGTCGGCGAAGATGCGGAGCTCGGCGCAGCCGGCGAGGGCGTCTCGCGGTGCCGACGCAAGTGTCTTGTTGCGGTTGGACACGGTGACGCCGTCGGCGCCGGCGACGACGAACAATCCGTCGTCGCGTGCTGTGGTCGCGGCCGCGGGCATCGTCGACAACACGACGGTGGACGCGTCATCGGGGGTCGTCGCCAGCACGCGGCAGGGGATCGAGATCGCGAGGTCGCGAGCGGTCTGCGCGACCAGCGGAGCGGTGACCGACGCCGACTCGCCCGTCTGCTGCGGCCACGTGATCGACGCCGTGGACGTGCTGACCGGGAGGAAGGGCGTCAGGACCCCGGCGACGACGGCGACGACACCGGCGACCGCGGCCACGAGGGCGACGGTGCGGGATCGGGGTTCGCCGGACGTGCGCTGCGCAGCGGTTTCGGCGGTGGTGTCGGCGCTGCCAGCGGACACTTCAGGCGACTTCGGCACAGGCGCATCGTAGTCAGCCATGCTGTGACAAACCCAAATCCCCTGACCGGATCTCGTAGCGTCAATGCGCGCTATGTGCGCATTGACGCTACGAGTCGCTGCGCGCGATCCGGATCAGGAGAACCGCATGAGGATCGAGTGCACTGCCTGGGTGACGGTCATGCGGTCGTAGGTCTGCACGAATTCGAAGGTGCGCTCGAGATCGGGACCGGCGTCGTGCTGGTCGCGCGCCGACAGCAGGGCGGCGAAGTGCGGTCCGAGGACGGCGACGTTCCACTCGTTGATGAGGTCGTCGTCGGCGTCGAGGGGCGCGCGGTGCACGTTCCCGTCCCGGATGTCGGGAAGTCCGACACCGTAGACCCCGGCCAGGCCGGTCTTCTCCGACATCTCCCGCCACCGCTTCGCGGTCCGCGAGGTGAAGTGCTCGGCGAACTGGAACGTGCCGAGGACGATCGCGGCACCGCCGATGGCCGCCTGTTCCTCCAGTGCCTTGCTCATCTCGATGAGCAGGCGCTTGTTGCCCATGCGCGGCGAGATGGAGGTCGACGCGATGCGATACGGAGTCGACTTCTCCGGGCCGGGCGTGGTCCAGACCGGCATCTCGGGCAGCGGCACGACGGTACGGCTGGCGAGCACGGCAGGATCGGTCACGGCCGGATAGAGGTCGCCGATTCCGAAAACGGCGCCCATGGTCTGCGCCGTGATCCGGCTGGCCTCGTCGTCGACGCCCTCGGCGATGACGACGGCATGGCTGCGTTCGGTGTGCGCGGCGAGCGCGTGCGCGAGGTGGGCGGCGTCGGAGCTGGTCCGCGACGTGAGCAACTCGGCGCCGGTGACGATGATGTCGGGTTCGACGAGGGAGAGCAGCGTGGCCGCGTGCTCGCTGCGGACGAGGCCGTCGACGCAGATGATCTTGCCGGCCGCCCGGGCGCGGGCGACGCGGGCGAGTGTGCGTTGCGGACTGCGCTCGACGGCGTCGGGCAGGATGACCATGACGTGACGTTCGAGGCTGCGCGCGGTGTCGTCGTCGAGATTGTCGATGAGGTCGAGATCGAGGGATACCAGCAGCGGGAGGATCTTGGCCAGCGACTGCGCGCGCTGGGAGGCGGCCATCTTGCGCTTGCGCTCGTCGAGGACGGGATGTTCTTCGACCAGGCGGGCGGCGCGTTTGAGGGCGGCGGCGGTGGCGAGGCGGGTCCCGGCCGGACCCCGGAGCTGCAGTTCGACGGCGGCGAGGGCGCCGTCGGACAGCCGGCAGACCGGCGCGAACTGCATGTGGAGCTCCAGATCATCGAACAGGGTGAATGATCGCGTTTCGGACACACGTGCCTCCCCGTCAGAGCGAGAAGCGCCCCGATCGATCTGGTGGACGCGGATTGCTTCACATCCTGTTCGCGGCAAAAGCCTGTGGCCAGCGTAACAAACCGTCGGTCCACGAACATGATGAAGCGGCCCTTGGTACCCGTGGTTCCAAGCGGCGCAACGTATTCGGCTGTGAGTCCTCGTGCTGTGTCAGTGCCTGTTCGTGCTTGTCGGTACAGAAAAGGCTGTTACCGCGGTCGCGACCAACGGGGCGGGAGGTCGCGACCGCGGCTCCGGGGGCGGGTCCGGGGGTGTGGTGACCCGCTACTCGGTCTTGTGGGCGAGGTCAGCGGGCGGCGTCGGCCGCTTCTTTCTCGCCACTGGCGCCGGCGTGGGTGAGCTCGCCGGTGTAGCTCTCCAGGTGTGCGCGGACGAACCACTGGAACTTCTCGAGTTCGGCCGTCTGTCCGATGAGGATGTCCTCGGTGATCGGGTCGATGTCGCCGATCTTGGCGATGCCGTCGCGATGCGAGGTGATGAACCCGTCATAGACGAGGTCGAGGGCGCCGAGGTGGGCCTGCGCGGTGTCACGGCCGATGGAATAGTCGCTCCACGAGCGGTCGGCTTCGATGGCCTTGGCGGTGCCCTTGGGCGACGCGCCGAGGGTGGCGATCCGCTCGGCGATGGTGTCGGCGTATCCGCGGACGAGTTCGACCTGCGGGTCGATCATCTCGTGCACGCCGATGAAGTTCGCGCCGACCACGTTCCAGTGGATGTGCTTGAGGGTGAGGTGCAGGTCGTTCAACGCGCTGAGGCGCTCCTGCAGGATGCCCACGACCTCGTTGGCGGCTTCGTTGCTGAGTCCAGGTGCGGTGAATGAAGGCATGACTCGAAATTAGGCCGGGATCGGACGTGTGACGAGGGCTCACGGCCATGAGTGACGGAACCGAGACGGCACATCACAGTGAGATAACGAAGCGTGTCCACGGTGTTTGCCGCGTCGACCCGGGGGAAGCAGAAACCCCAGGTCGACGCGGTCCTCGACGAACGGTCAGTAGCCGCTGGAACGCATCGGCGCGGGGTCGTACAGCCCGGAGCGGCGAGCGGTGCCGAGGTCGAGTTCCGCGGCCGGTGCCGGGATGATCTCGGCGAATTTCTGCAGACCGCCCCAGTCGCGACCCCAGTTGCTGCGCAGGTACGTCGGGAGCAGGGTCGGTCGCAGCATCGCCTCGGTGATCCCGAGCGGGCCGCCCGCGGTTCCCGACATCCAGGTCTGGCTGTTCTTCCGGGTGGCCTCGGCGTCGGGCATGATCCGCCACTGAGGTACCTCGAGGACGCCGTCGCGCACCTTCATCGGCTGCTGACATGGGAAGACCATGCCGGGCAGCCAGTCGATGAAGACCGGGTCGGTCTGACCCACGACGTCGTTGAGCGTCGCCAGCGTGCTGACCCGCGGCGGTGTCACCGCCACCCATTCCGACGGTGCGGCCGCGGTGTCGGCGACCTCGACCCGGACGACGGTCGCCCGGGGTGGCGAGTCGGCGAGCGGGAACCGCAGGTTGCGCCACGTCGGGGTCTCGCCGATGTCGATCGGGAACATCCGGCCCAGGGTGCTCACCCGGCCGTCGGCCTCCACGCGGCCGAACTGCATCGTGACCTTCTGCCCGGCGTGGATCACCCCGATCCCGTCGACCGCTTCGACCGAGCCGGCGACCGCCATCGTCAGCAGCGGGGCGTCGTCGGAGCGTTCGGGCAACTGGTACCAGTCCGAGGTCAACGATCCGGTGCCCGACGGCGAGCCGTAGCTGCCGAGTACCGGCGTCTCGGCAGGGTTCAGTCCGAATGGCAGACGCACGGTCGACCCGTTGACGCCCCGGACGCCCTGGCCGCCTTCGGTACCGCCCTGTGCGGACGAGCTGTCGCCGGATTCGTCCGAGCCCGCACCGGTTTGGGCGCTGTTCTGCGAACCGGAGGTACTCGACGACTCGGTGCTCTCGGTCGCATCGACCGACAACCGGTCGGGTACGCCGTTGGGGGTGAAGCCGGAGGCGTCCGGACCTGCCAGTGCGGCAGCGATGTCAGGGGCCGGACGGCCGTCCACGGCCGCGGGCCGCAGGAGCCCGGCGGTGGGGTCGGCCTCCACGAGGACGTCGTTCGCCAGGCCGCACGGGTCGCCGGTGAGCGCACGAGCGTTGGACTTCATCCACGACCACGAATCACGTTGCTCGTAGGCGCCTTTCGCGAAGGAGGCGACCATGAACAGCACCATCAGCCCGGCGATGACCGGTAGCGGTGAGAACTTGAGTTTCGAATACCACTTGTCGCTGCCCCGCGTACGGGTCGTCTCGTCGACGAAATCGTCGCGGAAGTGGAACCACAGGCCCGCCAGTGCGGTGGCGACCGCGGCGAGAAGGATGAACCAGGCGATGTTGAGGCCGCCCACCGTCGGTGGGCGATCCCACCACGGGACCCCGTAACTGCCGACGAACCACCAGCCGTTGGTGCCGGCGAAGGAGATGCCCGTGATCGCGAGCACCGCGGCCGCGAAGAAGCTGCGATTGCGTCGTGACCGCAGCACCGCCGGCGCCATCATCGCGCCCGCTGCGGCGGCGAGACCCGCGGCGATGCCCGCGTACACACCGAAGTGGTGGGTCCACTTGGTCGGCGTGAAGGCGATGAAGAACATGGTGCCGAGGGTCACCGCGACCAGACGCCAGATCGGCGCGCGCGCGACACCGTTCGGATGCTCACGCCGCAGGAGGCGGAGCAGTACGACGAAGAGGCACAGGATCATCGCCAGCACGCCGAAACGTCGTGCGAGCGTGCCGTCGGCGGTCGGCAGGATCAGGTAGTAGTAGCGGATCGGTTCCTGCCACCACTCCAGCGTCGGACCCACGTCGGAGGCGACCTTGTTGCCCGCGATCAGCGGTGCGAGCGGCTGATCGGCGAAGATCTGGAACAGCACGGCCGTGCCGGCCGCCAGGATGGGCGCGAGCATCGGCAGCAGCCCGTCGCGGGAGCGACGTGACACCAGTGTCTTGACGATCGGTCGGATTCCGGCGAGCAGCGCGGCGACCGCCATGAGCCCGCCGGGGGCGAGGGCGAGCGTGAAGGCGGCGGTGACCACCGCCACGGCGTAGGGGAGCAGTCGGCGGGTCGCGATCGCGCGTTCCACACAGCACCAGG
Source organism: Gordonia sp. HS-NH1 (assembly GCF_001418765.1). NCBI lineage: Bacteria > Bacillati > Actinomycetota > Actinomycetes > Mycobacteriales > Gordoniaceae > Gordonia > Gordonia sp. HS-NH1. Next base: position 11,500 of record NZ_LIYC01000061.1, read on the forward strand.
TGAGCAGTGCGCCGACGGCCTCGGCCGGCTCGGGCCGCAGGCCGTTGTTGAACGGCAGCCAGATCGCGAGGAAGACGAACGCCGCCGACCAGACGGCGGGGGTGCTGTGCCGGACCGCGCGGCCCAGACGCGGGATCACCTCTCGGCTGATCAACCACCAGCCGAGCAGACCGAGAAGGAACGCGGGCAGGCGCATGAACGGTGCCGCGACACTCACATCCGTCATGGCCGAGATCACCTGGAAATGCCAGCCGAACGGATCCTGCGGCACACCGAAGTAGCGGAAGTAGTTGTCGGCGTAGCCGGCGTCTCCGGTGATCCGGCCGACGATGAAGTTGTAACCGTCGTCGGAGGTGTTGGCGCCCGCGAACCACCAGAAGGCGAGAATCGCGAACACCGCGACATCGGGTGGCCGGATGGTGAACCATCCCGACGGCAGGAAACGCTTGTGGCTGCGGCCATCCCGCCGATCCAGAACCCCGAGGGCGATCAGCGAGACGATCGTCATGAGGATGCCGAGCACGATCGCGGTGAGCTTCAGCGGGGTGGGGGTGCTGACGTAGCGCGTGTCGATGGTGGCGCGCAGCGACAACCCGTCGCGCGGTGCGTCCGCGGGCAGATCACTGTAGATGCCGACGATCTGGGGACGCATCTCGTGGTCGGCCAGTGTGAAGCCATGTGAGGCGCCCGAGTCCGCAGCCGGTTCCGGCAGTCCCTCGAATCGCCCGCTCACGCCTTCGCCGTCGGCGCGCATGACGATGCGGCAGTTCGGATTCGACTGTGCGGCGGCGCGATCGGTGTTCAGCAGCGCGACGTTGCGATCGGTGAGCGTCAGCGCATCGGCGCTCGCGCGGACGAACAATCCGCGGGCGCCGGCGTCCTGGCCGCCCTCGGGGATCGTCGACAGCAGAACTCCGCCCTGCTCGGGCAGCCGGGTGGCAAGTGAGCACGGCACCGACATGTCCATGTCGATCGGCACGAAGGACACCAGCGGCGCCGCGACGTTCGAGACCTCGCCGCCCTGCGGCCACTTCAGTTCCGCGGTCGACTGATTGACCGGCAACAGGGGAGTGAGCACCGCGAGCAGGAAGCCGAGCAGACCGGTGACGGTCGCGACGATCTTCGGGTTGACCGTGATCTTCGGGTTGACCGTCGCCAGACGGGAGAAACGGGACTCACTCATCGGATTGGGGCTCCACCCTGATCGAGCCGGTGCGCGACCAGCCCCATTGCGTCGTCTGTGCCGTGTCGATCCGCGCGTCGGATGCGTCGGACACGAGCGGTGTCAGCTTCTCCAGTGCGCCCCAGTCGCGCACCCAGTCGTCCTGCAGGTACGTCGAGACCGCTGCCGCCGAGGTGGTGGCCTCGGAGATGCCCAGCAGCCCGCCGTCCACGCCGGCCTGCCAGGTCTTGGACTGGGAGTTGGTCAGCGGATAGTCGCCCAGGATGCGCCACTGCGGCACCTGGGCGACGCCGTGGGAGACGCCCATCGGCCGCTGGCACGGGAAGTGCGAGGCCACCCCGAAGTCGATGAGCGTGGGTGCCGTCGATCCGACGACCGCCTGCAGCGTCTGCAACCGTGGTGCGCGCGGCGGGGTGATCCCGATGAACTGCTTCTCGCCGAGGTTGTTGTCCTGCAGGGACAATCGCATCACGGTGGCTCGCGGTGGGGCCGCCGACATCGGCACGCGCATGTTGCGCCAGGGCATGTTGAGGATCACGGGTCCGGGATCGATGGGCAGGATGTCGGGGCCGACCTGTTCGAAGGTCCCGTCCGCGCCCGGGCGGCCGAACTGCACCACCATCTTCTGCCCGAAGTTCCGGACGCCGAAGGTGTCGACGGTCGAGACGGCGCCCGCGGTGCTGAACACCAGCAGCGGCGACGCCGCGCGGTCGGCGGGCAGGTCGTACCACCCGGTCGTGAGGCGGGCTTCGCCCGGATATCCGTAGCTGCCCAGGACCGGTGTGGTGGCGGGGTCGAGCCCGTAGGGCAGTTTGGCGGTGGAACCGTTCACGGTTTCCGGTCCGCGTCCGCCGGTCGTCCCGGCGCCCAGGCCGCCGGTGATCGCGAACGGGCGGGCCATGCTCGCCGACACGTTCATCTGCCCGGGGCGCTGGCTCCCCGGCTCGGGCTGGAGGTCGTCGGGGATCCCGTTGGGCGAGAAGCCCACCGGGTTCTCGCCGCGAAGTGCCTGCGTCGCGGTCGCGCCCGCCGCCGGGGTCAGCATGCCGACGTTGGGATCGAGTTCGACGAGGACGTCGTCGGCGAGCCCACAGCTGTTGCCGCGCAGGGTGTTCAGGTTCTCGGCCAGGGCGGTCGACGCCGGATACCGGGTCACCGCGGCCTTGGCGAACAGCAGCAACTCGACGATCACGAGCAGGCCGGCGATCACCGCCAGTGGTGAGGAGGCGAGGAAGAGTCGCCGACGATCCGCCCGGGTCTCGCCGGGGCCGGTGTCGGCGTGGGCGAGACCGCGATTGGTGACGTAGTCCAACCGCAGGTGCTGCCACACCGCGACCCCGGCCGCGATCACGGCGAGGATCAGGAACAGGGTCGACGCCTGGAAACCGGCGATGACCGGCGCCCGGTCGAACCAGGAGATGCCGTATTCGTAGAGGAACGGCCACGAGTTGTAACCCGCCATCGCCGCCGCCATCGCAAACAGCAACCCGGAGACGAACACCGTCAGGTTCCGTGCGGACCGGGCTGCCGACTGGGCCACGGCCACGGTGGCCACCGCCGCGACCGCCGACGCCAGCCCGGCGAGCACGCCGAACTGGATGGTCCATTTGGTGGGCGTGAACGCGAACAGCAGCAGGGTGACGCCGACGGCACCGATGAGGCGCCATGCCGGTCCCGGATCGACTCCGCGAATTCTCGTGCGGCGCAGCATGACCGCGACCGTCACGAACAGGCCGGCGAGCAGGAGCAGCAGCGGCACCCGACGGGTGAGCGCGCCGTCGTCGGTCACGACGGAGATGAAGTAGTACCTCAGGAACTCCTGGTGCCAGGAGATGACCGGCCCGACCGAGTAGCGCAACTTGATCGCCTCGAGGACGGTCGCCAGGGTCTGATCCCGGAACACCACGATCAGGACGAGCATCCCGGCCGCCGCGATCGGCGCGACGAGGGTCAGCGTCGTCGTCCAGACCGAGCCGTCGAGTCGCTTTCGCCGATCGATGAGGATGTGCAGCAGCGAGCGGGCCGCCACCAGCAGGATGGCCACACCGACGACGCCGTGCGGGGCCAGAGCGAGGGTGAAACCCGCGACGAGCGCGGCGAGTGCCGCCGGAAGGAGTCGTCGGGTCGCGATGGCGTGTTCGGCGGCCCACCAGGTGAGCAGCGAACCCAGGACGATGATCCCCTCACTGCGCAACCCGCTGCAGAACGGCAACCAGAATGCGGTGAACGTCATGGCGGCCGCCCAGATCGCCCATGAACTCCGCCGTACCGCCGGACCGAGGCGCGGCAGGAGCACCCGGCTGAGGACGAACCACGACACGAGCCCGGCGACGAGTTGCGGGATGTGCATCCACAGCACCGACGGCGAGACCGACGACCACACCGCGAGGAAGCTGTAGTACCAGTCGAAGGGCGCCTCGGGGATGCCGTAGAAGCGGTAGTAGTTGGCGAGGTAGCCGAAGCCGTCGGCGGTCCGGCCCATGTTGAGGATGTAACCGTCGTCGGGCGAGCCGGCCCCGAGGACGCTCCAGACCAGCAGGATCGCGGTGACGATGAGGTCGGTGGCCCGGGGTTTCAGCGAATGCCACCAGGACCGGGTCCGTGCGCCGATCCGCCGGTGGTACCCGCCGATGCGGTCGAGCAGTCCCAGTGCGACGACGGCGACGAGAACCGACAGCACAGCGAGCACCGTCACCACGATCTTGAGGATCGACGGGGACGACTCGTATCGATTGTCGATGTCCACCTGCACGCGCAGGCCGTCGGCAGCGGCGGCGCGTGCCTGCTCGGGGCTCAGGTTGCTGAAGATGCCGTCGACCTGCGGACGGCGGTCGGGCGGCAGGGTCGTCGACTCGCCGAGCCCGACGAACTGGGCGCCCGGACCGGTGGGTGCGGAGAAGATGCGCAATTCCCGGCATCGGTCCAGGTCGGCGCGTGCGGCGGTCGCGGCGAGACTGTTCCGGAAGGTCACGGTGATCGCGGCGTCGGTGGCGGTGACCCACAACGACGACGACTTCGACTTCGGCGCGTTGGTCGGCATCGTCGCGAGGACCACGCCGTCGTCTGCGGACGCCAGCGTCGCGCACGGGATGCGCGCGTCGAGGGTCTGCGGGGTCTGCGCGATGAGTGGCGCCATCACCGACGAACTCTCGGCGCCCACATCCTGTCCGGCCGGCCATGCGAAACCGGCGTCGACGGCCTTGACCGGCAGTAGTGGGGTGAGGGCGCACAACACGATGCCCGCGATCCCGGCCACTGTCGCGATCCACCGGGCGGTGCCCGCGGAGATCCTGGTCGATGGCCCCGACGACGACGTTTCTGCGGGATCCTCTGGCGAGGTCGGGGCTGTCACAGGCACGGTGCCTCATCGTAAGCGACGTGCCCCGGGCCACCTAGGGCCCACCCCGCAGCCCTGCTCGACAAGGTGCGTGACCGTCGGTACCACTGCTCCCTGAGCTGAGGAGCGCAGGCGGTGGCCCTCTGCTCCTTGAGGTGAGGAACGCAGGCGGTGGCCCTCTGCT
>NZ_LIYC01000062.1:0-13582 GCF_001418765.1 Gordonia sp. HS-NH1
TACGGTTCGGGGGGAACCTCATTGACCGAGACCACGCAGAACGTCCCGACGACCCCGGCGATGCCCATCGGAATCAGCATCAGCAGATGGCGTCGAGGCGGCATGCGGTCCCAGCCGTAGAGGTAGATCCCGAGGAAGATCGCCTCGACGAAGAACGACAGCCCTTCGAACGCGAATGGCAATCCCAGCACGTCACCGAACCGGCCCATCAAACCGGGCCACAGCAGACCCATCTCGAAGCTGAGGATCGTGCCCGAGACCGCGCCGATCGCGAACAGCACTGCCGACACCTTGGCCCACCGTCGGGCCAGTCCCATTGCGACAGGGCCGTCGCGCACGATGCCGCGACGGCGCATCACGAAGATCATCGTCGGGAACGCCACCCCGAAACACGCAAGGACGATGTGCCAGCCCAGGGACACCGCCATCTGCTGCCGGGCCGGCATCAGACCCGGAGGTTGCTGACCCTCCGCCACAACCAGCAATGCCTCGGCCAGGTACACGGTCGTCACCGTCGAGCAGGGCCGGTTGTTCCAGCCCGACACGTCGTCATCTGTACCGAAGGTAATCGCACGCAGATGAGGTTCCCGCCGGGGGTGGCCGGTAAACGCCACTGCCCCGCCGCCGGCTCGAGCTCGTGTCCGCAACGACGAGGGTGGGTCCGAGTTGCTCGACGACGATGAACAGCGCGTCGGGGACGGTCCGGCGGGTCAAGTCAGCGGCGGGATACGGTGTACCGGAAACCCGATTTCCGGGTGAAAAACTTTGTTTCGTACTCTTTTCCCCGTGAATCCCGCTGCTGCCGATGCGTTCGTGACCGAAACCACTTCGAGTGTTTGCGTGTGGTGCTCGTCCACCGACGAAATCGCGGAGTTCCGCGGCGAGAGGCGCGGACGGTGCTCAACCAGACGCGCACGCAGACTCCCCCTGCTGCTTCCCGGCGGCGAAGCGTCGAACCGCGACGACGACTGCCCACGAAGGCAGGCGGGAAGGCGGTGGCCACCAAGCCGCAGAATGTCAGGTCCGGCGTCGCCGGGCCGGCGAACGTCTCACGACCCGACCGCGCCGAGCTCATGAGCCGGGCGCAGAGCCTCCTGGCGCAGCTCACCGAGATCGAGGAACGTCTGCAGGTCGCGCAGAAGGATGGCGGCTTGAGTGGCAAGGCCAAGGTGTCCGACCTGACCGCGAAGCGCGACTCCGTGTTGCGCACGCTCGCCGCGTTGGAGAAGGCCAAGCGGGCGCTCGAGCCGGCCTGAGGTGGACGCACCACACCCCGTACGCTTCGTGACGGGGCACCTCGCTGCGCGCGGTGCGTCAGCCGCGTAAGGCGGACGCAAAGAGCGACGGCAGCCGGGTGGCCTTCGGATCTGCCGCGAATGCAACCATCTTTCGGCCTACATGGTGCGCATGCGTGTTCCTGACGAACCACGCCGGCTTCGGCGTGATCGACAGCTGGCCGGTGATCAGAGATCGGCTCAGCGGGCGGAACGGGCCGGTCACGACCGTGCGCTCTGTGTCGTCCACCAGTGATGCGTTGTGTACCAATCCGATTCCGCTCTCGACATCGACGAGGGTCGCACCGGGAAAGCCGCCCCATGGTGCTGCTGCGGTGAGATAACCGACCCCCGTCCACGCGTTGATCGCAATCGTGCCGTAGCGGAGCGATTCCACGAACCACTCGAACTCTCGACCGAGCTTGCGGCGGTATCTCGGGTGCACCAAGACGTTGGCGCCGAGAGTGCCCTCGAGCCGCTCATTGACGAAGCGGCTCGCTGCCCGGAGGTAGGCAATCCCGTCTCCGGGGATCTCCACGACGGCCAGCACGGGCGAGAAGTACTCCACGGTGAAGGCCTCGGCCACCTGGTCCGGTGAGAGCCCCTCGATCAGCAGCCGGCCGTTCTCGCGTGCGTTGGCCGTGGCGTGCCGGTCGGCTGCCGCGGCGACCCGTTGGTCGCTTCCGGGGTAATAGGCTGGCCGCGCGGGAGCCTTGTCGATCTGGTCGCGGAGTTCCCGGAGGAACTCCCCTTTCTTGGACCACTCGGACGGGATCACGGCAACCTGGGCGGCGATGCAGTTGTAGCCGCCGTTGTGCAGACGCTGGGTGGCCAGGTGCTCCGCCTGGAAACGGATGTCCTTGGCCGACCACCCGGTGGGGACGACGACGGTGGGTGATACGCCGCCGAGTTCACTGGTGATGGTCTTGCCGAGCTTCGGTACGCCGGCCCGGCGACGGGCCTCGCCTTCCGGGCCGGTGCCGAAGACGATGGCGTCGTGACTTGCCGAGCTTCCGGTGATGTGGACATGCGCCACATTCGGGTGATCGACGAGATACGAGCCGACCTCGACACCGCCCCTGACGACCTCCACGAAGCCGCGCTCGGACAGGGGTCGCAGGACGGCGTTGATCGCGTCGAACATCTCGCCCAAGACGGGGTTCAGTTTGAGGATCACGACGCGATTGTGCGCGATCAGCTCGTACAGGGTGTCCAGCACGGCGATCGAGGTGATGTTGCCGGCGCCGAGGACGACTGACATGCCGTGCGTCGTCGCGGGGTCGAGTTGCGCCAATCCCGCCGCCGACCGCGCCTGGGTGACACTCACCCCCGGCTTCAGCCAGACCTTGGCCGAGACGCCCGACAGCAGTAGCCGATCCCAGATCTGATGGGGAAAGACGTCGAGCGCAACACGACCGCCGGGAGCGACGGAAGTCGGTACGTGGGCGATGGGACTGTCGCCGCAGCTCAGGTCGCGCAGAGAACGGGCCAGCGTGGCAGCGTTCGTGATGACCGGGTACGGCCCCGACAGCCATTCTTCGCCTGCGAGCGGCGATGAGGGCGAGATCCGCTTCGCACGGCACGCGGCCTCAACCCAATCCGATGCCTGCTCGGCCGCCTGGTGCGCCACCTGTTGCAGAAGGTCGGCGCGCCGGGTCAGCGGGAGGTCTGCCCACCGGCGCTCGCCTGCGCTGAGTCGTAGCAGCGCACTGTCGAGCTCCGCGACTGTGGTGAAATCGGTGGTGAGAGTCATGAGTTGTTCTCCATGGTGTGGTGTGGATGGCTCAGGGTTTCCGCGGCTACACCGGTGTGAATTCGGAGATCTTCCAGCGATCGCCGTCCTTGGCCATCTGGACGCGAATGCGGCTGCCGTCGAGTCGCGGCCCCTCAGCGTCCTTCTTGGACGTCGTCTGGTTGACGAAGAGCAGGACGGTTGCGTGATCGGCGTCCGACGCGACGAGTGCGGCGTCGACCACCTCGGCGTTCGTGACGATCTGCTCCTTCTTGGCAGCAGGTTGAATAACTGATTCGCCCAGTTGGGTGTATTCGTCGAGGAACCTGCCGGTCAGCATGGTCTCGGCAGCTTCGGGCAGCGCGGTGTCGACTGTTCGGTAGTCATAACTGAGCAGTTTGGGGATGTCGGTACGTGCCGATGCAAGCGCGGACTGCCCCGCCGATGCCTCCGTCGTCGCCGCGCTCGTCGCGAACCACACGTAGCCGAGTCCACCGGCGCCGGCGATCACGAGTGCCGCCAGCACCCTGACCAACCCGTTACGCGCCTTTGTCGAAAGTCTGGCGGGCCAGCTCACAACGACGGGGCCGAGTCGTTTGACATGACCGCCGCGCACCTTGTCCTGCTTCTCGGCGCCGTCGGTAGGCGCCGCGTCGGTGTCGACGTCGCGATCCACCTCCGCCTCGGCGAACTCGGATGAGATATCTTGCTCCACAACCTTGTTCATGGCTTCCTCCTCGGTTCTGCCGCCTTCGCGTCGGTCGACGCCTCTTGGTCCGCGCTCCCCGCGTTCATGACACGAACTCCACGTTGCTGACCTTCCACGCATGGTCGGCGGCCGTCAGATCCACCTTCATCCGATAGACGCGTTGCTGCCCGTCGGGTGCCTCGGTGTTCTTGACGATCGAGCTGACCGCGGCCAGGACCTGCGCGGCGTCGTCGTCGGCGGTGATGATCCCCGCCTCCTTGACCGATCCAGTCGAGAGGACCTCGCCGGAGGAAAGGACCTGCTCGAACGACGTCGCCAGCTGTTCAAACTGCTGCTGAAAGGATCCGGTGGCGACGGACTTGATCCGATCCAGGTCGGCCTTCGACCGGCGGTAGTCGAGGCTGACGAGTCCGGCGACCACCTCGCGGGTGACGTCGAGTACCTCAGAGTTCCGCTTCTCGTCCTGCTTGGCCTGATAGAGATCGGTGCCCTTCACGCCGAGCAGCGCGAGCACCGCCACGAGGGCCGCCACCAGCGCCCACACGGTGACCACGGACCGGAGTGGAGCAGTGCCCGCCCCTTCGCCGGCGCTCTCCGGGCCGACCGCGTCGTCGTCGACTTCCGGACCGGTGGCCTCTACTTGATCAGTAACGACTGCCATGTCGCCTTTCCTTTCGCCGAAGCTGAGTTGGTGGGTGTTCCCACGAAGTACGTCACCCCGTCGGGCCCTCGGAACCTTCCGGTGGTCTCCGAATACGGCACCGGCTTCGACGCTGTACGTAAGCGCTTCGGCACCCTCTTCGCCCCTGGGTCACCGCCGGCGTCGCCCATAGAGTGCGGACGCGACAACATCTCCGGCCACGTGGACGGAAGTCCCCCGGGGCAATCGGCCACTAAGGGAGTCCTCACGCGGGGGTCGGTCGCGCACGGGACGTTCCGGGCGCCACGCGCCACCTTCGGGTTGTCGGGGCGCGCGTCGCAGTACTGGTCCGGAACCACCGGCACAGTCCGCATGTCCGATGCGTCACGACGTCGGCTGCCGCCATATCCCTCGGTGCACGGGGGCGGGTTCAGCGTGTTTCCGAGCTTGATGTCGAGTGGAGCCTGCGGACTCTGGCCGAGCGCGTAGCCGTCGACCGAGTTCAGGGTTCCCGACGTGAACGCCGGATAGACGGTCAGGATGTGCCGGAGGTTGGGGACGTTGACGCGCAGCACCTGTCCCACGGACTGGAGGTCGGCGAGCAGCGTCGGCAGCGTAGGCGTCAGCTCGGTCAGGGTGGCCGACACCTGGTCGGCTGCCGACGGGGTCTGGGTCAGCAGAGTCCGCAAGTGTTCATCGCTCAGCGCGAGCTGATCGGTGAACGACGCGAGGTTCGCCACCGCAGAGGTCAGGTCGGCGGCCACCCGGTTGCCAGTGGTCAACAGCGGTTCGGCGTCGTCGATCAGCCGGGTGGTGGGGCCGATATCGATCTGCGCCAACTCGAGCAGCCGCTGTGATGCGTCGATCAACCGAGCCAGGCGATCACCGGTCTGTCCTAGCCCGTCGGACACCTCGTCGACGGTCGTCTCCAGATTCTGGGGCGAGATCGTCGCAACGAGGTTCATGGTCCTCTCCAGGACGTCTTTGGTGGGCGTGGGCGCCTCATTGCCCTTGGCCGACAACACGTCTCCGTCCGTCAGCGCGGGCCCGCCGTTGTCGCGGGGAATCAGATCCACGTATTGTTCCCCGACCGCAGACTGACTCCTGATGTGCGCCGCACTGTTTCGCGGGATCGTGTTGTCCGAATCGATGCGCAGGGTGATGCGAACCGGCGCCGACAAGTCGGCCAGATCGACGTCTACCGAATCCACCCGTCCCACGGTTACACCTCGATAGGTCACCAGTCCGGTCTCGTAAATGCCGCCGGCGGTGTCGAACTCGGCGACCACGCGATACGATCCGATGCCGGTGACCCGACCGATGCCGACGTAGGTGACAGTCCCGTAGACTACGCTGACCACGGTGAGGACAGCGAATACGACGAGCTGCCATCGCACCAGTCTGGTGAGTTTCATCGGGGGCCCCCCATCCCGGCGGGCTGCGGTGAGGTCTTTTTCGATGGGCTGTGATCCGTTGTGGGGGTGCGCAGTCCGAATGGAGCGCGGAGTGGGTCCGCGGCTTGCCGCGAGGTCGCCATCCTGGCCAGGGCCACCTTGGGAATACTGCCGAGCACCTTGTCGCGTATGGCGCCCACCGACAGGTCGAGGGTCAGGAAGAGGTTCTGGTAGTCACCCTTCATTCCCTTGTCGATGACGGTCACCGGGAACGGAACGGTGAGCCCGACGATGAGCGAGCCGACCAGGTCGTCGCCGGACTCCTCGAGCCCCTTCAGTGCGGGACGGAGTTCCGCGGCAATGGAGTTCAGATCGGCGTTGCTGCGTGCGATCACGCTGCCCACCTTTGCGCCGAACACTCCTACGCGATCGAGCATCGTGACCAGCTCCTCGCGTTGGTCCGCCAGCACGGTCAGGGCGGGTTCCAGGTTGTCGATGCCCTCCGCCACGGTCGAACTCTGATCGGCCAGCGTGGCGCTGAGCTTGCCGAGCGAATCGATGGCGCGGCCGATGTCATCACGTTGCTTGTGTAGTCCGGAGACGAAGGTCTTGAGTTGAGATATCGCTCGGTTGGCAGCGGCTGTGCGGCCATCGGTGGCGTCGTTGAGCTCGGTCATGATCGACCGGAGCTGTTCGAGGCCACTGCCGTTGAGGATCAGCGACAAGGCCGCCAGCACCGACTCGGTCGACGGATAGGCTGCGGAGCTGTTGACATCGAGTGTGTCGCCGGGCAACAGCTTGCCCGGCGTCTGCTCCGCGGGAGGAATGAACTCCAGGTACTGCGCGCCCAGCACCGAGGTCTGTGCCAGCTTCACGGTCGAACCGTTCGGGATCTCCACTCCCTCGGAGAGCTCCACGTCCACTTCGGCGAACGACTCGCGCACTGTGATGGACCGGATCTGCCCGACATTCGCGTTGTCGAGCTTGACCAGGGAGTTCGACACCAGGTTCTGCACGTCGGCTAACTGGACGGTGATGCTGTAGCTGTCACCGGAGACGGCGTCGCCTGGCAGTGACAACGAGTTGGCGCCGTCGAACCGACAGCCCGCCACCGTCGACATCGCGACGGCCGCCGCGATCAGTCCCGCGCCGACGTGAAAGCGCTTGTGTCCCATCAGCGTCCTCCCTCCTCGGGGCGACCGGTCGAGCGTGCCATCTCGGACGTGATGACCCGGGTCAGGGTGGTCTCGGCCTTCTGGCATTCCGACTTGGGAGCGTCCACGGTTGTCAGCAGTGCACAGATGAGCGACACCGGATCCGGGAAGTCGGCCACCGCGAGACCGGCCGTCAGTGAGTTCGAGTCCGGGTCGTAGATGTTGTAGAGGTTCGACAGCGCGGTCGGCGCCGTGTGCAGGATCTGAGCCAGATCGTCCTGCCTGTCGACGAGCAGTCGGGACACCCTGGTGAGGTCCTTGACGTCACGGCTTAGCGCACCCTGGTTCTGCTTCAAGTAGTCGCGCAGGCGTGGGGCCATCGAGTTGAGGGCACGGATCGCGGCATCGAGTTGCGTCCGATTGTCGTCGAGCACGGCCGACGCGTCGTCGAGTTGCGAGGCGAAACCGACGATCTGCTGGTCGGCGGTGCGCAGCGCGGTGACGACCTGCTGGAGATTGCGGACTGTGCTGAACAGGTCGGGGCCGGCCGCGGAGAGCGTCCTCATCGCGTCGGAGAGCGCATCGACCGACTTCCGGAGTGAGCCGCCGCTGGTGTCGAGCGCACCGGCCGAGGTGTCGATGAGTCGGCTGAGCGCCCCCTTCTCATCGCCGGTGGAAGGTCCGAGTTGGTGCGCGAGGTCGGTCACCTGCTTCTTGATCTCGTCGTACCCGACCGGGACCGCGGTCCGGCCGACCTCCACCACGGCATCGTCTTCCAGCGCACCAGCCGGCGATCGCTTGACCGGGTTGACGAACTGAACATACCGACCGGAGACGAGGGTCGGCGCCACGATCGCCGCCCGTGCCTCGGAGTCCACGTACGCCGAGTCGTCGTACGAGACCTCGACGCGAACCTTCGCCGGTGTGGCCTCCACTGCTTCGACAGTGCCGATGGTGACGCCGCGCATCTTGACCGGATCGCCGACGAACAGCCCGGTGCCGTCCGTGAACCAGATTGTGGCCCGTGAGGTGTGCGTGCTCTCCCATACCTTCGCCGCGGTCACGGCCACCATGGCGACGATGACGAGGGCGATGACCGCGGGCCCGCCGAGTCGGTTGACGGCTGATGACGTGCTCATCGCCCGCCTCCCGGACTGCCCGGCTGCTGGCCGCGGAGATTGGCCGGCGTGATGTTCTGGAGCAGTACTGAGAAGAACGGTCCGCTGCCCAGGACGTCGGCGAATTGCATGACGAATGTGCGCATCCCCTTGATCGACTTTTCGAGGTTGGCGTAGTTGGCGTTGAGCGTGGCCGTCACCTGACGGACCTCCTCGAGCATCTGTGGGGTGGACGATCCGGTGTCATGGACGAACGTCTCTATCTCGGTGGATACTGCGCGCAGGCTGGTGAGCAGCCTGCGGATCACCTCGGCCCGATCGACGAGGGTCTCGAACAGCACCGACCCGTCGTCGATGAGCCTGGTGATGTTGCCCTTTCGCTCGGCCAGCACGTCGGAAACCGAATCGGCCTTCTGCAGAAGCGTCCGGATTCCGGCATCGCGCGACGACACCGTCCGTGCCGCAGCGGCGACGTTCTCCAGGGAGCCGCCGATGTCGGACGGGAGATCGTTCATGACCTTGTCGAGGCTCTCGACCGCGTCGACGACGCTCTTCTTGTCGGTGTCTCCGACGGTCTCGGTGAGCTGGTCGAGTGACTCGGTGAGGTCGAAGCCGGAACTTGTCCGCGACACCGGGATTCGGTCGCCGAGCTCGCCGGGGCCGGCGGTCGTGAGTTGGACGAAGCGACGCCCGAGCGCGGTCTCGACCTTGATCGAGGCCGTGGTCTCGGAACCGAGCTTCTCCCAGCCGTCGGTGAGCCGCATCGTCACGTCGACGTGGTCCTCGGCGAGCTCGATCGACTGCACACTCCCCGCGGCCACGCCGGCGATGTGCACTTCGTCGTCGGGATTCAGGCCACTGGCGTCGGAGAACTCGGCGACCACGACGGTCACGCCGGGCAGGAACGGAATCGAGCGGTAGTTGAACGCGAGCGCGAGAACCGCGAGTATCGCGCCGATTCCGATTAGACCGGCCCGGATTCGACGGCGGGAGTCGTCAGATCTCATGATGTTTTGACCTCATCTGGTTGTCTCCCTCACTTACAGCGCCGAGCTGGGACTTGGACCATCGGTGTGTCCGCATGTCCGCCGTCGAGCGTCGGATAGCGGATCGCGAGGCCGCACACGAAGAAGTTCACAAAACTGCCGTAGCCCGACGACCTGCCCAGAAGCCGATAGGCCTCCGGCATCTTCGCGAGCAGCATGTTGATCGTTGAAGTGTTGCTGTTCAGGTTCTGGGCCAGACCGCGCAGATGCTCGATGTCGGAGGTGAGATCGGGGCGGGCTCGGGACAGCAGCTCGTCGAGCTCGGTGGTCGCGCCCGCGATGTTCGTGAGGCCGTCGGCGATCAGCCGGCGATCACCGGCAAGCTCGGAGACCAGCTCCTGCAACTGGACGACGACGCTGCCGAAGGCCTCCCGGCGATCCGCTACCGTTACGAGCACGGTGTTCAGATCGGTGACCACCGATCCGATCGTCGCGTCGCGATCGGCGATGGTTTCGCCGAGTTCACCCATTTGGGTGATCAGATCGCTGATATCGGCTGTGCGGCCGTTGAGTACCGAGACCAGCGCAGCGGACAGCTTGTTGGTCTGCTCTGGATTCACCCCGGTCAGTAGGGGTTTGAACCCGTTGACGAGTGCATCCATGTCGAGAGCCGGCTTGGTCTGCGATACCGGGATCACGCTGTCGGCTGACCGCCTCCTACCCACGTCTCCGGGGTCGGTCTTCAGCTCGAGGTACCGATCACCGATCAGGTTCTTGTACCTGATGTAGGCGTTGGTGGTGGTCGTCACCGGGATGTGGGAGTCGACGTCCATACGGACCTCTGCTCCCAGACCCGTCTGCGCAGCCGCACCGGAGTCCACGATGTCCACATCGGTGACCTTCCCGACCACCACACCGGCCACCTTGACGTCGTCGCCGGTCCGCAGGCCGGATGCGGACATGAACTGAGCGCGGAAAACCGTTGTCGGACCGAAACGCAGGTCGCCGACGATCACGAACAGAGCCGAGGTGATCAGCGAGCTGACAGCGAGAAAGATCCCCAGCTTGATGGCCGGTCCGGTGATTGTCATTTCGTCATTCCGTAGATCATCGAGGCGAACGGGTTTCCGATGACGTCTTCGATCGACTTCACATCGCGGTACGCGTGACTGCCGTCGTCGAAGTCGACGTGCCCCGGCCCCTTTTCGCCGGGTGCGCGCGGGTAGCCGTAGCAGCTCGGTCCCGCCGTTCCTGCCGTGTGTTCGGGCGCGTCGATGCCCGGTCGGTATGGCGGGTCGCCGATGAGCAGGGTGCCGACGATGTCGAGGCCCGGTCTCGCTCCGCCGAACGCCCGCTCGAGATATTTGCGGCTCGTGTTCAGTCCGTCCAGGAAGCACGGGTAGATCGGTCCGTAGTCTCCGAGCACCTGCGCCGGCGGCGCCAGGGCGTCGGCGGCCTTCACCAGTGGCGTGCCCGCGTTAGTCATGAACCGGTTGCCGGTGTTCCCGAACTCGGTGAAGCTCAACAGGAACGCAGTCAGCTGCGACTGGTTCTCCACAATCGTCTTCGAGGTGGTGGTGAGGTGACGGACGGTGGCCATCAGGTCCGGTGACAGTCCGGCGAATGTGTCGAGATTGTCCGCACCGAGCTCGAGATCCCGTTGCAGAGTTGGCAGTGACTTGTTGAAGGTCGCGAGGTAGGTGTTCACCGAGTCGACCAGCTCGCCGAGCTTCTCGCCCCGATCGACGGTGCCGGTCTGCACAGCGGTCAGGGTTGCATTCACCCGCGCCGGGTCCACACGGTCGAGAATTCCGACAAGCAACTCGAAAGTGTCGTAGACCTCGACCGGCGTTTGCGAGGTGTCGATGGTGGCACCGGCGCTCAACGTCGATGCCGCCGGCTGCTCCGGCATCGTCAGCGCGACGTACTTGCGGCCGAAGAGCGTGGTCGGCTCCATCTCCGCCCGGACGTTCGTCGGCAGATCGCCGAGCTGGTCTTCCTCCACCGCCAGCTCGATGCGAGCGTGATCGCCGTACACGTCGACAGATGCGACACGACCGATCACTACGCCGTACAGCTTGACGTCCGATCCAGGCACCAGCAGCAGCCCCGTGCGCGGGGCGTTCAGGTAGATGGACCCGGTGGCCTGGAACCTGCCGTTGTACGACATCAGCGCAGCCACGACGACGCCCACCACCACGGCGAAGGCGACGAACGCGTACAGCAGGTGTTGTCTGCGTGAGTGTTCGATCATCCCGACACCCGCACAGTCGCGTGGACGCCGCCGTACAAGGCGATACCGACGATGAAGTCGACCATCATGATGATGATCAGTGACGTGCGGACGGCGTGGCCGACAGCGACGCCGACCCCGGCCGGTCCACCGCTGGCGTTGTAGCCGTAGTAGCAGTGCACCGCCATCACGGCGACCGCCATGACGATCACCTTCAACAGTGAGATCGCGATGTCACCGGGCTGCAAGAACAGCCGGAAGTAGTGGTCGTAGGTGCCCGGCGACTGGTCCGACAGGAACACGCTCACGAACTTGGTGGCGGCGTACCCGGTGAAGAGGGCGATCGCGTACAGCGGCACCACAGCGGCGAGTCCCGCCGCGATCCGCGTCGACACCAGATAGGGCAGCGACTGAACCGACATCACCTCGAGCGCGTCGATCTCCTCGCTCACGCGCATGGCACCGAGTTGCGCAGTGAAACCGGAGCCCACCGTCGCCGTGAGTGCGACGCCAGCAATGACCGGGATCGCTTCGCGGGTGTTGAAGAAGGCGGAAATGAAGCCCGACATCGCTTCCACACCGACGCGCCCCAGTGAACTCGATCCCTGTTGACCGACCTCGTATCCGGCTGCAGCCGTGAGGAATCCGATGATCACGACGGTCCCGCCGATGATGGCGAGTGCACCTGCGCCGAGCGACACCTCAGCTAGCAGGCGCAAGGTCTCGCGACGATAGTGGGTCATCGCCTTGGGTACCGCCCGCAGCGCCACCCCGTAGAACGCCAGTTTCTCTCCGAAGGATTCGGCGGGCTTCAGCGCCTTCCCGGCGTCCAACCGGTCGGTCAGTCGCCGCGACGGTTCGGTGGGCATCTGAGTCGATGTCAACGTGGTCCCTGCTCTTGTGTTCGCGCAGTCATGTCGAGGCCTTCAGTGCAGTGCGAGCGTGGTGATGACCGCGTTCGCGAGGAACAGCAGCACAAAGCTGAAGACAACGGTCTGGTTCACGGCGTCGCCGACACCCTTCGGTCCGCCTCCCGCGTTGAAGCCGAGATGGCAGGCCACCAGTGCGGCCAGCAGACCGAAGATGCCGGCCTTGAGCTCGCTGATGAGTAGGTCGGGAATTCCGGTGAGGATCGGGATCGCGGTGATGTATTGACCCGGCGTGGCACCTTGGAGGAAGACGCCGTACACGTATCCCCCGGCCAGGCCGATGGCGGTCACCAGGCCGTTCAGGAACACCGCGACGCCGCAGGAGGCGATCACGCGCGGAACTGCGAGTCGCTGGATCGGGTCGATACCGAGCACCTTCATGGCGTCGATCTCTTCGCGGATGGTGCGCGAACCGAGATCGGCGCAGATCGCGGTGGCACCTGCGCCCGCGACGACGAGAACCGTGACGATGGGTCCGATCTCTCGGATGACGGCCACACCCGCGCCCGCACCGGACAGGTCGATCGCACCGATCTCGTTCAGCAGAACGTTGATCTGGAACACCACCATGACGCAGAACGGGATCGACATCAGCATGGTCGGGACAATCGATACGCTCGCGATGAACCACGCCTGCGCCACCAGCTCACGCCACTGGAAGGGACGCCGTGGGAGCATCTTGACGATGCCCCAGAAGGTGAGGAAGAAGTCGCCGACCATTTCGGTACCGTGGCGCGCCTTCTTGAGAACCGGTGCGAGCGTTGACGATTGGCGTCGTTCCGGGAGCGCTGTTTCGGGGGCGAGTGCGCTCATCGGGCGTCGGAGCTCTCACGCGTTGCGGCCCGCGAGATCTTCTCGTCTGCCACTCGACGGACAGGAATGATGGGCAGTCGCAGCGCTCCAGGCGCCGAGACCGGCACGATCGGCGACCGGGGTTCGGTGGGCTCGATGCGCCGATAACCCGAACCCTGGATCGGGCGAAGGTCCTTCTCCCCCTTGTTCGGCCACAACGCGGCGGCCCGCTCGGCCTGAGCAGCTATGGTCAGCGACGGGTTGACGCCCAGATTCGCGGACACGGCCGAACCGTCGACCACACTCAGCGACGGATAGCCGTACACGCGGTGATATGGGTCGATCACACCGTTGTCCTCATCGTCCCCGATCACGCATCCGCCGAGGAAGTGTGCGGTCATCGGCACGTTGAACACCTCGCCCCACGTTCCGGCGGAGGTGCCGCCGATCTTCTCGGCGATGCGCCGCGTGGCTTCGTTGCCCGCGGGGATCCAGGTGGGATTGGGCTCGCCGTGCCCCTGCTTGCTGGTGAGCCGGCGACCGAACAGACCGCGCTTTGTGAAAGTGGTGATCGAGTTGTCGAGGTTTTGCATCACCAGTGCGATCACGGTCCGCTCGCTC
>NZ_LIYC01000062.1:13662-16038 GCF_001418765.1 Gordonia sp. HS-NH1
GCTCCAGCCCTTCACCGCCAGGACACGTGCTGTGGCGAGTGGATCCCGGAGCGCGACGCCGATGAATCGCAGCCATCGCGGCAACCGTCCGTCGCCGTCGGTCATCGGCGCCTGCAACAACCCCATCGCGTTGGAGCCCTTGCCGTATCGGACGGGTTCGACGTGGGTGTCCGGCGTGGGGTAGAACGACGACGTGATCGCCACGCCCTTGGTGAGGTCGAGGGATTCGTCGACGCGGTAACGGGTGGCCCCGAGGATCGACTCGGAGTTGGTCCTGGTCAACTCGCCCAGTCGCGTCGAGAGCTCAGGAAGGCGGCCGGAGTCCTTGAGCTTGTGCAGCAACTGCTGGGTACCCCAGGTACCCGCCGCGAAGACGACATTGTGAGCGGTGAACGCCTTCTCGCGCTTACGAATCCAGGCACCGGTCTTGACTGTGTCGACTGTCCAGGAGCCATCGGGTCGCTGACGCACGTCGGTGACGGTGGTCAGCGGATTCACCACCACTCCAGCGCGTTCGGCGAGCCCGAGGTAGTTCTTGAGCAGCGTGTTCTTGGCACCGTGACGGCAACCTGTCATGCACTCGCCGCACTCGATGCAGCCGGTGCGATCCGGTCCGACCCCACCGAAGTAGGGATCCGACACGGTACGACCGGGCTCGCCGAAGTACACCCCGACCGGAGTCTGGACAAACGTGTCGCCGACACTCATGTCGTCGGCCACCGACCGGATGATCTCGTCGGCAGGCGTCATGTGCGGGTTGGTGACCACGCCCAGCATGCGACGCGCCTGGTCGTAGTAGGGCGTCAGCTCGTCTTCCCAGTCTGTGATGTGCGCCCACTGCGGATCGCCGAAGAATGCTGATCCCGGCTGGTAAAGGGTGTTGGCGTAGTTGAGAGAGCCCCCCCCGACTCCCGCCCCGGCCAAGATGACACAGTCGCGAAGTAGGTGGATGCGCTGAATCCCGTACGCACCCAGCTTCGGCGCCCACAGGAATCGTCGAACGTCCCAGCTGGTCTTGGCGAAGTCCGCATCGTCGAATCTGCGGCCGGCTTCGAGAACGCCGACCCGGTAGCCCTTCTCTGCCAGGCGAAGGGCGGTGACGCTGCCGCCGAACCCGGAGCCGATCACCAGGACGTCGTAGTCGGTGTCTTTCTCGCTCGCCTCAGCGTTCATTGGATGCTCGCAATCGTCTGTGGGCGTGGGTATTACGTGGCTGATTGAGCCTCTACAGGAACACGTCCCTGTGATGACCGTGTGCCGGTCGCCGCTTCTGTCCGTCCTGGCCAAGCGGGGCGGTGCGGCCGGACACAGTGTGTTGACACTGTGAGATGAACTGTATTGTTTCTACACATAATTGCCTAATGTGTCAAACACTCAGGCGGGCGCCTTAGGCCTGCATGCCAATTCGGGCATGATGGACACATGGCTACGCCCCCGAGCTTCCACGACGAAGTACGCGACCTGCTGCGCGATCGCATACTCGACTCCGCTCGCGATCTCGTGGTGGAACGGGGATGGTCCGCGGTGAACATGTCCCGGGTGGCGCGCGAGGTCGGAATCAGCCGTACGACCCTCTACAACGAGGTCGGGACCAGGGATCAGCTTGCGGCATCGCTGATCGCACGCGAGGCAGACCGCTTCCTCCACGGGGTCGTCGAGGGCATCGCGGACGAACAGGACATCGTTGACGGACTCACAGCCGCCGCGGAGCGCACACTGACCCTTGGTGAGGACAACGAGCTTCTGATGTCGATCATCTCGGGCAGACTCCAGGGCGGCGAACTCCTGTCGCTGGTCACCGTCGACTCAGAGGTCGTCCTCGGGCGGGCGACGCAGGTGGTAGCCGATCAGATCCGTTCTCGGAAGCCCGATCTCGACGAATTCGCGCTGGAGTCGATCACCGAGATCTTCGTACGACTCACCGTGAGCCACCTGCTCCAGCTCCGGGGTTCGCGTGCCGAATCCGTCGTGCAGATCCACGCTGTCATTCTCGCCTTGTTCGCAAGCCCGCCAGCTCCCCCGGCGGGATGACGCGTGGACGGAACAAGCCAAGCCGAGCGCTTTGAGAACACTGATCCCCATCTTCGGGAATCGCTTGTGCAGCCAGGTGGCCAGCGCCATTCCCAGGGAAAGATGGCCTCACGCCGGTTGGTGCGTATCGCCCGGACAGTTCGTCGAGCGACGTCTTCGGGCTCCAGAACCGGAAACCACTGCGACATCCGGGGGTACCACCCCATGTCTGCATCGTTCCGTTCGAAGTAGTCGGTGTTGACCTCCGAAGGGCAGACGAGTGAGACTCCGATGCCATAACGACCGACTTCCTCGCCGAGACTGTTCGAGAACCCCACCATGGCGGCCATAACGGTGGCTAGAACG
>NZ_LIYC01000063.1:0-15918 GCF_001418765.1 Gordonia sp. HS-NH1
GACGAGCCACGAAGGGCCCGCACCGCGAAATCGGTACGGGCCCTTCGTGGCTCGCTGCGCTCGCACCTCAGGGAGCAGGGGGGCTGCGCTCGCACCTCAGGGAGCAGGGGGGCTGCGCTCGCACCTCAGGGAGCAGGGGAAGGCTGCCTCGCAGGCTGCGGGAACTACCGCCTTACGACGCCGAGAGGATGCTGATCTCGAAGACGAGCGTGTCGCCGACCTCGATGCCCGCCTGGGGGTTTCCGGAGGCGTAGCCGTCGGCCGACGTCATGGCGACGCCCACCTTGGACCCGACCTTCTGCCCGGCGATGGCCTTGCTGAAGCCCGGGATCACGCCGTCGAGCGGGAAGGTGGCGGGGGAGCCGTTTGCGTAGGCGCTGTCGAAGGTCTCGCCGGTGCGGCCGTTCACACCGACATAGCAGACCGACACCGAAGCGGTCTCTGGCACGACGGCGCCGTCACCTTCGACGAGGACCTTGACCTGGGTGGCATCGACGCTGAACGGGTTCTCGACGGTGATGTCCGGGGCCTGGGTCGCTGTGGACGCGACCATCTGCAGGCTGCCGGTGGTGCCCTGCTCGGTCCACTGCGGTGTGGCGTCGGCGTTCGCGGGTGCGCTCGGGCAGCTCTCCGATCCTGCCGGTGTCTCAGCACCGCCGGTCGCCGCGGTCCCCGTGGGTTCCGTTGTGCCCGAACCGGAATCGGAGTCGGAGCTGCAACCGGCGACGGCCAGGACGAGGGCGGTGCCGAGGACGAGTGTCGCGTTCTTGATGTTCACCCTGGGAACGCTACCCGAGCCGCGACCACTCACCGAGAGCCACGACCGGCGAGAACACGTGCGGCTCGCTCGAGATCGGCCCGCACCGCTCGCGCGGCGGGCCACCGCGCCGCGGTCAGCACCAACCCGCCGACCGCCGGCACCGTCAACACCACCTCGGCACGGACATCGGTGCCCCCTTCCCGGCTCCCACCGTCACGCTCGGCGAAGGTCAACGTCAGGACCGCGTCGACCGACCGCCACCGCCCGATCTCCTGCCACACGCGATGCCCCT
This sequence comes from Gordonia sp. HS-NH1, assembly GCF_001418765.1. Lineage (NCBI taxonomy): Bacteria > Bacillati > Actinomycetota > Actinomycetes > Mycobacteriales > Gordoniaceae > Gordonia > Gordonia sp. HS-NH1. The sequence goes on from NZ_LIYC01000063.1 coordinate 1,053, forward strand.
GGCACACAGTCACTTCCATCCGCGGTGACACCCCGGGTACGACGGTGACGTCGGTCCAGCTCGTCCCGACGTCACCCGCCCGGTCACCGATCGGCCGCAGGTCGTCGACGCGCCGCAGACTCGACTGCCACTCCGGACGATTCGCCGGGTCCGCGAGGTAGTCGAAAGTGACGTCGAGCGGCGCGTCGAATGAGACCACCGCATCGATGACGGTGACCTGGGCGGGGGAGAGCATCACCGGATGAGGTCGGCGAGTTGTTCGACCTCGGCGACGCTTCCCGGCGACACGAGCATCATCGTCACCCCACACGCTTCCCAGACCTTGATCTGTTCGCGTACGTGGTCGAGGTCGCCGACGATCGCCGAGTCGTCCACGACGGCGTCGGGGATGATCTGTGCTGCTTCGTCTTTGCGGTTGTTCCGGAACAGTGCGGTCACCTCGTCGACGACGTCGGAGTACCCCATGCGGCGGTAGACCTCGGCGTGGAAGTTGGTGTCCTCGCTGCCCATCCCGCCCATGTACAACGCCAGGAACGGCTTGATCGCGGCATAGGTGCCCGCACGGTCGTCGGTGACGACGATCTGGGCGGTGGCACACACCTCGAAGTCCTCGCGGCTGCGTCGTGCACCGGGGCGCGCGAAGCCCTCGTCGAGCCACTCGTTGTAGGTGTCGGCCATCCGTGGCGTGTAGAACAGCGGCAGCCAGCCGTCGGCGATCTCGGCCGCGAGCGCGACGTTCTTCGGCCCCTCGGCACCGAGCATCACCGGGATGTCGCTGCGCAGCGGATGGGTGATCGGCTTGAGCGACTTGCCCAGTCCCGATGCGCCTTCTCCGGTGAACGGCAGCGGGTAATGGGGCCCGGCGCTGCTGACGGGGGCTTCGCGGGCCCACACCTGGCGCATGATGTCGATGTATTCGCGGGTCCGGGCGAGGGGCTTGGCGAACTTCTGCCCGTACCAGCCTTCGACGACCTGCGGCCCCGACACCCCGAGTCCGACGATGTGCCGCCCGCCGGACAGGTGGTCGAGGGTCAGCGCGGCCATCGCGCAGGCGGTCGGGGTACGGGCCGACAACTGCAGCACCGACGTCCCGAGCCGGACACGTTCGGTCGACGACCCTAGCCACGCCAGTGGGGTGTAGGCGTCGGATCCCCAGGCCTCGGCGGTGAAGATGCTGTCGAAGCCGGACGCCTCGGCCGCGGCGACGATCTCGGCGTGATGGGTCGGCGGTTGCGCGCCCCAGTAGCCCAGTTGCAGACCGAGTTTCACTGGACAGCCCCTTCGGAGTCGGCAGCGGCTTCGGCGGCGATCTGATCGAACTGCGCGCCCATCGCGGCGGCGACGGCCTGCGCACCCGACAGCGGGCGGACCATGACCATGAGGTCGTCGATCTTGCCGTCGTCGTCGACGTGGATGAAGTCGCACCCGGTGATCTTCTTGCCACCCACCACGGCCTCGAAGACGAGTGCCGAGTCGTGTCCGCCGGCGTCGTTGATCTCGCGGATGTAGCGGAAGTCCTCGAAGACCCGCAGCACGCCACGGAGGATGGCCGACGTGATCGCCTTGCCCGGGTACGGCTTGAACGCGACCGGACTGGTGAAGACCACGTCGTCGGCGAGCAGCGCGCTCATCGCCTGCTCGTCACGTGCCTCGACGGCCTCTCGGAACTGCTTCATACGTCGACCTCCCTGTCGATGATTCTGAGTCGACGCTAATGGATGCCGGGCCGGTCGATGTAGGAAGGCGAGGAGCCAGGAGTACGAGCAAGGCCATCACGAGCAGTGCGATGCCCACCCATCCGATCGCGGTGATCGGTTCGGCGAGCACCACGACGGCCAGCACTGTCGCCACGGCGGGCTCGATCAGGGTGATGGTGGTGGCGGTCGAGCTGTCGATCCGGCCGAGCCCGCGGCTGAACAACACGTACCCGAGGAACTGCGGGACCAGGACGAGGTAGGCGAGGACACCGAGCGTCTCGGGGTGCGCGACCATCGCAGGCACGCCGAGCGCGACGATCGGCAGCAGCAAGACCCCGCCCAGACCCATGACGGTCCCGGCCGCGGCGCCGCGCGGCACGGAGCTGTTCATCAGTCGACGCATCGACCACGACAACCCGGCATAGGTGATCCCGGCGAGCAACCCGAGCCCGACGCCCAGCGCGGCCGACTGATTGCCCGACAGCGCGTCCCCGTGTGACGACTCGCTCCGCGACAAAGCCAGCGCCGCGCTGCCGACGATGCCGAGCAGGCAGGCGACCGTCCATCGCGGGGTCAGCTTCCGACCCTCGGCGACCCGTTCGATGACCGCCGACACGAGCGGTGCCGACGCCAGGGACACGACGGTGCCGAGCGCGACGCCGCCGACGCGCATGGATCCGAAGAAGCACAGCGGGTAGATCATCACGCAGATCCCGCCGAGGAGCGCGACCCGCCACTGCGCGGTCACCTGTGACCATGAGCGTCGAATCGCCCGCGCGTTGACAGACGCCTGCAACAGGCCGCCACCGCACATGGCCACGGCACCGATGGTGACGGCACTCAGCGCCGGGGCCATCGCCGCCGCGGTACCCGACGTACCCCACAGGATGGCCGTGAGCGCCACCGCCAGCATCCCGGCGCGTTCGTTCCTGCGCGAGTCGCTCATTCCCGCGTGTCGATCCGCCCCGCCGGATGCGGGTGCCGCGCGTAGAACTCGAGGTGCTGGCGCGCCGCGTCGTCCCACGTCAGCGAGGCGGCCAGGGCACGTCCCGAGACCACGCGGTCGGGGTCGGGCGCGAGTGACGCCTCGAGAGCGGACGCCAGCTTTCTGACGGTCGAGGCATAGGCGACGGTCTCGCCGAACACCTCGCGCAGGATGGGGAGATCTCGCGCGACGACGGGCCGTCCCGCGGCGAGCGCCTCCATCGCGGCCAAGCCGAAACCTTCTTTGACCGACGGGAACGCGAACACTCGGCAGGCGGCGACGAGCGACGGGAGGTCGTCGTCGGGCACGTTGCCGAGCACGAGCGGTTCGACGTCGAGTTCCGCGCGCCGACGGTCGAAGTCGGCACGGTAGTCCCGGTAGTCGAACAGGGTCTCGCCACCGGCGAAGACGAGCGTCAGTTCCGGATGTGCTGTGCGCAGAACGGCATACGCGTCGAGCAGGTCGATGCTGCCCTTGCGCGGTTCGATCCCGCCGACGGCCAACACGTAGTCGCCGAGCCGATCCGACCAGCGTCGGCGCGCTTCGGAGGCATCGGTATCATCCGACGCAGCGCCGGCAAAGCGTTCATACGCAACGCCGTTCGGGATCACAGTCGGGGTGAGGCCCCAGCCCGATTCGACCTCGTCGGCGACCGCGCGCGACACACAGATCCGCGCATACGGATCGACCACGGCCTTCTCGTGGCAGTCGACGAGGATGGGCGTCGTGAACTGGTCGAGATGATGAATGGTACGGATACACGTCCCAACGGCGTTGGCGCTGATGCAGTCCTGCGCGTGCACGATGTCGTAGGCACCGGGATCGAACGCAGCCCGCAGGGTGTCGATGGACCGGACGATGCGTTCGGTGATCGTCTCGTTCTCGCGATCAGGGAAGGTGACGAGCCGCACCCGGACAGCCGGATCGACGGCACGAAAGAAGCCCTCGTCGCCGCCGCGGGCCAATGACCACACCGTGACATCGACGCCGAGCCGGGCCATCGCCTCGGCCAGGTTCAGCGTGTGGACCACGCCGCCACGGGGTTTCGTCGAGTAGGTGAGCAGTGCGACGCGCAGTGACGGATTCGACGCCCCGGTCATCGCTGGTCCGCCGACGTCGTCGACCGGTAGGTGTCCGGCCGGAGTTCGCCGAGATGACTCAGGACCCGTCGGGCGCGGTCGACCTCGGCATCGACATCGACTGTTGCCGTGGCCAATCCACCCTTCGATCGGGTGGTGGCCAAGACGTCGCCGCCTGGTCCGACGACCTTCGCCTGTCCGAGGAAGCGCAGCGAACCCATCACCCCCGTCTGGTTCGACGACACGACGAAGACCTGGTTCTCCGCAGCTCGGGCGCAGTCGTAGAGGTCGAACAGGCGTGACTGTCGGTCGGCGGGCAGCCGAGCGGCACGGTCGGTGACGCTGGCGGGCCACGCGGACAGCGCCGCGATGATCCGCGCCCCGTCGAGGGCCAGCGTGCGCGCCGACTCCGGGAACGTCTTGTCGTAGTCGATCAGCATGCCGAGGCGGCCGACCGGGGTGTCGAAGGCGCCGAACCGGTCACCGGCCGCGTATGCGAGTTCCTCGCCCGCGGGCTGATGGACTTTGCGGTGCGTACCGAGAATTCCGTCTCCGTTGACGCAGACGGCGGTGTTGAACCGCTGGTCGTCGACGGCTTCGGTGTAACCGATACACACCGTCATGTCGCCGGCGGCGGCGGCGATCGCGGCGAGTTCGGGAGCGTCGGGGTGGAGAGGGGGCGGCAGCTCGGCCGGGTCGGGATGGCGCAGGTCGCCGAGGTAACCGCCGAGCGAGGCGTCGGGGAAGACGAGGAGGTCGACGCCGTCGCGTGCGGCGGATTCGATGATGCCGACCGCTTTGGCGACACCGCGTTCCACGTCGCGTCCGAAGTGCGCGGCGAGGGCGCCGAGGGTGACCGTCCTCATGGGCGAACTGTACCGCTGGGGTCCGATACCGGGTGTGGACTCATGCGCTGCCCAGCCCGGTGACGGTCGACGCGACGGCGACGGTCGTCTCACCGTCGGGCCACCGCAGCCGCACGCCGGGTTCGGAGGTCAGCCGGCCGCAGTCGGCAGTCGTCACCGGGTCAGGCGCGGGGACCGCGGATCGGGCGCCGGCACGGTTGGTGCTGAGCATGGCGTAACCGGGGAAGCAGGTGAGCCACGCGCCCATCGAGGCATCGTCGGGTCGCGGCACCGCCGTCACATCCAGTTCGGCCCCGGTTCCCGACGCTTCGGCGAGCATGCCCAGTGTTCCGACGATGCCGGCCATGCTGACGTCCTTGGCCGACGCGGGTCGGACGTTCGCCAGGTGCGACGCCATGGCGCACAGTTCGTCGCTGCTGCGGGAGCTCGTCGAGTCCCATTGGCGGTCGTGATAACCCGGTCGCCAGGAGCCGCCGAGGTCGGCATGGAGGGTCACGGTGTCGCCGACGGCGCCGCCTCCGGCTCGCAGCGGACGGTCCGTCGTGCCCAGTGCGGTCACCGACAGCGCCGACGGCACGCCGACCTGGGTGTGTCCGCCGAGAACGGGTGTTCGCCACGCCGCCGCGGCCGAGCTGATGCCCCGGATGATGCGGGTCAGGTGTGACGTCGTGGGCGCCCCGACGGCGTCGAGCAGACCGAGTGGTCGAGCACCCATGGCGCTGAGGTCGTTGATGTTGACGAGCACCGAACACCAGCCGGCCCATTCGGGATCGCGTTCGATCATCGACGGAACGATGGCGTCACAAGCAGCGATCACGTCGGTGCCGGGCAGCGGAACGCCGTCGTCGCCGCGGAATCCGGCGGATCCCAGTCCGCCGGGCATCTCCGCGAACGGCGCGAGCGCCTCGGCGAGAACTGCTTTCGTCCCGTCGACCGTGCGTTGAACTCGGTCGACCGGGTAGCGCATCTCCCGATGTGACCGACCCTCGATCTGCGGCCCGGGACCGTGATCCCGCCAGCCGAGGCGGACGAACATCGGTGCGTACCGATCCTGGACGGTGGCGTCGAACCGCAGTGCACCGAGCTGCTCGACGTGCGCGCACGCCGCCCGGACGAGTGCTGCGCCCAGTCCGGCGGTGTGCCCCGCCTCGGCGACGACGAGACGACTCCCGAACCACCAGCCGATGTCGGCGTGTGCCGAGCCCGCCCACGGTGTGGGGGCAACCCGCACCCCGCCCGCGATCGTCCCGTCGGGCAGGGTCGCGACGAGGACGGCGGTCCGTGGGTCCTCGTCGGTGTCGTCGAGATCGGTGTGCTCGAAAAGTGCCTGGCGCTCGACGAATTCGCGGTGTCGCAGCGCCCGATACGCCGCCAGCTCCCGGGGGCTGTCCGCAACGGTGATGAGGAACTCGGACCGGGGAGTCGTTCGCGGCAGCCCGGACAGGATCGACAGTTCGCCCGGCAGCGGAGTCGCGGACGAACCGCGGGGGATGGACAGCATCTCAGCCTCCGACCGTCGGCAGCACGCTGCACGCACCACACGCCGCGCAACCCGCCCGCTGCTCCGACCCGGACATGCCAATGAAGCTCAGATGGCCCGCGACCTCACGGCTGATCTTCTCGACGATCGCGGGATCGGGTGCGGGAGCATCGTCGACGTCGACGGCCAGGGTCCCCGCGTGACGACGGAACGGCACGATGAACGGGTACACCCCCAAGTCGGCCAGTTCCTTGGCGCCGGCGATCATCTCGTCGGTGTCCTCGCCGAGACCGACCAGCAGGTAGGTCGACACCTGGTTGCGGCCGAACACCCGGACCGCCTCGGCCCAGGCCGCGCGGTACTCCGCCATCGGTACCGTCGACTTGCCGGGCATCCAGCGGCGCCGCACGTCGTCGTCGAGCGATTCGACGTGAATCCCGATGGCGTCGGCGCCGGCCTCGCGGAGTTCGGTCAGGACGGCGAGGTCCGCAGGCGGCTCGCATTGGACCTGGATCGGCAGTTCCGGCACCGCCTCCTTGATGGCTCGGACGCACCGGGCGAGGTGGCGGGCTCCGCGATCGCGCCCGCCGCTGGTGCCGGTGGTCATGACCATCTGGGTGACGCCGTCGAGATCGACCGCCGCACGGGCGACTTCGGCGAGCTGCTCGGGTTTCTTCACCGCGATCGTCGAGCCCGACTTCAGCGACTCCTCGATCGAGCAGAACCGGCAGCGCTGATCTTCGGCGTAGCGGATGCAGGTCTGCAGAACAGTCGTGGCCAGCACGTTGCGGCCGTGCAGGCGGGCGATCTTCTCGTAGCTGACGCCCTCGGCGGTCTGCAGGTCGTAGAACCGCGGACGTCCGATGGCGCTGACCTCGACACCGATGTCGACCCCGTCGTACAACACTCGGTCACCGTCGAAGACGAACGGACTCTGCGGGTTCCGCGGAATCGCGGCGTGCAAGCCGTCGACCATCAGGTGACCGTCGTCGCTGGGCCCCGCACCGCCACTGCGCTGCAACGGCGGGTCACCGCGAATACCGAGCAACGCCAGGTCGACTCGTGTGGATACCGTCATGGGTACTCCTTAGAAGAATGAACTGTCCGCTCGCCGGTGAGCGCGACGCCCCTCTGCTCCCTGAGGTGCGAGGAGCGCTAGCGACGAGCCACGAAGGGTCCCGTGAACCCCCGCGACAATCTGAACCAAAATCACTGCGCAGCAGCCAGATACGGCTGCCCACTCCGTACCACCTCGACAACGTGCTCCGCCACATGCCGCGCGTCGCGATCGATACCGAGGAACCGTCCGGACCCCCAGGTGTGCATCCACGGCAACCCGACGAAGCTGAGTCCGGGAACCTCCGTGATCCCGCGGGTCTGCATGGGCCGACCGCCGCCGTCGAAGGCGCTGGCCTCGATCCACCGGTAGTCCGGCCGGTAGCCGATCGCCCAGATGATGGACGTGACGCCCTCGGCGGCGAGGTCGAGTTCGACCGGATCCACGTCCGGAACCCACACCGGTTCGTATCGAGAACCCTTGGGCGCGTCGATGCCGTGCTTGTCGATGTGACGGTCGATGTCGCCGCAGATCGAGTTGTACACGGCGTCGGCGCGGTCGAGAGCAGCGGTCAGGGTCGGCGCGAACCGCAGCGTCGAGTCCTTGCCGTCGGTGAGGACGCCGTAGAGCTTCATGCCCTCGACGGCGAATCGTCGTAGGTCGATGTCGCGACCACCATCGCGTCCGGTGACGTAGTGGTTGGTCTTCTCCTGTGCGGCACGTCCGCCCGGGTACTCCTGGGTCGGGGTGTCGTAGAGGCCCATGTCCGACAGCCATGTCATGCAGTCGCGGCCGCGGTAGAAGCGTGCGACCCGCGGCGCATTCCCGATCGCGAGGTGTACCTGCCGGCCGGCGAGGTGCAGGTCTTCAGCGATCTGCGTGCCCGATTGGCCCGACCCGACGACCAGCACAGCACCGTCGGGGAGTTGTTCGGGATTGAAGTACTCCTCAGAGTGCACTTGGTGCACTGCCGGATCCAGCGACGGCGCGAACGGCGGCACCACCGGCAGTGGGTATCCACCCGTCGCGATCACGGCGTGGTCGCAGGTGATCGAATGGATCCCGTCGGGGCCGTCGAGTGTCAGCTCGAACCGATCACCGGACAACCGCTGTAGCCGAGTGACTTTCGTGTGTTCGACGAGCGGCGGTTCGAACGTCTGCAACCACCCGTGCAGCCACTCCACGACCTCGTCGCGGGTCATGAACCCGTCCGGATCCGGACCTTCGTAGGCGTAACCCGGGAGTTTGCAATGCCAGTTCGGCGTCACGAGGGTGAAGTTGTCCCAGCGCTTGTCGGCCCACGCATGCACTGCGGTATCGGCTTCGACGACCAGATGCTCGACGCCGGCCTGTCCGAGGTACCAGCTGACCGAGAGCCCGGCCTGTCCGCCGCCGATGACCACAACCGGCACGTGTGCGTTCATGAGAGCTCCTCACTGCTGGTTCCACCGCTGGTTGAGCCGGGCCGGAGCGAAGCGACGCCCGCGTCCCCTCCGCTGGTTGAGCCGGGCCGGAGCGAAGCGACGCCCGCGTCCCCTCCGCTGGTTGAGCCGGGCCGGAGCGAAGCGACGCCCCGTGTCGAAACCACTTCCGCACCCGGCAACGGCGGGTACATCGAGACCACCTCGACCTCTGCGGAATCGGGGTGCCGAGCGGCGTCGATGGAGATCTCCTCGGCCGACGCCGCCGCGGACGTGCAGGCGAAGCCGTACTTGGCGCGGACCCGTGCGCTGGCCTCGTCGAGTGCGGTGGTGGCACGCGACCGGAAGTCGTCGACGCGGTAGGTACCTGGCGCGAGATGGTCGTGCAGCACGAGGCTGGGGGAGTAGTACTGGCGGAACAGCCCGTCGGGCCAGCGCACCTGGACGGTCATCTCAGGCATGAGCGAGGTCCCGCCAGGCGAAATCGGCGCCGGCGTCGGAATCGCTGTCGGCTTCGACGAGCATGCCGTACACCTCGGGCCGACGGTCCCGCAGGTGGAACATCCCGGCACGCATGGCGGTGAAGCTCTCCGCGATGTCCACCTCGGCGACGGCCAGTCCGCTCCCGAGAAGCGTTGTGTCGAGGATGTTTCCGCCCGGGTCGACGATCTTGGCGTTGCCGACGTAGCGCAGCGACCCGAATGTCCCGCTTTGATTAGAAGCCACCCAGAACACCTGGTTCTCCAGGGCCCGCGCGGTGTCGAAGAGGTTGAACCGGTAGGTCCACCGATCGTCTTGGAGGTTCTCGGCGGTCGCGGTCCGTGCGGCCGGCCATGCGGACAGGCTGGCGATGATCTCGGCACCCTTGAGTGCCATGATCCGGGCAGCCTCGGGAAAGGCCTTGTCGTAACAGATTTGGAGACCGATACGTCCGACCGGAGTGTCGAAGACGCCGTATCCGTCGCCCGACGAGTACGACATGTTCTCGCCGAGCGGCTGGTGCACCTTGCGGTAGCTGCCGAAGATGTGGTTCCCGTCGAGGACGGCGGCCGCGTTGTAGCGGGTCTCGCCGTCCTCGCCGAGTTCGCAGAATCCGATCGCCACCACCAGATCGCCGACGATGGACTGCACCCGAGCGATCTCGGGTCCGTCGAGGGAGATCGCCGGCGGCAACGACTGGGCGCTGTTCTTCCGGGTGTCGCCGTGGTTGCCCAGCGACGACAGGTATCCGCCGATCGCCGCTTCCGGGAACACCAGGAGGTCGACTCCCCGCGTTCGTGCTTCGCCGACGTACTGTTCGATCGTCGCGTAGTTCTGCTCGAGGTCGCGGGTGAAGTTCGCCGCGACGGTTCCGATGGTGGTCATGTGTTTCGGATCCTCAGACCATGTAGGTGGAGTTGATGATTGCGCCCTTGCGGGCGTAGTGGATCAGCGCGTCCTGCACGTCGAGCGGGTGTGCCGGGATGACACCTTCGATCAGGTCCTCCTCGCGTCCGCCGTGCAGTGCGAGGCCGAAGCGACAGCAGAACACGGTGCCGCCCTCGGAGATGAAGGTCTCCAGCGAGTTGTTGATGTTCTGCTCGCCGGGGAACCCTGAGTCGCCGGTCGTCGGGAATCCGCGTGTGGCAAGGCAATTGATGGCCCCCGGACCGTAGAAGTACATGGCCGACTCGAAGCCCTTGCGAAGTGCGCGTGTGGCCTGAAGAACGGCCACGAAGGACACCGACGACTCGTGTGCGATGCCGTGCACGAGGGTGAAGTAGGACTCACCGTTCTCGGCCTGGTAGTCCGGGAAGATCTTGGTACCGCCATAGATGTTCGAGCCCTTGGGAAGTGAGGGGTGCGGGATCTCCGCCAGCGACGCGGCGATGTTCTCGGTGATGGTTTCGTCGAAAGAGGGCACAAGAACTCCTGGGATGGCGAGACGGTGTCTGCAAGTGTTCGGCCGCAAGGCGGCTCGACGTGCGAAGGTGGGATCGGGCATCATTGCCCGGAGTGGTTCGACCGAAGATCCGGTCTTATCGAGTAGCGATTGCTCGCTACGACACTCAGTTCACTCGCCACCGATTACCGAATGGTTTCCGGCGGAATAAAGAAACCGCCGAATCGTGTAACACGACCCTGGTCGGTCGACCGACACGCATGCCCGGCTGAGCAGACAAAAATGTCCGACGAACCGGTCGGGTCGGGGGTCTGACCGGTTCGTCGGACATACACAGTGTATCCCTCGCGCCCCAGCACGGTCCATCGAGGTATCCGCAATTCTGTGACCTGTTGGATTACAGATCCTTCATCGCCTCTTGCTCGCTGATGTTGGGGGAGCGAAGCGACCACCCGCGCTCTCCAATCGAAAAGAAGCGACCCCCCATTGCTCCCTGAGGTGCGAGGGACCACCATTTGCTCCCTGAGGTGCGAGGAGCGCTAGCGACGAGCCACGAAGGGCGCCGCAACCCACAATCACCACTCCCGCGTGCCCCACTCGCCAATCCAAAAGAACCGACCCCCCATTGCTCCCTGAGGTGCGAGGAGCGCAAGCGACGAGCCACGAAGGGTCCACGCAAGCCGCGCCGGAAACTCCGCACCCCACTCGCTATCGACCGATGCACGAGGCAACCTTGTCCTCATGCTCACCGCGGTTCTGTACGGTCTCGCGACCGCCGTTCCCATCGCAGTCGGCGCTGCAATCGGGCTGCGCTGGAATCTGCCGAATCCGATCCTCGCGACCCTGATGGCGTTCGGCGCCGGGACGATGATCGCGGCGGTCTCGACCGAACTGTTCGAACCGGCTTTCACCCAGGCCGGCACCGGGGTCGCGGCGATGGCGCTGTTCTCCGGCACCGCGGTCTACGTCGTCGCCGACCGGCTCGTCGAAACCAAGCTCGGGTCGTCGGCCATCGGACCCGCGCTGATGATCGGCGTGTTCCTCGACGGCGTCCCGGAGAACACCGCGCTCGGTGTCTCGCTCACCGCGGGCGGTTCGCTCGTACTGGTGGTGGCGATCGCGGTCGGCAACGTCCCTGAAGCGGTGAGCGGAGCGTCGTTGATGCGTCGCGAGCACGACGCCTCGATCCGCTCGGCGCTGGCGATGTGGTTGTTCACCGCCGTCGTCCTGGTTGCGGTCACGGTGGGCGGGTACGCGGTGGCCGACGCCATCTCACCGACCGCGATCAGCGTGGTGCAGGCGTTCGCCGGCGGCGCGACGCTTGGAGTGCTTGCAAACTCGCTGATGCCGGAGGCATACCGCGAGGGCGGATGGTGGGTCGGCCTCGCGACCGCCGGTGGCTTCCTGCTCGCCTTCGTGCTCGGGTGACTGTGCCCACCGCTTCCTCAGGCGGACCGTCATGGCCCCCGACGCGGTGCCGTACCTCAACTCTGCCTCCGTGCCTCTGCTTGCTACGTCGTGGTCGGTGGCAGACCTTGGTCGTCGGTGCGGTCGGTCCTGTCGGCGGCTCGTTGCTGCTCGCGCGCGGTCCGACGTTGCTGTTCGGCGCGTTCTCGCACCTGCCGGAGGAACTCCTGGTCCGCCTCCGGGTCCCGCGGAATGTAGCGACTGGGGTGATCGTATTCCGGGAACTCACCGGCCGCGGCCGACTGCCGGCGCGGTCGTTCGTCAGCGGTGGGGCGTCCGACCGCCAGCCATACCAGCGCGCCGGCCAGTGGGATCATCACCACCAGGACCACCCAGGCGAACTTGGGCAGCCCGCGCACGGCGGCGTCGTCGGTCTTGATGATGTCGATCAGCGCGACCACCAGGATCAGCAGGTAGATCAGCCCGAGATACGGCATGTCTGTCCCCTCTTCTCAGCGTCGGTCACCACATCGGCCGTATCCACGGCGGAGGTCCGTTGAGGCTCTTGGTTCGTCCAACATAAACCGCTGTCACGATCCGCCCGCCCGGGAGGCGGCGACCAGGGATCTCGGCCGGGCTACGTTCGCTCCCCACGACACCCGGCGACGACGACGCCTCGACGATCCGCGCGGCAAACTCAGTGCGTCTGCGCAGCGTCCGGATCACCTTCGACGTGCCCGTCCGCCAGTTCCGACAACGCCCGGAACACGCGCTTCGACGCCTCGGCCCATGGCATGAGGATGGGGAAGACGTGGAACATGCCGGGTTCTTCGATGGCGTGTGTCGGCACCTCCGATGCCTCGAGCCGTGCCGCGAAGTCGCGTATCCCGTCGCGGAACATCTCGCTGCCACCCCAGCAGACGAAGGTGGGCGGGAACCACGACGGGTCGGGTTCGGCGTTGACGGGTGAGACCCGCGCGTCGTTCGGCTGGACACCGTGCAGGTAGGGAGTGACCGGGATGCTCCAGGGCAGGATGTCGTATTGGGCGTTCTCGGTGATCGACGGGTGGTCGAGGTCGAGATCGATCTCGGGGGAGAACAATGCGAGTGCGCCTGGACGAGGCAGGTCGTGGTCGTGAAGGTAAGCGACCAGCGACGCCGCGAGCCCACCTCCGCCGGAGTCACCGGCGACGATGATGTGGTCCGGGTCGACGCCGCGGCCCAGCAACCCCCGGTACACGTCGGCGGCGTCGTGAACACCTGCGGGAAAAGGGAATTCGGGGGCCATCCGGTAGTCGGCGATGAACACCTCGTGTCCGGCGATGCGCACCAGCGACGCCGCGAAGGCGGAGTACATCATCGGCGAGGTGCCGATGTATCCGCCGCCGTGCAGGTAGAGGATCGTCGCGCCGATCTCTTCCTTGTCCTTCTCGTCGTCGACGTAGGCGTCGGAGCTGGCCTTGGCGCGACACCACAGCCCGGGGACCCCGCCGACGATGTCGTCGGTGAGTTCGACGCCGTCGGTCAGCTCGACGAAGGGCGGCATCACGATGCGGCACAGGTCGTCGAGGATCTTCTCCATCGACCGGAACTCCTCGATCGGCAGTCCCATCGAGTAGCCCATGAACGCGCGGATGGTCTGGCGGGTGACGGACTGGCCGACGTTGTCGAGCAATCCGGACGGACCCGACCAGGGCTTGCGGAACGGCACCCGCGCGAGGCCGTTGATCATGCTCTGCGCGAGGCCGACGACCGTCAGCGCGGTCACCGGCGCCGACGCGGTCTGGACCTCCGGACGATCAGCCATCACCATGCCGCCCAGGGTAACGAGAGTGCCGATGTGCGGCTGGACGCACGATGGGTAACTCAAGCCTCGACAGGCGCAGTCGTTGGATTAGATGTTTGGACAAGGATCACGACTTCACATGTCTCTCGACGCAGACTCGGAGCGACTTGCTTCGGTCGACGCGAATGATGTAGATCACTGTCTACCGCCGTGAGCGATGTGGCTCCTGCTTCTACCCGCGCTTCGATAACTCCGTCGAAGTCGAGAATCTAGCTGGTTGTGCGCGGCTGGGGATTGCTGGCTTGATTACAGAAGGTGTGAGTGTGGCGACAGGACAACCCAGGACCGGTCACGCACGCGCGGAGCGGCTGTTCAGCTTGGCCGACCAATCGCTCCAGACAGCGTTTAAGAAGTCCGAAGAGGCCTACCAGCACATGGGAGATCGAGGTGGAGCGCGTGAATCTGCGGTCCGGGACTTCCTGCGGGATCAGCTTCCATCGCGGTTTGCCGTCGCCGCGGGTGAAGTGATAGACGCAGCAGGCAACTGCTCTGGCCAGACTGACGTGATCATCTATGACGACTCCAACACGCGCCCCTTGTCTATTGCTGATCAGGTCGTGACCCTTCCTGCCGAGGCTCTTCTTGCTGTAGTAGAGGTCAAGTCAACTCTGACCAAAGTAGAGACCAACCGCGCGATTGGGTCGGCAATAAAGCTCCGCGAGCTCCGGCCTTGGGACGCTCCGTGGACGAGCGCTCGTCGAGGAGGCCAGCACGCCGATGACGGACTACCAAGAATCTTCTCGACGGTGCTGGCGTTTCGCTCAGATCTTTCAGAGGACGACTGGGCGATGAAGGAGATGCTGAGAGTCCGGGACTCCTGCGACGAGCTGACGCTTCCGACCGCCCACGTCGACCGAGTAGTTGTCTTAGGTCGCGGAATGCTGATCCCATCTGATGGCACGGTTTTCGTACCGCCGCCAGACGCGAGCGTAATCGGACAGTGGTTTCTCTCTCTTGCTGGGTTCTTGGCTCGCGAGGTTGACCGCCGCGAAACATTCCCCTGGCAACGGTATCGACTGCCGCACAGTGACAGTTGGCAGCACATTGCTGACGCACGGAACGACGCACCACCGGTCGCCCGCGCGACCGCGAAACAGCGAGCGCAACACAAACTCGAGCGCAACACTGGTCAAGTCCCAAGTAGTG
>NZ_LIYC01000064.1:0-15373 GCF_001418765.1 Gordonia sp. HS-NH1
CATCAAACTGGCCGTTGACAACCGCATTATGCAGTGTTCGACTATGCAGGATTACCAGTAGAGTCTGCTCATCGCGTCAGCGCAGTGCTGTAGTCCCGCTGCACCGTGTCGAGATCGCGCCCTATCGGGGACGCCAAAAGTCCCCAGAGGACCAGGTACCGCGACACCTCCGACGACTTCTCGCTGGCCGACTTCGATTTCATGTACGCACCGGGCGGTCGCGCACCGATGATCGCTTCAACGACAATCCGGTCGTGGGAGAACTGCTGAACAACCTGCAACAGAACGGCATCCCCCGATCGGACTGATCTGCCACGCGCCGATCGCCATGACCTCGGCGAAGTATCGACTGGACGCCGATGGCAACGTCATGGTGCGCGAGCCGCCAGCCCCGGTCGAGAGCATCGCACTTCAGACGTCGATAGACCGGGCGTACGGGGCATTTGCCGTTCAAGGCCGGATCGATCAGGCCTACCTAGACACCGACGGCCCTGCGGCACTGTCAGCTTCCGACTTCGCGCCACACGATCCCGGATACACGCACACACTGCCCACCTCGGCCGCGGCGCGCACCGGCGCCGGCCCGGTTGTGACGACTGTGACCGTTCTGCGTGAGCAGTACGAGGGACCGCCCCGCCCCATCACCATCGTCCCCGGCCTCAACGCCCTCCTGGTGCCCTGACTCCTCCCCGACCCCATTGACTCACATGCCGGCCCGCGGCCGAACGATCCAGGATGCAGTCGCGGACCCACCGTGAACAGCAACACCTCGCCCGTGGAGTTCTCGCTGGGCGTGAGGCAAATCGATTGCGCCGCATTGACAACGCCTCAGGTTGTCGCCCACGCTGTGGCCGGCATGCGTACGCAGCTACCCCCTGGCACGGTGGCCCTGCCCCGATGCGTGGATTCCGATCTCAGGTGGAGCTGTCGACGTGCGTAGCGATGCCGTCCAGGATGAGTTGCAGTCCGAAATCCTCCCCCACCGGCTGGGAACGCGGGGCGCCCAGGGCTGCGACCGTGCACGGAAACTGGCCGGGATCGGCCAGATCGGTGAGAATCCGCTCGAAGTACGACGTCCCGCCGGAGCCCTCACCGCCTGCCAGCTCGCTCGCACGACGATGCTCGATCTGCACGCGGCTGGCCGACAGTGCGTACTGCGCAAGCAATCCGACGATCTCGAACAGGTCGTCACCGGGCAGGTCGAATTCGTCGAGGATCTCGAAGGCCGCCTCGATCCAGCGCATCCGGCTCGGACCGGGGACGGCACTGGTGAGCGGAAGGTCGAGGTACCACGGCCGCTCCACGATGCCGACGATCTGCGCTCGGGTCCACTCCGCCAGGTCCTCACGCCATCTGCCGGTGCGCGGTGGAAGCGTCAGCGCACCGGTCGCGGTGTCGAGCATCAGCGTCAACAGCTGCTCCTTGCCGGACACGTGGCGATACAGCGCCATCGACGAGCACCCCAATGCTTCGCCGATCCGCGCCATCGACACCGCGTCCAGCCCCTCGGCATCGGCGATCCCGATGGCGGCGTCGACGATTCGATCGAGGCTGAGTGCCGGCTTGGGACCCCGGCGGCCTTCTCGTGCACCCACCCACAGTCGTTTCAGCGTGTCCTCGGAACCCATGCGCCCTCGTCTTCTCTTGCCGAATCACAGAACTGCGTTTAGTGTACGCAGTTACCGTTATAAACAGTTTCTTTCGTACACAGATTGGACACATCATGCCTGCTCGCGTTCGGTCCGCCCGTCACCCCATTCAGACCGTCGGCCTCACCAAATCGCTGGGGAGGGGGAACAGTCGTGTGCCTGTTCTCCGTGGAGTCGACCTCGAGGTCGAGGCGGGCGAGGTCGTTGCCCTCCTCGGCCCGAACGGGGCAGGCAAGACGACCACCGTGCGTATCTTGTCCACGCTCATCCGGCCCGATTCCGGGACCGCCCGCGTCGGCGGTTTCGACGTCGCCACCCAGCGGGGCAAGGTGCGCGAGATCATCAGTCTCACCGGCCAATACGCAGCCGTGGACGACAAGCTCACCGGTCGCGAGAACCTGACGATGATGGGCAGGCTGGCCCACCATCGCCGGCGGACCGTGGATCATCGGGTCGACGAACTCTTGATCGCGTTCGATCTCGCCGGCGCCGCCGATCGAATCGTCGCGACCTACTCCGGGGGCATGCGCCGCCGTCTCGATCTGGCTGCGGGACTGCTCGATCGGCCCGTCGTGTTGTTCCTCGACGAGCCCACCACCGGCCTCGACCCGCGCAGCCGCCAGATGCTGTGGCAGGTGGTCGATGATGTGGTGGCCGAGGGGACAGCGGTGTTACTGACCACGCAGTATCTCGAGGAAGCCGACCGCCTGGCCGACCGCGTCGCTCTCATCAACGGCGGCCGGATCGGGACCGCCGGCACCCCGGGCGACCTCAAGCGCCGCGTCGGCGAGGCGGCACTCGAGTTCGTCGTGCCGACCGCGACTGATGCCGCGGCCTTTGCCGGTGAACTGGCCGGTTTCGCTCCGTCGGTCCAGCAGACCACCATTCGCATTCCCACCGATCGCTCGGTGTCGCACACGCGCGCGGTCTTCGACGTGGTGGATCGGATCGCTGTCACCGTCAGCTCTTGGGAATTACGCACTCCCACACTGGATGATGTGTTCCTTGCGGCAACCGGCCAGCCGGCTGTGGCGGCGCCCGGCGAGGAGGTCGCGGCATGAGTGTCGACACCGCCACAACCCACTACGCGTCGACCCGTCGGCTCCGTCATCTCCGCATCGACGCGACCACGATGACCTGGCGTTCGTTGCGGATGATGAGCCGCGATCCGGACGAGCTGATTCTCGCGCTCGTCCTGCCCATCGCCATCATGCTGATGTTCGTCTACGTGTTCGGCGGCGCGATGTCCGTGGGCACCGACTACATCACCTACGCAACGCCCGGGGTCATCCTCCTGTGCGCGGGGTACGGCGCGTCCAACACCGCACTCGCAGTGGCGAATGACATGAACGGCGGCGCCATCGACCGCTTCCGGTCGATGCCCATCGTCGGCGCGACCGTGGTGTTCGGCCATGTCGCGGCCAGTCTGGTGAAAAACTCAGTATCCACCGCGGTGGTCCTACTCGTCGCGATGGCCATCGGCTTCCGTCCCTCGGCAACGCCGGGCGAGTGGCTCGGTGCTGCCGGGATCGTCCTGGCCTATGTCCTGGCCATCACCTGCCTGGCCGCGTTCATCGGGGTCACGGTACGAACACCCGCCGCGGCAGGTGGTTTCAGCTTCGTCATGCTCTTCCTGCCGTACGTGTCGAGCGCATTCGTGCCACCGGAGACGATGCCGGCCTGGCTGCGCGACTTCGCCGAGACACAACCGGTCACCCCTGTCATCGAATCGATCCGGGCTCTACTCGTCGGTGTGGGCACCGACGGATCACCGGTGCACGATCTGGCGTCACAGGCCGTCACCGGAATCACCTGGTGCGCGGGAATCACGCTGGTCTCGCTGTCCGCGGCCGGTTGGGTGTTCGCCCGAACAGGACGGTGAACCGCTGGCCGCAGATCTCAGCCCTTCAACAAACCGTTGACAATTTGTCGTTGAAGACGGAGGATGGTCTTCGTGACCAATGAGCAGCTGTTCCGTCCCCCGGAGCCCGATCGAGAACGTGCACAGCGCGAGTACATCGGCCTGTTTCACATCGCCGAGCGGCATGGAGGCACTCCGGAACGTCGTGCACGCCAGGCGCACCCAGACATGCTCGAGCCCTACGGTGCCGCGAAGATCGTTGCCGGCCTGGCGGGCGGTGGGTTCGTGCCGCACCCGGACGAGGACCCGGTCGACGACACCGACATCATGGCCGCCCTGACGCTGATGCCGAAGCTGCGGCTAGAGATCGACGAACTCGAGACGATGTTGCTCCTCGCGGCGCGACGTTCGGGCATCACCTGGCAGCACATCGCGTACGGACTCGGACTGGGCAGCGCCCAAGCTGCACGCCAGCGCTATGACCGGTTGGTCCAGCGCACATCTGACACCGACGGGGACGACGATGACAAAAGCGCAGAATCGGGATCATCGACCGACGCCTGACATGTAGAACAATCCCCATCAGCACACGCGTGTCATCGCTCCTCAACGCGTGACCGACCTCATGATGCCGGGTGCGCATTCGTCGACCTCGGCGTCAGGACCAATCGCCAGCCGCCCGGAAGGTACACGGCGGGTACAGTCGCGTCGGACCAGTGTACCAATGGCAGCAGTGCATGAGAACCACTCTCCCCCAGTGTATTTCACATGCCGATAACTGCCATCATGCCAGGTGGAACAGAGCGCAGGACCTGCGCCCGGGCGATGAGGGTCAGATCTTGGTCGCCCCGTGGTCCACGGGTAGCTGAATCCCGGTGATGGTGCGGGATTCGTCGCCGGCCAGGAACACGACGGCGTTGGCGATGTCCTCGGGTTCTGAGATCGGCGGATCGAACCAGTACTGGCCCATGGCAGCACCGTAGGAGGGATTGTCGGCGAACACCTTTGCTCCGTCGGCACCCATCGCTCCCATTGGGGTGTTCACGCCCCAGGGATGGATGGAGTTGACGCGGATCTTATATGGCGCCAGTTCGATCGCGGCTGACTTCACCAGGCCCACGACACCGTGTTTGGCGGCGCTGTAGTGGGATTGTCCAGGAAGTGATTTGATCCCGGCAACCGAGCTGGTCGCGATGATCGAGCCACCGTTGCCGAGCTCGATCATGACCGGGGCGGCGGCGCGCAGTGTGTTGAAGACACCGGTCAAGTTGATGTCGATCATGTCCTGCCAACGCTCTGGGGCCATCTCCCAGAATCGTCCCCAACTGACGATGCCGGCGTTGGCGACCACAATGTCCAGCCGGCCAAACTCGGCAACGCCTTGTTCCACCACCGCCTGCATCGCGCTCAGATCGCGAACGTCGGCGACCGCGCTCACTGCGCGCTGACCGGCTTTCTCGACGAGGGCTACTGTCTCTTCGAGGTCTTCGGGAGTCGTTGCGGGATAATCTGTCTCGGCCGGGGTCGCGCAGATATCCGAGAGGATGACGTCAGCACCGTGTTCGGCAAGTGCGACAGCTTCAGCTCGTCCCTGGCCGCGCCCGGCGCCGGTGATGAAGGCGACTCGGCCAGCCAGCTTCTTGGCGGTTGTCATGGTGTCCTGCTTTCTTCGGGGGTACGACCCCCGACATCATGGGTCAACAGTGGGCCGATGGCCTCGAGACAGGTGCGTACCGTGGAACAGATCCCCCGGCGCGGGTCCGTTGACCAGCTTTCGACGGCCACCCGATTGGCGGCGATCACGCAAGCAGCCACGAACTCGGCACGGTCGCCATCGGGATCGAGTCGGAGCCTACGGGCCAGCACCGGTCGCAATGCGGCACGGCATCGATCGTGCACACTCAACCAGGCAGGCGCGAGCATCGGTGACCTCGGCAACGACCGAAGGAACATCGCGTGCCGTCGTCCGTGTGGCCCGTCCAACACCGCCTCGAGCGATGCGACAAGGCCGTCGATCACCGACTCCGAGTCGGGCCGACTCGCGAACCTGCCCACATAGTCCTGCCAGCCGGCATCGAGAGCTGGTGCGATGGCGTCCACTTTGGCCGGAAAGTAGCGGTGAAACGTCCGCACAGACACGCCCGCAGCCTCTGCAGCAGAAGCAACTGTCGTCTCGACATACCCGTTCTCGGCGAACATGTCCAGCGCCGCGTCGGAGATGGCGAGCATCGCACTCTGCTGACGTCGCTCACGCCAGTCCAACGGTGCGCCCATGTCGGAAGAGTACTTCGCGTTGGCAGATTATGCCACCAAGAGCAGAGACTGCCATATGCGACAGCTCCCCCGGGGCGCCCTTGCGCAAGCCATTCCACCGCTACAGCCATCCCCGGTCGAACTCGTTTGATGGTTATCCAGAATCGTGCTGACTGGGATCCGTCGTCGCCTGCGCACGGCGGTCTGGGCTGCGATTCGATCAGCGCTGGGCTGCGCAACCTGCTGGTCGTTGATACCGAATGTCGAAGCACTCCCAGCTTCGTCGGACTCCGGGCTGGCCGGACCGCCGTCGCCGGCACGGTTCGGCACTCGTGCACGCTGGAGGTCTCAGAGCGCGCAGTGGCAACTAAGCCGCCGACCTCGCCCGGAACTCGTCCGCTCGTGCACGGCTCCACCGATGTGGGCGATGTCAGTTGGGTGACACCCACAGTCCAGCTCACCGGTAGCAATTGGGCGATCGGCACTCCGATTCACTCGTGGCAGGCCGTAGCTCAGGGCAAGCTTCCTGCCGCCCACAAGGGAATGGTGTACGCAGCCAAGGTCATCGCGGCAACCGCAATCGAGTTGTGCACCGATCCGGATCTCATGAAGAGTGCCCGTCACGAATTCGAGATGATGGTGACAGAGACCCCCTATGACTGCCCCATCCCCGACGGTGTCGTCGCGCCGCCGGCTCGCACGGGTCAGACAGCAGGAGATACAGAGACGAAATGATCGACCCTGACGGTTGACGTCAACGACGATCGCATCTTGCCGGTCAGCGGTGTAACTGTCTGAGCCGTGGCTGGTTCGCCCGGCGGACAGGGCCTCTGACGAAGGTGATCTCGAAAGCAATCAGCGCTTCCTTCCAGCGGTGAGACCACCGCTGGAAGGAAGCGTGTAGCGCTGTTCTTTCGCTTCTGCGAAGTTCCCACATCGGCTGTAGGCGTGCACGATTCGTATACCTGGCCGAGGCGTCGGCGCAGACGTTCACCAGTTCACTTGTTTGATTTCTCGGTGAGGAGTTGAGTGATGCCCTGGCGGTATGTCGTGACCGCGAAGTCGGGGAATCGGGTGGCGAATTTCGTCGAGTCGAAGATGTTGTCGTCGCGGTAGCGCGGCAGCAGTTCGGAGGCTTCTTTGACGGACTGGTTGATCAGGCCGCCGAGGGCGAAGAGTTTCTCTGGGATGGTGATGTAGTTGATGTCGCGGTCGGTCACCTCGTCGGCGATCGCGACCATCTCCTGATAGGTGAGCCGCTGTGGGTCGACCGGGAGGTGCCAGGTGTGCCCGTAGGCGTCGGGGGTGTTGCCGATCAGTCCCATGCCGCGGCTGGCATCCGGTGTCCAGATCAGCGTGCGTTTGGTGTGCGCGCTGACCGGCACCAGCGGTCGTTTGCCCTGCCTGATCCGGTCGAAGATCGCGGAGTTGGTGAGGCTCTGGGTTTTGCCGGGTCCGTAGAACTCCGGTGCCCGACAGATGACGGCCTCGATCGTCTCGCGGCGCATCTGCTCGAGGAGCATGTCGGCGATGTGGGCACGGACGGTCGCCTTGCGGCCGACGGGACGAAACTCGGTGTTCTCGACCTGCGGGGTGGAGGTGCGCGGGTACATGTAGGTGTTGTCGAAGAAGACGAGTTTGGTGTCGTGCTTCTGGCAAGCGGCGATCGTGTTGGCCATCATGACCGGGAATTGCTGTTCCCACAGTGTGGAGTCGATGGGCAGCCCGACGGTCAGGTAGGCGATGTCGCTGCCTTTGACCGCGTCGGCGGTGGCGTCGGCGTCCAACAAGTTGGCGGCGACGAGTTGGTCGGTGTCGTGGACCTTTCTCGGGTTTCTGCTGACGAGCCGCACGTCGTGGGTGATGTTGTCGTGCAGGTAGCGGGTGAGCTCCTCGGCGATCTGGCCGTTGGCTCCCAGGATGGTGTGCATCGGGATCCTCAACTTCGTTGGGTTGCATTGTGGCGGTGGACGTTTGCTATTTCAGGCCGGGTACGCGCCTGAGTAGGCGCAGCGCCAGCGACGCCACCTGGGCGTAGCGGGCGGGGTTCATACCGTCGGGGGCGCCGACCGGCAGCAGCCGTTCGATGGCGATGGTTTGGGACTCGGTGTATTTGACGATGCCGTGTTCGCCGTGGCGGCGGCCGAGTCCGGAGGCTTTCATTCCGCCCATCGGGGCGTCCATCGATCCCCAGGCCGCGGCGTAGGCGTCGTTGACGTTGACCGTGCCGGCGTGCAGCCGGGCTGCCACGCGGTAGCCGCGCTGCTCGTCTGAGGTCCAGACACTGAAGTTGAGTCCGTACTCGCTGGCGTTGGCCTGAGCGATGGCTTCTTCCTCGTCGGCAACGCGGTACACCGAGACCAGCGGCCCGAAGGTTTCGTGGTCGAAGACCGTCATCGTGTCGTCGACATCGGTGAGGACGGTCGGTTCGTAGAAGAACGGCCCTAAGTCAGGTCGTGCTCGACCGCCGGCGAGCACGCGCGCCCCCTTGGCGACGGCGTCCTCGACATGGCTGACGACGGTGTCGAGCTGTTTCCGCGAGACCAGCGAGCCCATGTCGCCGGAGTAGTCGATGTCGGCGGACAGATTCATCGCCGTTGTCGCCGCGGCGAACTTGGTGGTGAACTCATCCCACAGGACATCAGGAATGTAGATGCGTTCCATGGAGATACAGAGTTGGCCGGTGTTGGAAAAGCTCGCCCGCACCGCGCCGGCGACGGCTTTGTCGATGTCGGCGTCATCGAGCACGAGCAGCGCGTTCTTGCCGCCGAGTTCCATCGAGCAGTCGATGAGGTTCTCGCCGGCTTGGGCGGCGACCGTGCGGCCGACGGCGGTGGAGCCGGTGAACATGAGGAAATCGGAATTCTCGATGATCGGCGTACCCAGCTCGGCTCCCCTGCCGGTGACCACCTGCACCAAGCCGGACGGCATTCCGGCCTCTTCGAGCAGTTCGACCGCCCACAGCGCGGCATACGGGGTCTGCACGTCGGGTTTGGTGAGCACCGCGTTGCCGGCGACGATCGCGGGTAGCGCGTCGCTGATGCCCAGGGTGAGCGGGTAGTTCCACGGAGAGATGATCCCGACCAGCCCCTTGGGGTGATGAAGTTCCCAGACTGTGGTCAGCGCCAACTGCACTCCGCGGCGACGCTTGGGGCGCAGGTACTTTGCGGCGGTGTTGGCGTAGTAACGGGACGCCAGGCACACGTCGAGGATCTCTTCGAACGCGTGGCGCCGCGCTTTGCCGTTCTCGAGCTGGATGAGGTCGAGGACCTCGTCCTGGCGGGCGAGCACGAGGTCGTGGAAACGCATCAGTACTGCCGCGCGTTCGTCGACCGGGCGTGCGGCCCAGGCTTTCTGCACACCGCGGGCGCGTTGCGCGGCGGCAACCACGTCGGCAGGCGTGCAATGCGGAACGGCACCGAGCACCCCGCCGGTCATGGCGTTGGTGACCTCGAGGACGCCTTCGGGATCGGCTGCCGGCACCCGCCGGGTCAGGGCGTCGAGTCGGTTCGCGTCGATGCGACGGGTGATGGTTGGGGTGACCACTGGGCTCCTCATTTCGCGGGGACGGACACCGGGACGGGAATGTGCAGCGCGTTCTGGCAATCGGTGGCCACGTCCAGTCGCAGCGGCTTGATGGGCGCCAGAGAGCGCACATCGTCGGCCAGACGGCCCGACCCCAACTCGAGGTTCACATCCCTGGGCAGCAGCTTGCTGCCCGCCGACAGAGTGTTGGTCTGGCTGAGTGTCGCGTGCCAGGCGCCTTCGAGCTGCGTGTAGGAGACCAGCGTGGACACATTGGTGCCGCTGGGAAACGTCTTCTGTTGCGGGGTGAGCACCGTCAGCGCGATGTCGGTGCCACCGTCGTCGTTGGCCACTCGTCCGGTCACCCGCCGGTGGTCTATGTCGACGTCGATGTCGGTGACCCACTTGGGAAAGCCGTAACCATCATGACCACGTACCTGCGCGATCTCAGTGTTGACCGGCAACGACAGGACGTAGGCGTGCATCGAGTCGTTGGACAGTGCGGACAGGGCGTCGACGGTCCCCGCGCCGCCGTGGCGCGCGGGCCGGACCGCGATACCGACGGTGGCCTCGGTGTAGAAATCGATGTCGCACACGTCGTACCGGAAGAACACCACCGAAAACAGTCCGAGCCCCGGAGCGATCTGCAACGGATCGAGCTCATCCGGCAGCCGGGAGCGCAGCGCCTTCATCGGAGCGACATAGACGATCTGTGCCCGAGACATCGAGTAGTAGAAGTTCGGGGTCCGGGTCGGCCCGATCGCCGACTGCACCTCGGTCTTCGGCAGAGCCCGGAAGAAATCGACACTCCGCACGCGCGGGTCCCCGGCCACCTCGTCGAGATCGGTGTTCATCCGGTAGCGGTCGTACAGTCCGCCCTTCGGCACGCTGACGGTACGGCCGCCGAGGTCGACCTCGACCACCTCGATGTTCGGCCCGGCCTTCGACGATGTCATGGCAACTCCCTTGAATGTATACATTGCTCACATCAGGGTAGAGTGCAATGTGTGCAGCGTCAACATGGTCCGGCCGCAGACCCAGTCGCCCGCATCGGCAGCCTGAGCCCCAGAGCGGATCACCGGCCCCATGACGACGACAATCGAGACCCGAGCACAATGACCATGAGAGGAGGACCGGCAATGCCCGCGAGTACCAAGAAGAGCTACCACCACGGCGATTTGCGTGCCGCGCTGCTCACGACAGCGATGCGCATGCTCGAGCGCGGCGAATCATTCTCCATTCGCGCGGTCGCCCGCGAGGCCGGCGTCTCCGCTACCGCGCCATACCGGCACTTCCCGGACCGCGACGCCCTGGAGTCCGCCCTGGCAGCTCAGGGATTGCGGGATCTGAAGACAGATCTGTCCCGCGATCGCGACCTCCCGGACACCGTGGAACAACTTGCCGACCTCGGTGCCGCCTACGTCGAATTCGCACTGCGCCGCCCCGCGCTGTTTCGACTGATGTTCGGCAACGAATGCGATCACGAGAGCGACGAGCGTGTCGCCGCCGCAGCGGCGGTACACGAGCTGCTGGCGGCGGCCATCACCGGCGTCTTTCCCGATTCCGACCCGATCGACCTCGCCCTCGGCGGCTGGGGCTTGGTGCACGGCATGGCCTGCCTTTATCTGGACCGTAAGCTCGCCAGCCCTTCGATCGACGACACCGTCGCCCAGGTGCGCTCGTCCCTCATCGCCGTTCTCGCGGCCCAGCCAGGAACCGACCAGCGCTGACCCCTCCCCTGTGGACGACTCATTGACTCTCCCGGACATCGGCGTTAGCCTCCATGTAAGCGCTGCATACATTTGAGCGTGTCCGACTCTCGAAGTGCCCAGCACACGGAGGAGACGATTGTGACCGAGCTGCCAACCCCGATAAACCCCGTTCTCGAACCCGAGGCGAAGCAGTTGTGCGAACAGACCGACCCGCATCCCCGAATCTATGAGGTTGCGCCGGAAGAGGGCCGAAAGATTCTCTCCGACTTGCAAAGTGGTGAGGGCGTCGAGCGCCCGGAAGTCGACGAGGAATGGGTCGACGTCGACGCCGGCGAGTGGGGAACCGTCCGCACCCGCATCATTCGCCCCAAGGGAGCCGCCGGTCCGCTGCCTGTGGTGTTCTACATCCACGGAGCGGGATGGGTATTCGGTGACGAGCACACCCACGACCGCTTGTTCCGCGAACTCACGGTCGGAGCGGGCGCGGCTGGTGTCTTCCCGGTCTATGACCGGGCTCCGGAGAAGGGCTACCCCACGCAGGTCGAGCAGAACTACGCCGTGGGCCGATGGGTGCTCGACCATGGTTCCGAGCACGGCCTGGACACCTCCCGGATCGCGGTCACTGGCGAATCGGTCGGCGGGTGCATGTCTGCGGTGTTCGCACTGATGAACAAAGACCGCGGCGGCATCGACCTCAAGGCCCAGGTGCTGCTCTATCCCGTCACCAACGCCGGATTCGATACCCCGTCTTACCTACAGTTCGCCGAGGGGTACTACCTGACACGCGATGGCATGCAATGGTTTTGGGACGCCTACACCACCGACCCGGGCCAACGTGCCGAAAAGTATGCCTCTCCCCTGCAGGCCTCGCTCGAGGACCTCACAGGACTTCCACCGACACTGGTGATCACCGACGAGGCCGACGTCCTTCGCGACGAGGGTGAGCAGTACGCCAACAAGCTGCGCGAAGCCGGAGTCGACGTCACGTCGGTCAGGATCGCCGGCATGGTCCACGACTTCCTACTCCTCGACAGTCTGCGATACACCAAGGGCGCAAACGTCGCGCGGCATCTCGCGATCGATGCCCTGAGGACCGCTTTGGAGTAGCCCACGGTCGCGGAGATGACCCGGCTCGGAAGAGATCCGCTGCCTGGAAGGGCGTCGCCGACCTGCCACCACCACGAATCGAAGGAAGGGCACGCATGCCCACACGAATCCTGAACGTCGTCACCAACGTCGGTCACTACGATGACCCCGAACACCCGACCGGCCTGTGGCTGTCCGAACTCACCCACGCCTGGCATGTCTTCGAAGAGCACGGCTTCGAACAAACCCTGGTGAGCCCGCAGGGTGGCGCCGTACCGCTGGAGCCTCGCGCCCTGAAGTTCCCCAACTACGACAAGACTGCCAAGGCCTGGCGCGCCAACCCAGCCAAGATGGCGCTCCTGGAGAACACCAAGCACCCTGACGACATCAACTCCGCCGATTACGATGCGATCTTCTTCACCGGTGGCCACGCGGTCATGTACGACTTCCCCGACAGCCCTGGCCTGCAACGCATCACCCGCGAGATCTACGAGCGCGGCGGCATCGTCTCCTCGGTCTGCCACGGTTACTGCGGCCTGCTCAACACTCGACTATCCGACGGCTCGTACCTGATCGCCGGCAAGAAGATGACCGGATTCGCCTGGCAGGAAGAGAAACTGGCGCGAGTCGACAAGCTTGTCCCGTACAACGCCGAAGAGGCTGCCAAGGAGCGTGGCGCTCTCTACGAGAAGGCCAAGCTCCCGTTCGTCTCCTACGCCGTCGTCGACGGCACCCTCGTCACCGGCCAGAATCCAGGTTCGGCCAAGGAAACCGCAAAGAAGGTGGCTGCCCTCCTCTGACATCGGCGCCCACTGTGCTGACCCTGCCACGCACTGCCATGGCTCTCGGCCGCCACCGGGTCCACCGTGTCACCGTGCAAGTGTCCGCGGCTGCTCGACCCCGCCGAGCTTGTCGGGATTGCGCATCGCGTAGACGTGTTCGATCACGCCGTCGACGATGTGGAATGTGAACGCACCCTGGAGTTTTCCTTCGAAGTACACGAGCATTCCCGGCTCGTGGTTGAACACGGCCGCCTCTACCCGGTAATCGTCGACAGTGGTCCCGAGCCGCGCGAACCCGGCGAGCAGGCGCGCCACCGGCAGCGCGCCTTGAACGGGTCGTTTGACCGCGGTGGCCTTGCCGTCGCTGTCGGCGGTGAACACCACATCGGGGGCGAGCATCGCCATGAGAGGCTCGATCTCCCCAGACTGGGCGGCGGCCAGGAACTCCGCCACGACCGCGCCGGCGCGCTGCGCATCGACCTGTTCGAAACGCGGCCGGCGCGACTCGACATGCGCCCGTGCGCGGTGCGCGATCTGGCGAACTGCGGCAGCGGACTTCGAGACCATCGTCCCGATCTCGTTGTAAGAGAAGCCGAAGACCTCACGCAGGACGAATACCGCACGCTCGTCGGGGTTCAGGGATTCGAGCACCACCAGCATCGCCGTGGACACCGACTCGGCGAGTACGACGTCGTCGGCCAGATCGCGGTCATCGAGCAGGATCGGCTCCGGAAGCCACGGGCCGACATAGTCCTCCCGCCGCCGCGACCGGGACCTCAGGGCGTTGAGCGCCTGGCGCGTGACGATCTTGGCGAGGTAGGCCTTCGGGTCGACGACATCGTCGTCGACCCGGGCCCACCTCAGGTAGCTCTCCTGCAGGACGTCGTCCGCGTCGGCCGCGGACCCGACGATCTCGTAGGCGACGGTGAACAGCAGCGGCCGAAGCTCGGCAAAACACACTGCACGACGGTCGGACTCGCTGACGGGCATGTTCACTCCGCTCCTCATCGTCCTGCCGGTCAGCGCCCGACCGGTTCGCGTTCGGTTGTCGTCGCCTTCGCCCCACCGAACCAGCTGAACCTACCGGGCAGAGCGGCCTCACGCCGGATGTTCTCCACCGTTCCGCGACACACCAGCTCCTTCGCCCAGGCCGCAACGCGACCGGTCACGACCGCTCGCGCAGGCGAATCGTCGCGGTGCGTGAACTGCAGGGTGGCGGCGTGGCGACCGACGCTGGCGCACTGCGCGACAAAACCCTGGTCGGCAGCGTTCGGCTGCTCACCGCCGATCTTCGCGAGGACGGCATCGGCAGCCTGAGCACCGAGCGGCTCGGCGGCCTGGCAACTCATCCGCAATCTCATGCCCTCGACCGCAACCGCATCCCCGGCGCCGACGATCCGGTCGTCACCGACGGCAACCAGGGTCGCATCGGTGCGCAACCGGCCGATCTCGTCGACGACCAGACCGCTGTCGGCGGCCAACTGGGGAGCCTCGAAACCCGTGGCGAGAATCGTTGCCGCGCTCGACAGGACCATCCGTTGGCCGTCGATCTCGACGCTGACGGTCCGCTCACCCACCTCGACGGCGCGTCCCCGGTCCACGACGTCGACACCCAGTCGGTTCAGTTGCGTCCACGTGGCGCGCCGGGCCCGGGCGCTCACCGAGGTCGCGATCCCCCCGCCGCCGACCAGCCGGACGTCGTGTCCGGTCTCGGCGAGTTCGGCAGCTAACTCGACTCCGGTGAGTCCCCCGCCGACGACCGTGATCATGCCATTCGCCGCGAGGCCCTGGACGCGTTCGCGTATCCGTTGTGCGCCCGCCCAATCGGCGATGGACAGGGCGTGGTCCGCCGCGCCGGGGATCTCCGGAGTGCGACGGCGGGTCCCGATCGCGTAGATCAGGTAGTCGTAGTCGAGACAAGCCCCCGAGGCGAGCTGCACCCGGCGCCCGCGCACGTCGATGCGCACGGCGGTGTCGACGAGGACGCGCACGTCGTCGGCCAGCACGTCGTCGAAACCGACCTTCGGATCACCGGTACCCGATACGAACTGATGTAACCGTATGCGCTGCACGAAGAACGGCTGCGGATTCACGACCGTGACGTCGACAGCGGGATTCCGCCGGAGCCGGTTGGCCGCCATCGCGCCGGCGTAGCCCGCGCCGAGGACGACAACGTGCGTCCGATGCCCGTTGGCGTTCGTGTCGTCGAATCCGATGATGTCGGTGGTGTTCATGGTCCTGCCTTCCGTCGGGTGTTCGAGGTGGTCATCCTCGAGACACCGACGGTGCCGCGAATGTGACAGCTACGCGACATCGCGGACCGCACTGAGTCGGACGCGCGGCGTCCACGCGCTGACGGGTTACACATCTTCGGGGAAGTCCGCGTCCCTGGAGAGGTCCTCGTTGGCTCGGATGTCCGTCAACGCCGCTTCCAGCGTGTCGGTCACGGCATCAAAACCGTCACTGCCCAGGATCAGCCGACGGGGAGGAGTAGTGCCCCATAGG
>NZ_LIYC01000065.1:0-15279 GCF_001418765.1 Gordonia sp. HS-NH1
GGTGGCTCGCTTCGCTCGCACATCAGGGAGCAGCTGGTACCGCAGCCACTCTCACGACTCGTGCGGGAGCACTTCTGCGTCGTCGATGGCGTCGGGTGTTCCGTTGTGCGACATGTCCTTCAGAGCGACGCCGGACCGTCCGAGTCGTCGGGCGCCGTCGATGAGCGCGGCGGTCGTGGCCGCGGCGGCGTCGTAGTGCAGTCCGTCGGGCGGGTGGATGTTGGAGATGCAGTTCCGATCGGAGTCGGCGCGTCCCGGTCGGGGCAGGTGCGTGAGGTAGATCCCCAGGCTGTCGGCGACCGAGAGTCCGGGTCGCTCACCGATGATCACGATGAGGGTGGTGACGCCGAGGGCCTCGCCGATGTGGTCGCCGAGTGCGACGCGAGCCTCGGTCGCGATGACCGGCGGGGCGATGGAGTACCGGCCGTCGAGCCGGCGGAGGAGGGCCGCGAGGAGACCGTGGCCGTGATCGGCGAGCGCCCGGGGTGACAGTCCATCGGCCAGCACGATGCCGATCTCGGCGTCGACCCGTGGGACCTGCGACAGATCCTCGGGCAGCCGACCCAGGTCGGGTCGGCGGAGGTATTCGCTGCGTGTCGCCGCGCGGCTGGTGACCGTGACCGGGGGATCGAGGTCGAGTTCGCCGATCGAGCGCGTGAACCCCTCGACGTCGAGCGGCTCGTGAACCGCGTCGCGGGCGGCGGCATGAGCGGCCTGGAATTCGAGGACACGCCGCGACGGGAGCGAATTGCCGGCGCGTCCGAGGCCGATCCGCGCCTGCGTGCTCCGGCGAAGTTCGGTCCAGGGGTCGGGTTGCGGAGCCTGATCGTCCGCGGGTGCGGGCCGGGCCGGCGTCATCGTCCGGCCGTCAGCGGCAGGAGGGGAGACTCGGCCGGATCCACCGGCAGGATGCGTCCGGCGCCGTCGGTCATGCCGAGTCGCGCGAGCCAGGACTCGAACTCGGGGGCCGGCCGCAATCCGAGTGCGGCACGGACGTAGAGCGCGTCGTGGAACGACAGACTCTGATAGCCGAGCATGACGTCGTCTGCTCCGGGAACGGCGATGACGAATGCGGCACCGGCGACGCCGAGCAGCGTGAGCAGGGTGTCCATGTCGTCCTGGTCGGCCTCGGCGTGATTGGTGTAGCAGACGTCGACACCCATCGGCAGCCCGAGTAGCTTGCCGCAGAAGTGATCTTCGAGGCCGGCGCGGATGATCTGCTTGCCGTCGTAGAGGTACTCGGGACCGATGAATCCGACGACGGTGTTGATCAGCAACGGGTTCAGCACTCGTGCCACCGCGTAGGCGCGGGTCTCCAGGGTCTGCTGGTCGACCGGTTTGCCGCCGGTCCCGAGGTGTGCGCCGGCCGAGAGTGCCGATCCCTGACCGGTTTCCAGATACATCACGTTGTTGCCGACGGTCCCGCGGCGCAGTGACCGTCCCGCCTCGTCGGCGTCGCGCAGGATGTCCAGCGTCACGCCGAACCCCTTGTTGGCACCTTCGGTGCCCGCGATCGACTGGAACACGAGGTCGACGGGCACCCCCTGTTCGATGAGGTCGACGGTGGTCGTGACATGGGACAGAACGCAGGACTGCATCGGGATCTCGAAGCGCTGCCGGATGTCGTCGAGCATGTGCAGGAGTTCGGCCGTCGCGCGCGGTGAGTCCGACGCCGGGTTGATCCCGATGACCGCGTCGCCACACCCCATGAGCAGGCCGTCGAGGGTGGCCGCGGCGATGCCCCGCGGGTCGTCGGTGGGGTGGTTGGGCTGCAGCCGCGTCGCGATCCGGCCGGGCAGGCCGATGGTGGTGCGAAACGCCGAGGTGACCCTCGCCGCCGCGGCGACCAGGATCAGGTCCTGGTTCCGCATGATCTTCGACGCGGCCGCCACCATCTCCGGCGTGAGGCCGGGGCCGACGCGGGCGAGACGTTCACCGGCGTCGGACCGGGTCGTGATCTCCAGCAGCCAGTCCCGGAAACCGCCGACGGTCAGATGGGCGATCTCGGCGAACGCGGTCCGGTCGTGGGTGTCGACGATGAGCCGGGTCACCTCGTCGGATTCGTAGGGCACCAGCGCCTCGTCGAGAAATCTGCTGAGCGGAACGTCGGCGAGTTGCCATGCGGCAGCTGCCCGTTCGGCATCGGAGTCCGCAGCGCAACCGGCGAGCTCATCGCCGGACCGGCGTGGGGTCGCCTTGGCCATGAGCTCGACGAGGCCGTCGAACTCATGGGTCGTGCCGGCGATCGTCTGGGTGTATCTCATCGGATGCCCCGGGCGGAAGGGGAGTGGTCGCGCGTCATGGTCCCCCGAAGTCTAGGTTCGGTTCCGCGAAGCCGCATGCCGAATGCGGGACCGTCCCGGGCGTCGCACGGGCCGGATGACGCGGCGGGTCAGGCGGGAGCTCCGCTGTTCTCCGGGTCGGCCGTCAGCGCTCGCGCGTAGCCGCCCATCGCGTGTCCGGCAGCGAGGATCGGAGCCGTCGACCGCTGCGTCCGAGCGAGGATGAAAGCGCCCTCGAGGGAGGCGATGACGGCGAGGATCAGCGTTCGCGCCTCCGGCTCGGGCAACCCGTGTGTTCGGTACAGCGCGGTGCCCTGGTCCACCCAGGCGTCCATCACCTCTGCGGCCACCGCCCGGAGCGCCGGCTCCGTGTCGGCGACTTCACCGGCGACGGTCGCGACGGGACACATGTTGAGCCATCCGCTCTCGGCGATGGTGTCGGCTGCGGCGACGAAGGCCGCCTCGATGCCGTCGGCGATGTCGTCATACGGGGCGAGCAGCATCCCGACTAGCTCGCCGTACGCTGCGCCGGACTGACGCAGCGCGGCGGCCGCGACGTCCCGCTTGCCGCCGCTGAAGTGGTGATAGATGGACCCGATCGGGGCGCCGGCCGCGTCGACGACCTGTTTGATCCCGGTCGCGGCATAACCCTGCCTGCGGAGTAGCTCGGTCATCGCGACCACGATGCGTTCGTCCGTCTTCACCCTGGCCATTCTAGAGCATCTGTTCTAGAGTGATCGTTCTAGAAGCTCCAGACCACGTGCTCGGGTATCCGATCCAAGGAGATCGACATGGAACACCACGACCAGGCGAGAGTGGATCGGTCGACGACGATGCGGCGGGTCGACACGCCGGCCGGAGTCATCGAGTACGCGGACGACGGCGTCGGCGCGCCGGTCGTGTTGCTCCACGGCCTGTTGATGGACCACGAAGTGTGGGATGCGGTGGTCCCGTTGTTGCCCAGCGGGTTTCGGTACATCCGGCCGGTCCTGCCGCTGGGGTCGCATCGGATTCCCCTCGCCGCCGATGCCGACCTGACGCTGGACGGCATGGTTCGGCTCGTCGCCGATGTACTCGACGCGCTCGACCTCGACGAGGTGACTCTCGTGCATTCGGACTGGGGTGGCGCACTATTCCTGACCGCACTCGGCCTCGACCGGCGGATCGGGCGGATGATCGTTCTCCCGTGCGAGGCGTTCGACAACTTCCCACCGGGTCTGCCGGGGAAGATGGCGACGCTCGCGGTGCGCCTGCCCGGCGGGATCACCCTTGCCGCACGCCAGTTGCGCATCGGATGGTTGCGGCGGCTGCCCATGCTCTGGGGCTGGATGGTGAACGGCCCGGTCGACCCGGCCCAGATGCGGCGCTGGACGGATCCGGTGCTCACCGATCCCCGGATACGCCGGGATGTCACGAAGTATGCGACCACCGATTTCGATGCCGCCGAACTCATCCGCCGCACCGAGGCGCTGTCCGGCTTCGAGGGCGAAGCTCTCGTGCTGTGGTCGCCCGACAACCGCGTGATGCCACCCGCCCACGGGCCGCGGCTCGCCGAACTCCTACCGCGCGGGCGTTACGTGCCGATGCCGGGCGCGGCGGTCCTGCCCATGCTCGACGACCCGCAGACCGTCGCCGCCGGGATCGGCGCGTTCCTCACCGACGCGAGACCCGCGTCGTGAGGAACGCGCCGTGACGATCACGGTGTCGCGTCGCCGGAGCCCTCGATCTTGAAACCGACCTTCAGCGTGACCTGGAAGTGTGCGATCTGACCGTCTTCGATGTGGCCGCGGGTCTCGGTCACCTCGAACCAGTCGAGGTGACTGACCGTCGCAGAGGCACGGGCGATCGCGTTACGGATGGCGTCGTCGGTGCCAGAGGCCGAGGACCCGACCACTTCGATGACTCGATACACGTTGTCCGACAAGGGAGTCGCTCCAATCATGAGAACCTACGGGCAGGGGGCGCGGTGGGTCCGCGGCGCGGACGACCGCTCCTCCTGTCTACCCCTAAGATCGAGAGGTGACCAGCAAACCGGCAAACCGAGACGTCCCCGCGAGGTGCCCGTGTCTGTCCGGTCTCGTGCTCGACGACTGCTGCGGACCCGTTCTCGCCGGTGAGCGTGCCGCACCGACAGCCGAGGCGTTGATGCGCTCGCGTTTCACCGCTTTCGCGCTCGGAGATCGGAATCACCTACTCGCCAGCTGGCACCCCGACACCCGTCCCGCCGCGCTCGAGCTGGACGAGTCGATGCGCTGGTACCGCCTCGACATCGAGTCGAGCGTCGGTGGATCACCGTTCGACACCGAGGGTGAGGTCACGTTCACCGCGTATCACCGACGCGGCGCGGAACGGGGATCCCTGCACGAGCGCAGTCGTTTCACGCGATCGGAGGGCCGCTGGGTCTACGTGGACGGGGTCGTCGGGTGAGTACGACTCAGGAGTCGGCGTAGTCCCAGAACTGCAGCCACGTCACGTTGGCGAACACCGTCAGACACAGCAGATAGATGAGCAGGACCGCTCCCGCCCCCGCGATGTTGCTCCGCCGGTTGTTCCCGTCGACCGGATCGAGCCATCGCCGGAACGGGCGTGACGCCCACGGCATCAGCCACCATTGCATGAGAGAGACGCTGACGACCTGACTCAGCCACAACGCCAGCCACGGCTGGGCGCCGAAGCGGTCCAGGGTGGGGCCGAGAAATCTCGAGAGTGTCATCACCGTGGGGTAAAGCACCAGCAGCACCATCATCGCCGACTTCCAGTTCGGCGTCTGCAGGATTCGGCCGCGGTCGGTGCGCACGGTGGTGCCGAATGCCGTCGTGCTCGCCATCGTCTCGAAGTCGTGGGTCAGACTCGAACGCAGCCCGGCGAGCGCTTCGCCGCGTCGGCTCGACGACACCCAGGCCGCCAGCTGACGGTCCGTGCGGAACCGCAACACCGACAGCGACGTCTCTCGCTGTTCGTCGATGAACAGCGCCGTGCCCTCGTAGCCGCCGAAGCCGCTTGCCGCGTCGGTCAACACGTGTTGCGCCGCGACGAAGTCGCCGACCGCGCCCGCGACGATGTCATGCCGGAAGGCGCCGACACCCGGCGGCGGCGACCGGCCGTCGACGAGCTCGAGTACGGGCGTCGCCGGTAACCAGCCGTGCGCGCGTCCGGCGTCCAGCGCCGCGCGGTGGTGCGGACCGTCGAGCCACCGGTCCAGGGCGTCCTCGTCGACGAACGTGGTCGCGACCGCCGGATCGAAGTGCCCGTCGGTCACCGCCGAGATCGCGGTTCCCAGGCAGCCTCCGGAGTCGGTGGCCGAGGCGGCCAGCGTCGCGGCCCACTGTGCGAAGTCATCGGCTGGGCCGGCGTGGAACACCGACACCGCGATGATCGCGGTGCCGGCGGCGTCGTGGTTGGTGACGATCGTCGTGTCCGCCGGTCAGACGGTGACCCGACGCCCCTGGACCCAGACCTCGGCGATGGACGACTCGCGAAGGCCCATCAGCAGGCCGAACAGGGTCTGGTCGCGGGCGAGATCGGGATCGTCGGAGCGGACGGCGTTGTCCAGTGTGGACTTCAGGGCCTCAACGGGTTCGATGACGAGGAAGTCGGCTTCCTTCCCCTGATCGAAGTTTCCGAAGCGGTTCTCCATGTCGAGGGCGCGGGCCCCGCCGACGGTCCCGATGAACAGCATCTCGGCCGGGTGCATCGAGACCCCCGCATCTCCGGGTTCGGTGATGTGCTGTTTGAAGGCGTCACCGAGGACGCGCGGGATCAGCCATTCATCGCCGCCGCCGAAATCGGTTCCGGCGGAGATGTTCACGCCCGCCGCCACGGTGCGCTTCCACGGCATCGTGCCCGACCCGAGGAACAACTGGGACACCGGACAGTGCGAGATCGAGGTGCCGGTCTCGGCCATCCGCGCCAGTTCCGCATCCTGGCAGTGGACGCAGTGCGCGAGGATGGTGCGCGGACCGAGCAGGCTCTTGCCGCCGACCTCGGATCCGGGCAGGAACTTGCCGTCGTAGGTGTCGAGGTAGGAGTCGACCTGGTAGACCTCCTTGGTGGTGTCGACCTCGCCGGTGCCGGGGCGGTTGTTCTCGTTGAGGTGGCTGTGGACGTAGACGCCCCGGTCGCGGTACTCGTCGTACAGATCGCCGAGATTCTTCAGCGTCTCGGTGGTCACCGACAGCGAGAACCGCGGCACGATCGCGACGTGGAGCAGCGCGGTCCGGTAGTCGCCGGTGTCGGCCGCGTGCCACTTGTCGATCTCGGCCCGGGTGAGGCGGATGGCCTCTTCCTCCGAGGTCAACAGCGGCTTGGCGGTGTCACCACCGACGGTTTGGATACCGCGCCCGGCGACGATCCGCAGGCCTGCCTTGCGGGTCTCGGAGAACAGGGAATCCTGGGCGTGGGGGAAGGCGGAACCGAACACCATCATCGCCGTCGTACCCGCGGCGACCCGTCGTCTGGTGAACTCGACCGCCGCGGCCTGGGCGAACTCGGGGTCGGCGAATTTCGACTCGGACGGGAAGATGCAGAGGTTGAGCCACTCGAGTAGCTGTCCGCCGCCATAGGAGTCGCCGGCGTAGGTCTGCGGGAAGTGGATGTGGGTGTCGACGAAACCCGGTATGAGGTATCCGCTCGGATGGTCGTGCGACTCGGCCGACGCGAATTCGTCCGGGAGGTCGGCCTTCTCACCGGCGAACTTGATCGTGCCGTCGTCGCCGACGACCAGTGCTCCGTCGGGTATCGACACCAACGCGTCGACCGCCTCGGTGATGGCGGGACTGCCGGCCAGATGGAAGATGTGTCCGTAGTGGACGGTCTCGGTCATCGGTGCTCCTCGGTTGGTGTGCGTGCGGTCGGTGCTGTCTCGGCGAGACTCACGGCAGTGTCCAGACCTGGACCGTGATCAGGTAGAAGATCGCGACCCAGGCCGCGTTCAGCGCGAGGATGAACAACGCGCCCCGGATGTTCGTCCGAGGTTGGGGCGCTCCCGGTCGTGGATGCAGCCACCACCCCAGCACCCGATTCACGTAGAAGGGCATCGTGAGATAACTCATCGCGAAGCTGGACAACAGGTTTCCGACCAGCATGCCCAGCCAGAGCGGCATCCCCAGCGGTGCGGTCATCAGGGTGAGGAACACCACCGTGGGGTAGAGGCCGACCCAGACCGCCACGGAGGTCTTGACATTCGACGGCGGTGGCGCGTCGTCGTCGCCGTGGGAGAACCAGTTGCCGAAGGAGTGGTCGATCCGGCGCAGCGTGAACTCACCGAAGTCGTCGGCCTCGGCCAGGAGTCGGGCTCGCTCGCCGGACGTCAGCCAGGCGTCGAGGTGCTCGGCGGTGTCGAAGCGGTAGGAGATCGTCCACTCCTCTTGGACGCCGGCGATCGGCCGGAACAGCTCGGTACCGCGGAACCCCGGAAAGCGGTTCTCGGCGGCGTCGACCTGCCGTTGCCATGCCAGGAAGTCGTCGACCTTGGCGTCGGCGACCCGGTGCGAGACCACGACGGTGACCAGGGTCTCCGGCTCTGCGGTACCCGGCGCCAGCACGCGGGCGGTGGCCGGACCGTCGAAGAGGGGTTTGCCCTCGTCGACGAGGTCGAGCCGGACGGCGCTGTTGAGCCAGTCCTGCAGGTGACTGACCGAGTCGAACCCGTAGATGGCCGTCCAGTCCGGGTGGCTGGGATCGGGGGCCCGAAGCTTCGACCCGACGTATCCGGGGAAGCGGGTGGCCGCGGTCTCGATCTTCCCGTACCACTCGCGGTAGCGGCTTTCCATACCAGCGTGGACGCGTTGCCCGATGACGAGGGTTGCGGCACCTTCGGCAGCTCCGGACTTCCGCCCCGTCTCGGGACGGGAGATCTCGTTGGTCATGGGTCCTCCGGTGCGAAGTGTCCCGGATCTGCACCACACGTGGGGGGTTGCGCCGGCAGGCATCGGGAAAGAAGATGCGGGACAGGAACTCTCGACGACCACGCGATCCGGGTGGGTCCGCGTTTCCCGCCGACGCGTCGTCGGGATGCTCGGGTGTGATCTCGGACGCGGTCGGCGCCAGTATCACCCCGCGCCGTCCCTGAGCGCGCGCCGAATCGGAGAACTCGTCGTGAATTGGTCCGGGCGGACCGGTGCGATCTCGGGGGTCAGCTGCCGGTCCGCACCGCGATCCATTCGACCAGGGGCACCGTCGCGCGCCAGTCCCGGCGTATGCGATCGACGAGTGCCGCCGAATGGATGATCTCGTCGAATCCGTAGTCCCGGCCCACCGACAGCGATCGGTGGCGGAGCAGTTCGATGCGCGGGTGGTCGACGTCGTATCCGCGGGGCGCGGTCTTGAGCCGGTCCCCGGCGATCTCCCAGCCGTCGGTGGTGAGCCGCCGCAGGAGGCGTTCGAGCTCGGGCCCGCTCCGGTCGTGGTCGATGGACTTGCGCAACTCGGCGAGCCGGGCCGGAGTGGCCTCGTAGAAGCCGGCGCCCACGCGGACACCCGGCGCCCCGATCTGGACGTAGTAACCGGTGGCCGGAGCCACCGCGACGAACGCGCCCTGATGGGTCTTGTACGGCGCTTTGTCCTTCGAGAATCGGACATCGCGATGTGGCCGGAAGATCTTGGCCGGGCCGAACTCGTCGGCCAGCGCGTCGGTCAGTGCCCTCATGGGCTCGGCGACCGCGGAACGGTAGACGTCCTTGTGGTCTTCCCAGAACACCTTGGAGTTGTCGATCTCCAGATCGTCGTAGAAGTCGAGTGCGGCTTCCGGGAACCCGGTGAAGTCCATCGCCGTCACCCGGGAACACCGCGACCGAATCCGACGACACCGCCGTCGGATCGCCAGTCCAGCGAGTGGATCCGGATGCGGCCCATCTCGTTGCCGCCCACGGTGACGGCGGTCTCACCGTCGACTGCCACGACGATGTTGGTGTGCTGTCCGAAGCCCGACGACCGGTCGTAGAGCACGACATCACCCACCCGGGGGGCGCGGTCGCCGACGGCTTCGAAGCGGCCGGCGGCCTCGTAGTACTCCTGCAGCGTGTACACGCCGGGGATGCGCCAGTGACCCGAGTGGGGATTGACCAGCGGACTGCCCGCCGCCCGCATGATCCAGCTCACGAAGTTCGCACACCACGGCTCGTCGGCGCCCTCGGAGAAGAACGTTCCCGGTCGCTGGGCGGCGTGTTCGCGCCGCACCGCTTCGACGATCCGCAGCTGACCCGGCGTGAGTTCCGACGCGTCGACCTGCGGAAATTCGGCGGTGTCCCACGGCAACCAGCGTTCGGGCACGGCCTGCCACGCGACCAGGCCGACGCCGGCGACGACGACTGCGACCAGCGCCGCGGCGATCGCGGTCCGCCGACCCCGCCGACGTACCGGGCGTGTGCGCGCAGCGGCACCCGCGGGTCGGTCGGCAGTCGGGTCGGCGCTCACCTCGACGAGTGTAGGCATCGTTCGCGCCGACCGGACCCGACCCGGCCTCGCCCGCAGGGGCCGCACGCGGTCTTGGCACAATGGGACGCCGGTCGGGGGGCGCAAGGCGATCCAAGGAGAGAACGCGGTGGACGAGTCAGCTCACGAGCCGATCCTGCGTGCGGGGGACACGTGCCGGGAGATCGCGACCGCGGATCGCGTCGCGTGCATCGTCGACGCCGCGGACTATTTCCTGCATGCGAAGTCGGCTCTCATGCAGGCGCGGCGGCGCATCGTCCTCATCGGCTGGGACGTGGACACACGCATCAGGCTCGACCCCCGTACCGCCGACGACGAGGTCCCGGACGTGCTCGGTGACTTCCTGCGGTGGCTCATCGACAACCGCCCGGAACTGGAGATCCACGTCCTGCGCTGGAGTACCGGCGCGTTCACCGGAATCCTGCGCGGAGTCGCGCCGCCCTTCGTCCAGGACCTGCTCACCGGTCGCCGGCTGCACTACCGGATCGACGCCGCGCACCCCGTCTCCGCCGCCCATCACCAGAAGATCGCGGTGATCGACGACCAGTTCGCCTTCTGCGGCGGCATCGACATGACCGTCAACCGCTGGGACACGTCGGAACACCTGTCACACAACGAGTTCCGTCGAGACCCCGACGGCCGACCGCACGGTCCGTGGCACGATGTCACCGTCGCCCTCGACGGTGACGCCGCACGAGTGGTCGCCTCCGTCGCGCTCGACCGCTGGGAAGCCGCCACGGGCGAATGCCTCAAGCCCCTCGTCGACACCGACGGCCCCGACATCTGGCCGACGGATCTCGACGTCACGTTCACCGACTGCGACGTCGCGGTGGCGCGGACGATCCCGCAGTACGACAACCGGCCCCAGGTCGAGGAGATCCGGCTCTTGTACCGCGCTGCTTTCGCCGCGGCACGCCGCACCATCTACATCGAGAGCCAGTACCTGGCGGCCCGGGAGGTCGCGGATGCGCTGGCGGAACGTCTGGCCGAGCCCGAGGGGCCCGAGATCGTCCTGGTGCTGCCCCGGAACGCGGACAGCCCGGTGGAACGACTCGCCATGGACGGCGCGCGGCACAAGCTCCTGCAACTCCTGTGGCGCGCCGACAAATACGACCGGTTCCGCGCGTACTACCCGGTGACCGCCGACGGTGACCCGATCTACGTGCACGCCAAGGTGCTGATCGTCGACGACGTCCTCCTGCGCATCGGATCGTCGAACCTCAACAACCGGTCGCTGGGATTCGACAGTGAGTGCGACGTCGCCATCGAGGCCGATCCGCACGATCCGGCGGACGGGAACCTGCGGGAGACCATTCTGTCCATGCGTACGCGCTTGTTGTCCGAACATCTGGGCGTCGACGGCCAGGTGTTCGACGATGCTGTGGCACAGGAAGATTCACTCGTGCGCGCAGTCGATCGCCTGACCGGGCCGGGGCGGACACTCGAGGCGTTCGATCGCGAGACGATCGACGGCGAGCAGTCCCTCATCGCGGAGAACGAACTCGTCGACCCCGAGGACGCGAGAGTCGGCACGATCGACCGGCTCTATCGCGCGGTCATCCGGCGCGGCACTCGGAACCTGTTGCGCCGCTGATCGTCACACGCGTGCGCGGGCGACTTCGACGGCCGGGGCGATGATCGCGGCGAGGTCGGACGCCACATCCCGATCGCCTTCGGGAGGCATCGCGATGTAGCTGAGCGCCATCCGGGTGATCGCACGCGAGATCCGCACCACGTCGGAGTCGTGCATCGACAGCCAGGTGGACTCGCGGAAGGCGTCGGCCAACCGGTCGGCCGCCGTGGTGATGATCGGCGCGGCGTCGGTGGTGATCAGCTTCATGAGGTCGGGTTTGGCCTCGCCGGACAGCAGCGAGGCGATCAGCGGATCGGTGGCGACCCCGGCGAAGAACTCACCGAAACCCTTGTGCAGGGCTTCGGTGACGTCGCCGACGGAACCGGCAAGCGAATCCGCCACATGGCCCGCGAATCGGCCTGCCAACCGGACCGCGTAACCCTGCGCGAGTCCGTAGCGGGACCCGAACTCGTTGTAGACGGTCTGGCGGCTGACCCCGGTGGTGGCCGCGACATCGGACATGCGCACCTCCGCCCAGTCCCGTTCCAGCAGCAGGTCGTGCAGTCCATCGAGCAGCGAGTTGCGCAGCAGGGCCTTGCTGTCCTGTGCGTAGTTGCGGGTGGTCATCCGCCGACGCCGGCCGGCTGGAGGGAGGACTCGATCTCGGCGCGCAGGGACCGCCCGGAACCCCCCCTTCCGATGCAGACCGCGCCGACGAGTCGACCGGCGGAGAACGAGCGGACGATCGAACTCGAATCGTCGAGCTCGACGTCGACACGATCTCCCGCGTTCGGCCACCCGACGAGCTGGATGTTGGTGGAATACTGCATCGTCCAGGCCAGTGGCACACGCGGCACGGGTGCGGCGGTGTCGGCGTTCAGCCCGAGGTCGGCGGCGATCGTCATGGCGACCAGTCTGCCGTGCTCGGTCGCGGTGAGCCACTGCTCCGCACGCATCGGCGCCCCGGTCAAAGGATGCGGACGCGCGGCGACGTCACCCGCGGCATAGACGCCGGGCACACCCGTTCGCAGCGAATCGTCGACGACGATGCCGGCCGGATCGACGGGAAGTCCAGCGCTGCGGGCCAAACCGAGCTCGGGTTCCATCCCGATCGCACTGATCACCGTCCCCGTCAACGTGCGCCCGTCAGACAGCGTCACCGAGTGTGGGCCGGTGGCGACGGGCACCGCGCCGGTGAGAATCCGCACACCACGTTCGCGATGCAGCGTTGCCACCGCCTCGGCCACCGTCGGCGGGACGACACGGGACAGGAGCGATGAACCGCGCTCGACCACGGTGACGCGCGATCCCTCACCGGGTGTCGCGACCGCCGCGGCGATCTCCAGACCGATCAGTCCGCCGCCGATGATGATCACTGGTCCGTCCGCGATCGCCTCCCGAAGTCCCTCCGCATCGCGCCGGGTGCGTAACGAGGAGGAAGGCGACGACTGGCCGGGCAACCGCCGGGCCCGTCCGCCGGTGGCCAGGACCAGCGCGTCGTAGGCGACCTCGGTGACGTCGGCGAGGCGGACCCGTCGCGACGAGGGGTCGACGTCGACGACTCGGGTCGAGGTCACGATGTCGATGCCCCGCTCCGACCAGTACCCGGGTGGACGGAGCGTGATCTTGGTGTCCGACAGGTCGCCGGCGACGAGGTTCTTGCTCAGGGCAGTCCGACGGTAGGGGAGGTGTGGCTCCTCTCCGAACACGGTGATCGTCCCGTCGAAACCGTTGCTACGCAGTGTCTCCGCGGCGGTGATGCCGGCGACGCCGGTACCGACGATCACCACCGATTCGCTCCCGGGGCCGCCGGCACGGGCGACGCTCACGGGCGGGCCACCTCGATCATCTCGAAATCGGCCTTTGCCGCACCGCAGTCCGGGCAGCTCCAGTCGTCGGGGATGTCGACCCAGCGTGTGCCCGGCTCGATGCCGTCCTCCGGCCAGCCGAGCTCCTCGTCGTATTCGAAACCGCAGACCTCACAACGGAAGAGCTTGAAGTTCATCGGACTGACACTCCTTCGCCGGAACCGCTCGGCCCACTCGCTTCGTCCTCGGCGCCGAGAAAGTCGACCTTCTCTCGCACACCGCAGTCAGGACACGCCCAGTCGTCCGGGACGTCGGACCATGCGGTGCCGGACGGGAACCCCTCACGGGGTGCGCCTGCGGTCTCGTCGTAGACGTAATCGCACACCGGGCAGCGGAATGTGCTCATCGCGGCGACACCCCGTGCTCGGCGAGGACGCGCTCCCGGCGATGCGGTGCGATGTTGATGCGTTCGACGTCTCCGTCGTAATGGTCGAGCACCCGCTTGTCCATCACCCGCCGCCAGATCGGCGGGAAGTAGGCGAGCGTGATCATGCTCGCGTATCCGCTCGGCAGATTCGGGGAGTCATCGAAGCTGCGGAGGGTCTG
The DNA here is from genome assembly GCF_001418765.1 of Gordonia sp. HS-NH1. NCBI lineage: Bacteria > Bacillati > Actinomycetota > Actinomycetes > Mycobacteriales > Gordoniaceae > Gordonia > Gordonia sp. HS-NH1. The sequence goes on from NZ_LIYC01000065.1 coordinate 13,701, forward strand.
GTACCGCCGGGTGGGATTCGCGTGGTGATCGCTGTGCCGCTGGAGGTGGTACAGGAAGATGTTCGTGCAGATGTGGTCGGAGTTCCAGCTGTGCTCGGGTGTGCATCGTTCGTAGCGTCCGGTCGTCGTCTTCTGGCGGAGCAGACCGTAGTGCTCGAGATAGTTGACGGTCTCCAGCAGCGAGAACCCGTAGACGGCCTGGATCACGAGGAACGGCAGGATCTGCCAGCCGAAAGTCGCCATGAGCGCACCCCAGAGCACTATCGACATCGCCCACGCGTTGAGGACGTCGTTGCTCGGGTGCCAGAAGGGCTTGCCCGCTCGCTCGAGCCGCTTGCGCTCGAGTCCGACGGAGGACTTCAGGCTTCCCCAGACGCTGCGGGGAAGGAAGCGCCAGAACGATTCTCCGAAACGTGAGCTGGCCGGGTCCTCGGGCGTTGCGACCCGTACGTGGTGCCCGCGGTTGTGTTCGATGAAGAAGTGCCCGTAAAAGGTCTGGGCGAGAGTGATCTTCGACAGCCAGCGTTCGAGGTCGTCCTTCTTGTGGCCCAGTTCGTGAGCGGTGTTGATCCCGATCCCGCCCATCGCGCCGACCGACAGGGCCAGCCCGATCTTCGAGGCGAGACCGAGCCCGCCGTCGATACCGAGCCAGCTGAGGTCGTCGGCCGTCCACAGATAGCAGGCCATCACGAGGCTCGCGATCTGGAACGGGATGTAGACGTAGGTGCAGTAGCGGTAGTACTTGTCGTTCTCCAGCTGCTCCATCAGCTCGTCGGGCGGATTCGATCCGTCGGGCCCGAAGAAGACATCGAGGATGGGCAGCAGGACATAGACCAGCATCGGCCCGATCCACCACCAGACGGGCGAGAGGACCTCGAAGCCGTGGCCGACGGCATTGAAGCCGGCGACGAGCACCATCGCCAGGAAGATCGACGTCGGTGGTATCAGGCCGAGCAGCCACAGATGGCGCTTGCGGTCCTTCCACTCGAGGTGGGAGTCGTCCGCGGTGGATGGGGTCGATGCGGTACTCATGGGCGCTCCTGTAGGGACGGGGCTGTGACGTACAGCACTGGACATTAACCAAGACAATGTCCGTTGTCTAGACATAGTTGGTGATTTGTAAAGCGTGATTGCGAAGGCGGAGTCCGCCGAGGGCCTCGCTCATCCACGGCCGGTCGTTGTACAGGGGGTCGACCTCGCTCGCGATTGTGGGTGTTCGCGCTCGTTCGGTGTGTACTCAGATCCCCGGGACCCTCGTTCCCGCTCAGCGGTGCCGAGCGGGAATGAGGCCCGAGCGCCTCTCACTATGGAGTTGTCAAAGGACGGTCGCGGTCCCGGACGTCAGCCGGGTGCGGAAGGTGCTACGCGAAATTGTCTGCTGGTTGGGTGTGGTCAGGCGGCGTTGTCGAGTCGCATGGTGCGCCGGTTGTAGGCGGGTAGCGGACGTCGTTGTGGGTCAATGTCGGCGGGCGGGATGAGCCAGGGGTGTCGGTCGTAGCCGAGGACGATGTCCCAGCCGTGGTGGTGGACTTGTGTGTGGCAGCGTTGGCAGAGTAGACACCCGTTGTCGAGGTCGGTG
>NZ_LIYC01000066.1:0-12984 GCF_001418765.1 Gordonia sp. HS-NH1
ACAGACATCTTGACAAGCTCGGATTATGCGGGGACTCGGCTCGAGTATCTACCCCCGTAACGTTGCCTATGACCAGTTCAGTGAGGTGCACTGGGTGGCGCCGGCCGAGGCAGTCTGGGCATGTCGCACCCTGGCCGCCACGCATTACGCCACCGGCGGCTGGAGCGTGGGCGCGGTGGCCCTGGTCTCGGGCTGGCTGGCGCGTACTCGTTCGGCCGATACGCGCATCGCGGCGGTGTTCCCCGATGGCCCCGCTCGCTACTACGGAACCATTTACAACGATGAGTACTGCCGCGCTCACGACCTGATCGGCGCCCCGGCGCCGCCCACTGAACCCCGCACCATCAGCGATCCGCTCACTCAGGTCGCGAGCAGCTGGACGCGGTGCCCTACCATCATCGACCCCACTTGCGTGCCGCACGCCGAGCCCACGAGCTGATCTATGCGACGCATCTACCGCAGTTTCCGCAGCTTCGATCGCCCCAGCCAAGTGCTGATGGTCAATCAGTTCACCATCAATCTCGGCTTCTACATGCTCATGCCCTACCTCGCCGCCTACCTCGCCGGCCCGCTGGCCCTGGCCGCATGGGCAGTGGGCCTGGTCCTGGGGATACGCAACTTCTCCCAACAGGGCATGTTCCTGATCGGGGGAACACTCGCTGACCGCTGGGGTTACAAACCGCTCATCATCGCCGGATGCCTGATGAGGGTCATCGGATTCGTCCTACTGGCCCTGGTCAGTTCGCTGCCGGCGATCCTGATCGCCTCGGCGGCAACGGGATTCGCCGGGGCGCTGTTCAACCCCGCCGTACGGGCCTACCTGGCCGCCGACGCCGGTGAGCGGCGCATCGAAGCATTCGCCGTGTTCAACGTCTTCTACCAGGCCGGGATCCTGCTCGGGCCGCTGGTCGGACTAGCCCTGACCGCCCTGGACTTCCGGCTCACCTCTCTCTGTGCGGCAGCAGTTTTCGCGGTCCTGACCCTCGTGCAGATCAAAGCGCTACCCGCAACAGCACCGGCCCCGAGCAGCACCTCAATCATTCAGGACTGGCGCAGCGTCGTCCGTAACCGGCGATTCCTGCTCTTCGCTGCGGCGATGGCCAGCTCTTACGTGCTGTCCTTCCAGGTCTACCTCGCCCTGCCCCTACATGCCGACCGCATAGCAGACAACCCCACCCTCGCCACCAGTGTTGTCACCGCAATGTTCGTGGTGACCGGTCTGGTGGCCATCGCCGGCCAGCTACGCATCACCACATGGTTCGGCAACCGCTGGGGCAGCACCGGCAGCCTGAGCGTGGGAATGACGCTGATGGCTGCAGCTTTCCTGCCCCTAGTCGCCAGCACCGCAACGCATCAGCGCAACATCGCCCTCAACATCGCCGCCCTGCTACTCACCGCAGCTCTGCTCGCCGCCGCCACCGCAGCAGTGTTCCCATTCGAAATGGACACGGTGGTGGGACTGGCCCGCGGCACGCTTGTCGCCACCCACTACGGGCTCTACAACACCATCGTCGGGATCGGGATTCTGCTCGGCAACGCCGCGACCGGGTGGCTGTTCAGCGCGGCCACCACCCGCGACATGCCCGAACTGGTGTGGATCGCTCTAGTCCTCACCGGCATGGCGGCGGCGTCTGCCCTGTTGCTGTTGCACCGCCGCGGATGGCTCAGTGTCGCCGCCCCCACCGAAGCTCAGCCCACCACAACCCATTGATTACCCTAGGGGGGTAAGGTATAACGGTGGTGTGGCGAGACGCCACAGCGACAGACCCCCTGAGGGTCGTTGGCACCACTGCTGTACCGAAAGGGCACATCTCATGAGCACATCGACAGTGATCGTCTCCGGAATGACGTGTGGGCACTGCGCGGCGTCGGTGCGTGAAGAAGTCGGCGCACTGGCCGGCGTAACTGACGTCGACGTCGACGTGGCCAGCGGGCGAGTCACCATCTCTAGCTCGGCCCCGATCGAGGCCGACGCGATCCGCGGCGCGATCGAAGAGGCCGGCTACCACCTGGCGCAGTAGCCGACGAGGGGCTGAAGTGTCTGCCCCACTGGCGACTTCAGCCTCTCCCGGGCGGCGTGGGTGTCGCCACCACCGATGACAGGAATCCAACGATGAATGTTCCAACCAAGCTCGGCGTCTTCGCCGCGGCCCTGCTGATAGTTTTCGCTGCGGCGTACGCCATCGCCGCTGGTGTCGCTCCCGACAGGGCGTCGACCTCCCCGGCTGAGTCCGCCCATGCCGATCACAATGCTGCACCACAGTCGCGAACATCCGCCTCGTCTCCGGGGGCCGATCAGGTTCGCGGAGTTTCGATGGCAGCAGCCGGCTTCATCCTGGGGAATGTGGTGGCACCCCATGCGTCCGGGGTGCAGGCTCCATTGAGCTTTGAGATCCTCGATGCCGCCGGGACCGCGGTCACCGACTTCGCCACCGAGCACGACAAGCAGCTGCACCTGATCGTCGTCCGCGCGGATGGCACCCACTTCCGACACGTGCACCCCACCCTCTCGCCCGAAGGGCGCTGGACGCTGCCCTGGCAGTGGGCGACGGGAGGCAGCTACCGGATCTACGCCGACTTCGTGCCCGCCGCCACCGGCCAACCCCTCACCCTCACCAGCACCGTCGAAGTCAGCGGTGACTACCAGCCGGCCCCACCCACCGCCGAATCACGACAGTCATCCGTCGACGGGTTCGACATCGAGCTGGCCGGTCATCTGCGCGCGGGCGCCGAGTCCGAACTGACCGTCACCGTGCGCCGAGCAGGACAACCGGTTACCACCCTGCAGCCGTATCTGGGCGCTTTCGGTCACTTGGTGGCCCTGCGTCAAGGCGACCTGGCCTACCTGCATGTTCACCCTGAGGGCGTGGCACCGACCGCCGGTCAACTAGCGGGACCACAGGTCCGCTTCGCCACCACCGCCCCCACCCCGGGCCGCTATCTGCTCTACCTCGACTTCCAGGTCGACGGCGCTGTGCACACCGCCACCTTCGTTCTCGATGCCCCCACCGGCACCCCTGCCCCGACACCTGACTCCACGGCCCCCTCGGCCGATCCGCACGCCGGACACTAACTCGCTGACCAGCGCCACCCCGGGGCATTGCGCCGAGGCATTCACCCACGAGGAACTCCCCCATGACCACCTCAGCTCCGATCCACCCACCTGCGGCCACCGCCGAGCAGACAGGCGCCGTCGATGTCGAACTCGCCGTGTCGGGCATGACGTGTGCATCGTGCGCGGCACGCATCGAACGCACACTGAACAAACTCGACGGAGTGAGCGCCTCGGTGAACTACGCCACCGAAAAAGCTCACGTCAGCGCACCCGCCGGTGTCGACCCACACCTGCTGATCGAGACCATCGAACAGGCCGGATACCACGCTGCGCTGCCCGCCACTCCCACCAAAGGTGCCGCCCCCGACGATGACCCTTCGGACGACGACGGGGAGCTCGTGGCCTTGCGTCACCGACTGATCGGTGCGGTGGTTCTCTCGGTACCGGTGATCGCGCTGGCAATGGTCCCGGCGTTGCAGTTCACCTACTGGCAGTGGGCGTCGTTGACGTTGGCCGCGCCAGTGATCGTGTGGGCGGCATGGCCGTTTCATCGCGCCGCGTTGCTCAACCTGCGCCACGGTGCGGCCACCATGGACACCCTCATCTCGGTCGGCACCACCGCGGCGCTGTTGTGGTCGTTGTATGCGTTGTTCTTCGGCACCGCCGGACAACCAGGCATGACCCACGGATTCACCCTGACGGTCAGCGCCTCTGACGGTGCAGGCAACATCTACCTCGAGGTCGCCGCGGGGGTCACGATGTTCGTCCTGGCCGGCCGATACTTCGAGAAGCGGTCCAAACGGCAAGCCGGTGCGGCGTTGCGGGCCTTGTTGGAGCTGGGCGCCAAAGACGTCACAGTGATCAGGGACGGCCACCAGCATCGGATCCCGATCGGCGAGCTCGCCATTGACGACGAGTTCAATGTGCGCCCCGGCGAGAAGATCGCCAGCGACGGTGTGGTGGTGTCCGGCACCTCGGCAGTCGATGCCAGCATGGTCACCGGCGAGTCGATGCCAGTCCAGGTCGCCCCCGCCGACACCGTGACCGGCGGGACAGTCAACGCCGGCGGGCACCTGCGGGTGCGGGCGACCCGCGTGGGAGCGGACACCCAACTCGCGCAAATGGCCGCGATGGTCGAACGCGCCCAGACCGGCAAAGCCCACGCCCAGCGACTGGCCGACCGGATCTCAAGCGTCTTCGTGCCGGTGGTCATCGCCGTCGCCATCGCAGTCCTCGGCGCGTGGATCGGCGCCGGCTATCCCCTGCAAGCGGCGTTCACCGCCGCGGTCGCTGTGCTGATCATCGCCTGCCCCTGCGCGCTGGGACTGGCCACCCCGACCGCACTGCTGGTCGGTACCGGCCGCGGAGCCCAACTCGGCATCGTGATCAAAGGCCCCGAAGTCCTGGAATCCACCCGAACCATCGACACCGTTGTCCTCGACAAAACCGGCACGGTCACCACGGGCCAGATGACACTCGTCCAGGTCACCACCTCCCCCACCACCACTCGCGCCGACGTGCTCGCCCTCGCTGGAGCGGTGGAAAATGCCTCCGAGCACCCCGTCGCGGCCGCCATCGCTGCTGGTGCAGCCGCCGAAGTCGGACAGCTCGACGAGGTCGAAGACTTCCGCAGCTTCGAAGGTCGAGGCGTGCGCGGCACGGTCCAGGGACGTGTGGTCACCGTCGGGCGTCCGACGCTGCTGGCCGAACACGGCATCGCCGTGGATGACCCCCACCTCAACGAGGCGCAGACCGCCGCCGAAGAAGCCGGACAGACCGCCGTACTCGTCGCCTGGGACGGCCGCGCCCATGCGGTCCTGGCGGTCGCCGATGCGATCAAACCCACCAGCGCACACGCCATCGCCCGGCTCGCCGCACTGGGTATGACGCCCATCCTGTTGACCGGCGACAACCAGACCGTCGCCGACACCGTCGCCGCTGAGGTCGGGATCGACACCGTCATCGCCAACGTCTTGCCGGCCGACAAAGCCGCCGTCATCACCGACCTGCAATCCGACGGCAAGGTTGTGGCCATGATCGGCGACGGCGTCAACGACGCCGCTGCCCTGGCCCACGCCGATCTCGGGCTGGCGATGGGCACCGGCACCGACGCCGCCATGCATGCCGCCGACATCACCCTGGTCCGCGGCGACCTCAACGCTGCCGCCGACGCGATCGCCTTGGCACGCACCACTCTGAAAACGATCAAAATGAACCTGTTCTGGGCATTCGCCTACAACGTCGCCGCGATACCGCTGGCCGCGCTGGGACTGCTCAACCCCATGCTGGCTGGGGCCGCCATGGCGTTGTCCAGCGTGTTCGTCGTCAGCAACAGCCTGCGGCTGCGCGCCTTCACCAGCCCGCCCCACTCATCGTCCACAGTTCCACCCACCAACCCCTCGACGTATACCCCCCAGGGGTATAAGGTAGCGGCATGAACGAGCACTCTTCCCCTGAGCACGTCGGTCACGACGCCGCCGATGAACGCCACCACGGCCAACTCGCCGCAGCGTCACACAACCACCACGATCACCATGCTGAGCGCGCCCGCGCAGACCATGATCACGCTGGGCATGGGGGGCATGGTGATCACGTCGGGCAGTTCCGGCGGCTGTTCTGGATCATGCTGGCCCTGGCTGTGCCGGTCGTGGCCTTTTCGCCCATGTTCGCGATGCTCATCGGCTATGACCTACCCGATGGTGAAGTGTTGAAGTGGGTCTCACCGGTGCTGGGTACGGTGATGTACTGCTGGGGTGGGCGGCCGTTCCTGGTAGGCGCCTCTGCAGAACTGCGGTCGCGCGCACCGGGAATGATGCTGTTGATCGCCTTGGCGATCACGGTGGCCTTCGTGGCGTCCTGGGGTGCGAGCATCGGTGTGTTGCACCACGAACTGGACTTCTGGTGGGAACTGGCCCTGCTCATCGTGATCATGCTGTTGGGGCATTGGATCGAGATGCGGTCGCTGGCCCAGACAACCTCGGCCCTGGACTCGCTGGCCGCGCTGCTGCCCGATGAGGCCGAACGCGTCGAGGGCGACCACATCACCACCGTTGCTCCCAGTGAGCTGCAGGTCGGAGATGTGGTGATCGTGCGCCCCGGGGCCAGCGTCCCGGCCGACGGTCGCGTCGTAGACGGCTCGGCCGAGCTCGATGAATCCATGGTCACCGGAGAATCGCGCACGGTGCGCCGCGGCATCGGCGATCAGGTGGTGGCCGGCACGGTGGCCACCGACTCGGGGCTGCGGGTCCAGATCACCGCCACCGGCGACGACACGGCGCTGGCCGGGATTCAGCGCCTGGTGGCAGACGCGCAGAACTCCACCTCCCGCGCCCAGCGGCTGGCCGATTCCGCCGCAGCGCTGCTGTTCTGGTTCGCGCTCGGCTCAGCGATCATCACCGCCATCGTGTGGACGGTCATCGGCCAACCCGACCAGGCGGTGATTCGAACCATCACCGTGCTGGTCATCGCCTGCCCGCACGCACTCGGCTTGGCTATCCCCCTGGTGGTGGCCATTGCCACAGAACGCGCCGCCCGCGGCGGCGTGCTGGTCAAAGACCGGTTGGCACTTGAGGCCATGCGCACTGTGGATGCGGTGCTGTTCGACAAGACCGGAACCCTGACCAAGGGTGAGCCCACCGTCATCGAGATCGCGGCCGCCGACGGCGTCGATGAGGACACCGTGCTCACCCTGGCCGCCAGCGCCGAAGCCGACAGCGAGCACCCGCTGGCGCGAGCAATTGTCGCAGCGGCCGGCGACCGCGCCCAGCCGGTTCCCGCGGCCACCGACTTCACCTCGTCACCGGCGGTCGGTGTGACCGCTCGCGTCGAGGGCGCCACAGTGCGGGTGGGCGGGCCCCGCATGCTCGAGGAACAGGGCCATCAGGAACTGGCCATCGCTGATCGCTGGCGCGCCGACGGCGCAATCATCCTGCATGTCACCCGCGACACTGAGCTGATCGGAGCTGTCAAACTCGCTGACGAGGTGCGCGGGGAATCCCGCCAAGCCGTCGAGGCGCTGCACGCCCGCGGGGTCGAGGTCGTGATGATCACCGGCGACGCCGAAGCAGTGGCGCACACCGTCGCTCACGACCTCGGTATCGACCGGGTGTTCGCCGGTGTACGCCCGGAAGACAAAGCCAGCAAGGTGGCCGAACTGCAGCACGAAGGACGCAAGGTGGCGATGGTGGGCGACGGCGTCAACGACGCCCCCGCCCTGGCCCAAGCCGATGTGGGCATCGCGATCGGGGCCGGCACCGACGTCGCGATCGCCTCGGCGGGGGTCATCCTCGCCAGCGACGACCCCCGCTCGGTGCTGTCGGTCATCGAGCTGTCGGACGCCAGCTACCGAAAAATGAAGCAGAACCTGTGGTGGGCAGCGGGATACAACCTGATCTCGGTACCGCTGGCCGCCGGAATTCTCGCGCCCATCGGGTTCGTCCTGCCGATGTCGGTCGGAGCGATCCTGATGTCAGCCTCGACGGTCGTGGTCGCACTCAACGCGCAACTGTTACGCCGACTCGACCTGCACCCAGGCGCGAGTACAGTGCGTGCACTGCAGCACAACCGACCGCGATCCACTGAGAAGGTGAGTCCATGACCGCTGCGTCCGCACCGGGACAATCCTCCACCCCGGAAGAATCCTCTGCCTCGGAACACTCTTCCCACGGTTACATCAGCGACAAGGGCAAATACCTGGCCCGCCTCAAGCGCATCGAGGGGCAATCCCGAGGTATCTATCGGATGGTCGACGAGGAGCAGTACTGCATCGACATCCTGACCCAGATTTCGGCGCTGACCAAGGCGCTGGAGGGGGTCGCGCTGGGTTTGCTCGACGACCATCTCACCCACTGTGTGCTCGATGCCGCCCACGCCGGCGGGGACGAGGCGCAGGAGAAGATCGCTGAAGCCTCGGCGGCCATCGCTCGCCTCGTTCGTTCCTGACCCACCACACCGGGTTCGTCACAGGCGTGGTTCGCCGACCCACTGCGGCACCACCGGCCCCGGCGCGCGGGCGTCGGCATCAGCGGCCATCGCCAGAACCACCCCACGATCGGCCAGCCACTGTGCCGGATCAACGTTGACTCCCGTCGGGTCGAGAACCTCGAAATGCAGATGCGGGCCGGTCGACACCCCACGGTTGCCCACCGTGGCGATCGATTGCCCCATCCGTACTCGCGCGCCCTGCTCGAGCAGATTCTCGTCGTTGTGGCCGTAGGTGGTGATCGTGCCGTCATCGTGCCGGATCCGCATCCACAACCCGAACCCCTCGGCAGGTCCGGAGGTGATGACCTCCCCGTCAGCCACAGCGACAATCGGCGCACCCAGATCATTGCCGATATCAATGCCCTGATGGCCCCGTCCGTCACCGAAGGTGGACGTGATCTCACCCGCAGTCGGCGCCACCGCACCGCCACTACCGGGCAGCAGCGGCGTCGGCGTTCCGGGTTCCTGCGGCTGGGGGCCATGCGGCTCGTTCGGATCGTGCGGCACGATCGCGGCGATCAGGGTGGCCACCAGCCGAGCCAGCGGTAACGCGTCGATGATCCGGAACCCGTCTATCGGATCAATGAGCGAAAACGTTCCGAAGCACTGCAGCGCGGCCACACTGCCCGCATCGCCGACACTGCCCGACTGGGCCTGAGCGCCCAGGCAGGACGCCGCCTGCGTGATCGGCTTCCCCAAATTCGCCGCCGCGGCACCACCCAAAGCGGCCTTCACCGAGTCCTGCACGATCGCGATCAACTCCCCGGCCACATGTCCATCGGTCGAGGCCGCCGCCGGTGCGGTGGCAATCACAGGCGCAACGCCCACGCACACCGCCGCTGCCACCCCCAGCGCTTTGGGGCCCCACTGCTGCCCCGCCTTGACCCGTAGCGATGTCAACACCATCTGCATGCGGTCGGACCTTTCCCGCGGACGTCGTAGACCCACGCACGAGTGCCATGCGTGTACCCGCGAGATCACACCACAAGTCACTTGTGCCCCACCAGTCACACGCGGCTCCACTACGAAGCGAACTAATCAGGCATTAGCGGCTTTGTTTGCGCAGTTCACCGCCCGTTTTGTGGGTGCCGGGCAGGCGACTAACTACTATCGGTGTTAGTAGAATTGTTATCGAAGCGCCGCCGGGCGGTGGCGAAGTATCACTCTTGAGGAGGAGATCGATGAGAGTCACACGAACGGGTGTCGTCGTTGCTGCCGCGGCGGCTGTTCTGACAGTGGTGGCCGCGTGTTCGGACACCTCGACTGAGGATCATTCCTCGATGTCGGGGATGGGTACCAGCGCGGCCAGTACCGAATCCTCAGCGGCGGCCACTGCCGAACACAACAGCGCGGACATCTCGTTCGCCCAGCAGATGATCCCGCACCACACCCAGGCGATCATGATGAGCGACATCCTGTTGGAGAAGGACAACATCAACCCCCAGGTCGTCAGTCTGGCCCAGCAGATCAAAGACGCTCAGCAGCCTGAGATCGAGCAGATGCAGTCGTGGCTGAAGCAATGGGGAGCCCCACTCGAGGGCCAGGGACACAACATGGACATGGGTACGTCGATGGCGCCGGGTTCCTCCCCGATGCCGTCGATGATGGGCATGATGTCGCCAGAACAGATGCAGCAGCTACGCGACGCGCAAGGAGCCGAGGCGTCGCGCCTGTTCCTGACCCAGATGATCGAACACCATCGCGGCGCCATCGCCATGGCCAAGACCGAGATTCAAGACGGCCAATCGCCCGAGGCGATCGCTCTGGCACGTCAGATCGTCACTGATCAGGAGAGCGAAATTGCGAGGATGCAGCAGCTTCTCAACAACCCCTAGCGGTCGGACCTGCCCGGGTCGGTCTCGGCTACACACACATCGCGATCACCATCGCCGAGACGACACCGGACACCGCCAGCGTGGTCGGCACCGCCACCACACCAGCCACCGCCGCGGCAGCACCCACATGATGACGTCGCGACCGGCACCGGTGACCGGAGTCCAAGCGGCTCAACCGAGGCCCCACCGACGACGAATCGCTGATCGACAACACACCCACCGGGCCCGCTACAGGTCCCGAACGGGCCAACGTTCCCAACGCCGAGCAGACCGCCCGCGCACCCACCAGCTGGGCCGCGCGGGCATCGGCGGCTTGCTCGACCAAGCCGGCGACCTCACGGCCCGCGCGGCTGAACAACGGAATCAGCGGGAACGCACGCCCGAGAGCGCGGGCCGCCAACACCACGGTGTGATGACGTTGCCGCCGGTGTGCGCGCTCATGAGCAACGACGGCATCGAGTTCCTCACCGGACAACGCCGCCTGCAACCCGGTCGTGGCGGCAATGCCGGCATCCTTGCCCGGCAGACAAAACGCCATCGGCCGCCCGTCGGCGAGCCACCACACATCGGGATAGCGCTCACTGCGGGCGCCCACCAACCGCAACGACTGCAGATACTCCTCACGAGCACCACGCATCCGCACCGCCGATCGCACCGCGATCGTCACCGCTCGGACAATCGCTGCCCCGGTCACCACCGCCAGCACGCCACCGGAGATCGCCTCCACCCGCGGGGATGCGCCGTGTGACAACACCCGCAGACACGACACCACCTCGGACAACGAATGGATGCCGAAATGGCCGGGAACCGCCAGCGTCACAACAGCTCCCACCCACAACATCGCAAACACGACCTGCGCGGCCGGCCAGGCCACCAACACCCAACGAGCATCGATACGGCCCTGCACCCGAACCATCCATCGAGGCCACAACCAGCCCAGCACACCCGCGGCAACAACTAACACCACCGCTGCACTCATGGATGCTCACCCATCGTTCGCCTCGATCCTCGACGCCCCGCCGTCAGCTCGCTGAGACCCACACTCAACACACCTTCCCGGCGACCCACCACCTGCACCACCAGCCAGTATGCCCCAGAAGTTCGTCGGTGACGCCGCAACTCAGGCACCGACCGCGCCGCCAATTACTAGGTTTTATAGTAGTTAGTTGACGCGGGTTGACCCGGCCTGCGCGTACCAGTCCGAGGAATGCGCCGTGACCGAGAACCCGAAGGAGACGCACTCGCCCCCCGACGACCACCGTCGTCAGTATCTGCATGCCATGCGAGACGTCTACCGAGCACCCACGCCATACTCGACCCACCAGTTTTTCCACCGCGCCCACCACCTCAGCGTCACCTCGAACCGACGCCGCCACCTCGCCGCACACATCGGTCTCGTCCGCCACCTCGCTGCGATCGGCGACCTCTCCGGGGCACGTCACCACCTCGGCAACGTCCTCATCTCCCTCGTCCTCCAAAAGCATTGCGGCCAAAAGCCTTCACAGCCTTCCACCCCCATCCAGAAGTCGTGACCACGACACCCCCAGAGGGTTAGGGCGGCTCCTACCCGGTCTCGCCACCACCCCGATCACCACACCACCCACGCCCGAACTCAGTCCTACCCACACGAAAGTCCTAGCCGCTTGCCTGCCTCAACCCCGTCCAACCGCACCGCTGCGGTCGTCCTCGCAGTCATCGCCACGCTGATTGTGCTAACCGGCTGCTCCACCCGGGAACAACCCACATCCCCACCACCGTCGGCAACCTCAGCAGAGAGCGCAACACTGACCCCAGAACTCGACCACCTCCACGCCCTGCACATCCGCGCCGACGGCACTATCCTCGCCGGAACTCACACCGGCGTAATCGCCCTCACCGCAGATGGAACCACCAGCCGGGTCGGCGTCTCCGACGACGACTTCATGGGACTGGCCGGGGTAACCGGCTCTGATCGGATCTTCGCCTCCGGCCATCCCGGCCCGCGGAGCTCGGCACCCAACCCGCTGGGACTCGTCGCCAGCGAAGATGGCGGGCAGACATGGACACCGAGATCGGTGGCCGGCGACATCGACTTCCACGCGCTCGCCACCAACGGACAACTACTCGTAGGCTTCGACGGAATCAACGGCCTGCTCGTATCGACCGATGACGGGAGAAGCTGGACCCCCGGCGCGCCCCTGGCCGCAGCAGCACTCGCGATCACCGACCGCGGCGTATGGGCGACTACCCCAGATGGCCTGCAACACAGCACCGACGACGCCCAGACCTTCACAACCGTTCCCGATGCGCCGGCCCTAGCTCTCCTGGCGGCCGCACCCGATGGCACGCTCTGGGGCATCGACACCGCCGACACCGTCTGGCGCAGCCCAGACGGCACACACTGGGAACAACGCAGCACCATCAATAGTGTCAACGCGCTGGTCGCCAGAAACGCCGAAAATGCATACGCCGCAAACGAACAATTGCTCTACACGCTCAGCTAACGGACTCGTGTGGAGCAACGAAGGAAGGAGGCGACTCAGATCCGGACGCGCTTTTGATCACGTCCACTCCACCCACTCCACGAGCAGGATCTGACAGACGGTGGCACCCGGCCGACCTGGGTGGTCACTCTCGACCACCTGACGGCACCCAGAAACGCCACGTCTTCGAGACGTCACTGTCGTTATCGATGAGACGAGCAGCCCCGACTACCCCACGAACTTGCTGCGCGTGTCACAGCTGCGTGAGCACACCGAACCCGCGACCTCAAAGATCGCCTTGGGCGGGGACGGTTATCGAAGGCCGCCGGCTTCGGGCTGTGGATGCGAGTGCTGCAAGACGACGGCACGATCGGCGTGTATGGGCACATCAGCGAGACACTGGTGAGCGTCTGGCAGCGAGTCCTGGCCGGCGCGCAGATCGCAACGGTAGGAAACCGCGGCTACTCCACCGGCCCACACCTGCACTACAAGGTGTGGCAGCAAGATGGACCCAAACTCGATCCTGCACCGTGGTTGAGAACCCGGGGAGTCTACGTCGTCGGACGACCCGCCTTATCGGCGCGCGGGAGGTATGAGGACGAGTGGTCCCGCAGGTGTCGCGAGAGTTGAGTAGTGCCCCATAGGGTGG
>NZ_LIYC01000067.1:0-12800 GCF_001418765.1 Gordonia sp. HS-NH1
AAATTCGGACGCTCACGAGTGCTCTTTCGCAGTCCACGACGGCCGCCAGGCCTCAGGGAACGGGGGCTGTCACGGGACGATGTTCACCATCCGGCCGGGGACCACGATGACCTTGCGGGGTTCGGCGCCGTCGAGGATCGCGACGATCTTCTCGTCGGCGAGCGCGGCGGCGCGCATCGTGTCCTCGTCGGCGTCGGCCGCGACGGTGATCCGGCTGCGGACCTTGCCCTTGACCTGGACCGGGATCTCGACGGTGTCCTCGACCAGCCACTGCGGGTCAGGAGTGGGGAAGGGGGCGCGGACAACCAGACCACCACGACCCAACCGGTGCCACAGCTCCTCGGCGATGTGCGGCGCCAGGGGAGCGAGCATGGTCACCAGAGGTTCGACGGCGTCCCGCGGCGCGCCCGACTTCTCGAAGTTCTTGGTGAGATGGTTGGTCAGCACCGTCAGCTTGGCGACCGCCGTGTTGTTGCGCAGCGCGTCGTAGTCCTCGCGGACGCCGGCGATCGTCTTGTGCAGCAACCGTTTCGTGTCGTCGTCGAGTTCGGTGTCGGCGACGCGCAGGGCGCCGGACTCCTCGTCGACGACGAGCCGCCAGATCCGCTGCAGGAATCGCTGCGAGCCCACCACGTCCTTGGTGGCCCACGGCCGTGACTGGTCGAGCGGACCCATGAACATCTCGTAGACGCGCAGGGTGTCAGCACCGTAATCACGGCAGATGTCGTCGGGCGCCACCGAGTTCTTCAGCGACTTGCCCATCTTGCCGTACTCCTGGCGGACCTTCTCACCGTTGTAGAAGAACTCGCCGTTCTCCTCGGTCACCTCCTCGGCCGGCACGTAGATGCCGCGCGAATCGGTGTAGGCGTACGCCTGGATCATGCCCTGGTTGAACAGCTTTCGGTACGGCTCGCGACTGGTGACGTAGCCGAGGTCGAACAGGACCTTGTGCCAGAACCGCGAGTACAGCAGATGCAGCACCGCATGTTCGACGCCACCGATGTAGAGGTCGAGGCCACCGGGGTCGTTCGCGCCGTGCAGCGCCGGGCGAGGACCCATCCAGTACGCCTCGTTCTCCTTGGCGCACAAGGTTTCCGAGTTGGTGGGATCGATGTAGCGCAGCTGATACCACGAACTGCCCGCCCACTGGGGCATGACGTTGGCGTCCCGGGTGTAGGTCTGCACACCGTCACCCAGATCGAGTTCGACCGTCATCCACTCCGTGGCCTTGGCCAGCGGAGGCGACGGTTCGCTGTCCGCGTCGTCGGGGTCGAACGACACCGGCGCATAGTCGTCGACCTCGGGAAGCTCCACCGGCAGCATCGATTCGGGCAGCGCATGCGGCTGGCCGGCGGCGTCGTAGACGATCGGGAAGGGTTCGCCCCAGTAGCGCTGGCGCGCGAACAGCCAGTCGCGCAGCTTGTACTGGATCCTCCCGGTGCCCACACCGTCGGCCTCGAGGCGCTCGACGATCGCCGCCTTCGCATCCTCGACGTTGCGACCGTCCAGGAACCCGGAGTTCACCAGGGGACCGTCGCCCACGTAGGCCTCGGCGGCGATGTCGGTGTCCGAACCGATCACCTCGCGGATCGGCAGTCCGAACACGGTGGCGAACTCGTGGTCACGGGCGTCGTGCGCCGGGACCGCCATGATCGCGCCGGTGCCGTATCCCATGAGGACGTAGTCGGCGACGAAGACCGGAACCTGCTCGCCGTTCACAGGATTCATCGCGAAGCTGCCGGTGAAGACGCCCGTCTTCTCCTTGTTCTCCTGGCGTTCGAGGTCGGACTTCGCGGCGATCGACGCGCGGTACTCCGCAACGGCAGCAGCGGGGTCCGCCCCTCCGCGGGTCCAGCGGTCATCGGTGCCGGCCGGCCAGTCGCCTGCGGTCAGCTCGTCGACGAGCGGATGCTCGGGCGCCAGGACCATGTACGTGGCGCCGAAGAGCGTGTCGGGACGGGTCGTGAAGACCTCGATGCCGCCGACGCCGGGCACGTCGAAGCGCACCTGGGCGCCGCGCGAGCGGCCGATCCAGTTGCGCTGCATGGTCTTGACCTTGTCCGGCCAGTCCAGCAGATCGAGATCGTCTAGCAACCGGTCGGAGTACGCGGTGATCCGCATCATCCACTGCCGCAGGTGTTTCCGGAAGACCGGGAAGTTGCCGCGGTCGCTGCGGCCGTCGGCGGTGACCTCCTCGTTGGCCAGCACGGTTCCCAGTCCCGGGCACCAGTTGACCAGCGAATCGCTCAGGTAGACCAGGCGATGATCGTCGAGGATCTCGGTGCGCTCGGCGGGGGAGAGGTCGGCCCAGTCGCGCCCCTCGTACTTGCCACCCAATGCTCGTGCACCCGAAGCGAATTCGTCGACGAGCTCGGAGATGCGCCGGGCCTTGCCCTGGTCGGCGTCGTACCAGGCGTTGTAGATCTGCAGGAAGATCCACTGGGTCCAGCGGTAGAAGTCGACGTCGGTGGTGGCCACCCGACGACGCTCGTCGTGGCCCAACCCGAGGCGTCGGATCTGGCCCAGGTAGCGCTCGATGTTCTGCTCGGTGGTGGTGCGCGGGTGGGTGCCCGTTTGCACGGCGTACTGCTCGGCGGGCAGACCGAAGGAGTCGAAGCCCATCGTGTGCAGCACGTTCTTGCCGGTCATCCGCTGGTAGCGGGCGAAGACGTCGCTCGCGATGAAGCCGAGCGGGTGGCCGACGTGCAGGCCCGCCCCGGACGGGTAGGGGAACATGTCCTGCACGAAGAGCTTGTCGGCAGCGTCGGCGTCGCCGCCGCCGAAGGCGGACAGGTCACCGGCGAGCGGCCCGACGGGGTTCGGCGCCTCATAGGCGCGCTCGTCGGACCAGGTCTGCTGCCAGCGCTGCTCGATCTCGCCGGCGACCGACGCCGTGTAGCGGTGTGCGGTCGTGCCGGCGGTGTCGCCGCTCGTCTTCTCGGCTGAAGTCACGCGACCAGGGTAAATCCTGTCGGTCGCAGCTCCCCAATCCGGTCGCCTCGGCCGCCGCCGGCAACGGCCGCCGTACGCCGATTCGGCGGGTACGACGCACGGTCGTATGCTGTGGGTCGTGAATGCCGTGTCCGTCGCCGTTGCCGTACTGCTCTTCGTGCTGGCCGGACTCTGGGCGGTGGTAGGAATCCGCGGATTGCGCGGCACCCTCCCGCGCAATCGATGGATCGGCGTCCGCTCCGCGGAGACCATGCGATCCGACGAGGCGTTCCGCATCGCCAACCGCATCGCCGGCCCGGGCACCCTCGGCGCCGGTCTGATCCTCGCACTGGGCGGCATCGCGACCCTCGCCGTCCCGGGCGGATGGGCATTGGCCTTCGGACTCGTCGCGCTGGTCGCCGCGCTCGTGGTGATCGGGCTGGTCAGCGGCATCGGCGTACGCGCCGCCGCAGCCGTACCCGTCGACGACGGCGGCTGCTCCTGCTGTTCGGGCGACGACGCCCACAGCCACGCCGCCGACGAGGACCCCTCCGGCCCGGCGGCCGATTGCGGCACCAGCAGCTGCGGCGCCTGCTCGCTGCGCGGCGTCTGCGCGGGCGACTCCACCCCGGCCTGAGCCGGCCGGCGTCGTCTCACACCTCTGACCTCGGGGCACATCCATGCGTACGCTCAAGAATCTCCTCGATCGCTCTCCGATCGACGGCTTCATCCTGGCCATCATCATCGCCGTCGTCGTCGCCGCTTTCCTGCCGGTCCGCGGCGCGGCCGCGGAGGCACTGGACTGGGTGGTGATCGTCGCGATCGCCGCGCTGTTCTTCCTGTACGGCACGCGGCTACATCCACGCGAGGCGCTCGAAGGTCTCCGGCACTGGCGGTTGCACGTCACGATCCTGGCGTTCACGTTCATCGTGTTCCCGATCGTGGGACTCGCGCTGAAGCCGATCGTCGAGCCGCTGATCGGCGAGGACCTGTACGCCGGATTGCTGTTCCTGTGCCTGGTGCCCTCGACCGTGCAGTCCTCGATCGCCTTCACCTCGATGGCCAGAGGCAACATCGCCGGTGCCATCGTCAGCGCGTCCACGTCGAACATCCTCGGCGTCTTCTTGACCCCGCTGCTCGTGGTCGCGCTGATGCAGAACGCCGGTGACATCAGCATCGACGCGACGTCGGTCCTGAAGATCGTCGCGCAGATCCTGGTGCCGTTCCTGATCGGGCAGCTCGCCCGCAAATGGGTCGGCCCGTTCTTCACCCGGCACGCGAAGATCACCAAGCTGGCCGACCGCGGCGCCATCGTGCTCGTCGTCTACGTCGCGTTCAGTGAGGGGGTCGTCCAGGGCATCTGGTCGACGGTCGGGGTGGGTCAGGTGATCGCGGTGACGGTCATCTCGCTGCTGCTCGTCCTGGTGATGCTCGCGGTGACGGGCTGGGTTCCGAAACGTCTCGGCTTCGACCGCGCCGACACGATCGCCATCCAGTTCTGTGGCACCAAGAAGAGCCTGGCCACCGGCCTGCCGATGGCGACCGTCCTCTTCGCCGGCACCACCGTCGGCCTCATCGTGCTGCCACTGATGATCTTCCACCAGATCCAGCTCATGATCTGCTCGTGGCTGGCCACCCGGTACGGGCGCGAGGCCGACGACGCCGAAGCGGCCGGCGCGCCGGTCTGATCAGCGTCTTCGGCGCGGTGTTGGCGTCGTCGTGGCGATGTTCGTAATCGGGGGACTGTTCTTCGCCAGCTGCAGCAGCAGTGAATCGGAGGAGGGAAACCCCGACACGCCAAGCTGGTGGTGCGAAGACGCTCGCGACAACGGTTGAGATTCCCCACCTGGGTGCTGAGAGGCTCGGAATCTCGACGAGTCGTTCGACGACCCGCTGCGCGCGTAGCACCAGCACAGCCAGGACGCACTGGGCGAGGCGCCGGCCCATCACCGGCATCGAGAAATAGAGGGCCCGCGCATCGTCGCAGGCATTGCACTGAACCGTTCCGGGCCTGGTGGAGACCCTTTTTTTCGCCAGGCAAAAGCCGGTATGGGGTGCAGGCACGTGGTCAATACGGTGACGTTTAGACCGGACGACGCCCGGGCATCGCGATGGAATGCGCAGCAGCCCGCGGGCAACCAATCGTCAAGACACTGAGACCTCACTCGCCCTGCCGGGAGTGGTCCTCGGTGTCGGTCTCGGCGGTTTCGTCGACGGCATCCTGCTCCACCAGATACTGCAGTGGCATCACATGCTGACGAGCACCGACACCGACCGTATCGGGATCGACCACTACCCGGCCGACACCGTCCATGGCCTGGAGATCAACACTCTCTGGGACGGGTTGTTCCATACCTTCCCCTGGCTCGCCGTGCTGATCGGGTTGGCACTGCTGTATTCACGCGTCACGCACGCACGTCAGCGGTTGTGGACGTCACGATCACTGTGGGGTTGGGTCCTTGTCGGATGGGGGCTGTTCAACCTCGTCGAGGGCATCATCGACCACCACATCCTCGGAATTCACCACGTCCGAAGCGGTGACCACCAAACCCTTTGGGACATCGGCTTTCTGATACTCGGAGTTGCTCTCGTGCTCATCGGGTGGGCGCTACAACGAACCGCAAAGCCGTACGATGATGCGCCGCCGCGGGCCGACCGGCGCACCTCGACGCCGTGACCGTCGCTCACCAATCGCATGCGGGCACCGCTTCCGCCGGTGTCCTGGTGGCGATGACCGCACTCGTGTTCGCCGGAGTGATCTATATTGTCGCCGCTCAGCGATGCCGCCGACAGCCACGCGGGTGGAACCACTGGCACACGGCGAGTTTCATCGTCGGTTTAATCGTTCTGGGTCTGGCACTTCAGCCGAGCACGTCCGATGCATTCCCCGATCACATGCTGGGCCACCTCCTGCTGGGCATGTACGCGCCACTCGCCCTCGCACTGGGCGCGCCGATGACTCTGGTCCTGAGGACTGCGCCGGTCTCGGTCACCAAACCGCTTGTGCACCTGCTACGCTCACGTCCCGCTCGAATCACCACCCACCCCGCAGTGCTCCTCGCAGCGACCATCGGCGGCCTCGCCGCGCTGTACTTCACCCCGCTGTTCGCTCTCACCGAACGCCACGAAGCCTTCCACATGGTCGTGCACGTCCACTTCTTCGTGTCCGGTTATCTGTTCGCGTGGATGATCGCCGGCCCGGATCCGGGGCCCGAGCGTCCGTCGGTGCATACGCGACTTGCGGTCCTCGGACTCGCCATCCTCGGACACGCCGTCATCGCCCAGTTGCTGTACGCCGGATTGTTCGTCAGGGTCGGCGCACCACTCGACGAGCTACGCGCCGGCGGAACGCTCATGTACTACTGGGGCGACATCGCCGAGATCCTGTTGGCATTGGCACTTCTGCTCACATGGCGACCGGACCACCGCGGAAAGGCGACCGGACAACGACGCCGGCGTGACCGAGAGCCTGTAGTAATCAGGCCCTCTCGCTCCGAGATCGGTCTGTCGACTTCTAGCCGCAGCGACCTCCTCGATGGCACGGGCCAGTACACCGCACACCGCGTATCCCCCGATCTTGGACTTTGACCAAAGGCTGATCGCGAGAGGTTCGGCCGTCAGTGTTCCGTCGCCGCCGATCGTGAAGACCGATGGAACCGTCACCGGCGCTGCGCCTGAAGCCACGTACCAGAGTGAAACACGTCCCACCTCAGGCGCTCGCGCGCCTACTGGACCCTGACGTGGGCGGTCATGGCTGTCGTGGGCACAGCGGTGACAACGTACTCGGCCAGGCATGAAGTACGAACACCGTTCGGTCGAGCGTCTTGCTGATGACAGCACGGTACAAAGGCCGTTACAACAGCGTTTGCGGAACGGTGTCACCGAGGACGCGGCGGTGTCGGTCTCGCGATGAGCGGGGCCACTAGACTCAAGGCGTGACCGGAGCCGACGACTCGACACGTGACCGCGACCGCGACGGTCTCCCGGATCCCGGTCCGACCGACGACGATGCGACATCCGCCGCGGACGGCCCGGACGAACCCTCCGCAGCGAACGACAGGACCGGTGGGTCGACCCGTCGTCGGGGCGACCGGCTTCCCGTCAGACGCAACGATCCCGACCGTCCCGGACCCGGGCGCCGGATGGCCGACCTACTGGCCCGCACCGACTCCAGCGCCGGGGTCGTCAAGGCGGCTCGCGCCGCACGAGATCTGATCCCGCACAACGAGAACCCGATCACCGGGCCGCGTGCATCCGACCGCGTGGCACGCCTCATCAGCGAGTCCCGGCCCGAGAAACCCAGTGCCATACGAGAGCTCGGCCTCGCATCGGTCCAGGTGTGGCAGGCGTTGGTGACCACACGACGTCGTCGATCCGATCGCACCCCAGTCCCCGCCACCATCTTGTTCACCGATCTCGTCGGATTCTCGACGTGGGCCCTGCATGCCGGAGACGACCAGGTCCTCCGACTCCTGCGCGACGTCAACGACGTCACCGAGAACATCGTGCGCAGCCGCGGCGGACGCATCGTCAAACATCTCGGCGACGGGACGATGGCCGTGTTCGTCGACGGTGTCGAGGCGATCGAGGCCGGTCACGAGGTGATCGTCGCCGTGAGTGCCCTGACGTTCGGGGACTACCGGCCACAGCTGCGAGCCGGTCTCCACACCGGCGAACCGCGGGCGGTCGGTGACGATTTCCTCGGTGTCGATGTGAACGTCGCCGCTCGGATCGCGGCAGCCGCGGGAGCCGGTGAGCTGTTGGCCAGCGGAGCGACCGTCGACGCCGCCGGCGCCGATCGGTATGCCACTCGTCGCCGGCGATTCCGCGCCAAGGGGGTACCGCGCGACATCGAGGTGTTCGCCGTCGTGCCCCGCTACTCCGACTGATCGATCCCCGACCTCATGAAGGTCCGACAGCCGAATCCTTAGGTCGCGACAAGAACCCCTTACGTCAGACAACGCCGAGAACCGTTCTCGCCCAGCCTCATTGAAGTGCCGATAACATTATCGGGGAGTGTCCGATTAACGGTGGATCCGACCTTGATGTCGGTTAGTTACCGTTCGGGGTGATGCGTCCTTCGAAGGTGATCGCAAACGCATTGAGCGCGGGCTTCCACCTCATTGCCCATCGTGCCTTACCTTTCCCTGTCGGGTCCAGAGCACGCGTGGCCAAGTACAAGCATTTGAGCGCCGCCTGCTCAGTCGGGAAGTGCCCACGCGCCCGTACCGCGCGCCTGTAGCGAGCGTTGACAGACTCGATCCTCGATGAGTGTCATGTCCTGTCCCGTTGCTTCCTTAGTCGGTATACGGATAAGTGACTGTGACTCACAGTACAGACGACCCGAACCGACCGTCAACACAACAAATCTGGAGGCAGGGACCGATGCCTCAATGTCACAATAGCTGCAGTTCAAGGGTGTGACCATCTAGTAGCGAACTATACCCGACCCATCGCGCTCGTTGTGTTGACAGTCACAGCCCTGCGCTATACTTTTAGTATGTACACGGATTACTTTGACTGATTTTTGTTTCTGAACAGCTAGTCCGGTTTTGACGCCTACCAGTGAGATGTATATGAGCACCCGACGCTTCACCTCCGACGATCCCGAACTCGACCGGTTCTACAGCGATATCGCAGCGAACGACTTGCAGCCCCTGTGGGAGATGCGCGGGTTGCTGACCAAGACTCCATCGGTGGCGACGGTCCCGCATCGCTGGAGTATGAGTGAGCTGGTCAAGCTGGCGGCACAATCCGGTGACCTGGTTCCAATTGAGCGCGGTGGCGATCGCCGCGTACTAGCTTTGAGTAATCCCGGTCTTGGTGGCGCTCCATATATCTCATCAACCCTGTGGGCGGCGGTGCAGTTCCTGCTGCCTGGTGAACTCGCCCCGGCCCATCGTCATACGCCGTCAGCTCTTCGATTTGTACTCGACGGGGCGGGCGCCTACACCGTCCTCGATGGCGATCCGGTGACGATGTCGCAAGGCGATCTGATTTTGACGCCCGCGTGGGCGTTCCACGAGCACCACAATCCGAGTTCGGAGTCGATGATGTGGCTCGACGTTCTCGATCTGCCCATCGTGGCGGGTCTGGATGCGGTGTTCTTCGAGGAGGGGCCTAGCGAGGAGGCGGATCGCAGTCAGGCGCGCCGCTCGGCTTCGGAGCGTCGTTTCGGACAAGGGGCAGGGCTCATGCCGGCAACCGCAGGTCACGGCTTCTTGCCCGAACACTCGCCGTTGACCGTGTATCGGTGGCTCGACACGGACGCCGCGCTGACGGCATTGTTGGAATTAACCGAATCCGGCGACGCCAGTGTCCGATTCAAGGACCCGACACGAAGCCGCGATGTCATGCCCACGCTTCGCTGTGAAATGCGCCGGGTGCTCTCTGGCACAACCACAGCAGCGGAGCGCCAAACCGGATCTCGGGTGTGTGCGGTGTTCTCCGGCACCGGACGAGTGGAGATCGACGACTGCGAGTTCGACCTCGGCCCCGGAGACATCTTCGTTGTCCCTTCGTGGGCGGTGTACCGATTGCACGCCCACAGTGACTTGGACATCTTCACCACCAGCGATGCACCCGTCCTCGATGCGCTGGCTCTGTACCGCGATGAGAAAGTTGAGCCCTGATGACCACCCGACACTTCTCCACCTTGATCATCGGCGGCGGTATCGGCGGCCTCGCTACTGCCTTGTCGATTGCTCGAACCGGAAGGCCCGTACACCTGGTAGAGCAGGCACCGGAGTTCACCGAAATTGGCGCAGGCCTACAGATTGGTCCGAACGCGACCAGGAGTTTTGACCGATTGGGTCTTTTGAGCGAGCTCAATGCCGTCGCCGTTCACCCGGGGTCCGCCGTCGTTCGCGACGTGCACGATGCGCTCGAGCTCACCACACTGGATTTCGGCGCTCCGTTTCTCGAACGCTATGGCTATCCGTACATCGTGGCGCATCGCAGCGACATCCTATCGATCCTGCTCGCAGCATGCGTGGCCGATCCCCTTGTCACGCTTGAGACCAACAGGTCTGTGTCATCGGTCGCTGAATCAGCTGACTACGCGACG
The DNA here is from genome assembly GCF_001418765.1 of Gordonia sp. HS-NH1. Taxonomy (NCBI): domain Bacteria; kingdom Bacillati; phylum Actinomycetota; class Actinomycetes; order Mycobacteriales; family Gordoniaceae; genus Gordonia; species Gordonia sp. HS-NH1. The sequence continues at coordinate 9,998 of NZ_LIYC01000067.1, forward strand.
GCCACATTCGTCGGCGGAGATTTCTACACTGCGGATGTCCTGGTAGGCGCGGATGGAATCAAGTCACGCGTGCGACAGTTGCATGACACCTCTGAACCAACGTTCAGCGGTCACGTCGCACACCGCGGGGCTATCGACATAGATCAGATGGGCGATGTCGCCGGGGACGAGGTGGTGCTCTGGATGGGCCCGGGAGTTCACCTGATGCAGTACCCCGTACGCCGCGGAGAGTTATACAACCAGGTAGCAGTGTATGAGAGTCCGCGTTTCGCCGCCGGCCGTGCCGACTGGGGTACAGCGGACGAGTTCGATGCGATGTTCGCGGACGCCTGTGAGCCTGTTCGCGCTGCCCTTGCCAAGATCGACACTTCCCGCGCATGGCCGATTTTCGATAGGGAGCCTCTCAGTACGTGGAGTACTGAACACACTGTTCTCATTGGTGATGCGGCGCACGCGATGCTCCAGTATCTGGGTCAAGGCGCGTGCCAAGCTCTCGAAGATGCGCTGGGACTTGCACATTGCCTGGAAGCGTGCCCAAATGACGCGGCGCGTGCATTTAAGATCTTCGAGGCCGAGCGCATACCGCTGACCACCAAATGCCAGGCCGTTGCGCGGCCCTGGGGACGCACCTGGCACACCGACGATCCGGCGATGCTTGCGCTGCGCAACCGCGTGTTTCGAATGCGTGCGGCCGACGATTACACCGACCTCGACTGGTTGTACGCAGAGCGCACCGGGGAGTTCTCAGCACTCCCGGGTTGATCAGCCGGACTATTCGACCGCCACTACAAGTTGACCGCCACTACAAGGAATCGACACCATGAAGCTTCTCTCGTTCCATTCAGACGCCGGGCGCAATCGCGTCGGCATCGTGTCTGCTGACACAGTCATCGACGCGACCTCGCTCACGAATGGCGCACACGGAATCAGCGCGATGCGCCAGCTGTTGCAAGCCACTGGGGGGGTCATCGACGAGGAGGCGCTCGACGGTCTACCTCGTGTGGCATTGGCCGACGTCGAGGTTGCCCCCGTCGTGCCCGATCCCGGCAAAATAATTGCGGCTCCGGTGAACTACCGTGACCATCAGGCGGAGATGAACGAGGATGCGCATATTGACGCACTAGGCGTGTTTCTTAAAGCGCCGTCCTCGGTCACTGCCGACGGTACGCACGTTGCACTGCCCTACACCGACCGCCGGTTCGATCAGGAGGGTGAACTCGCCCTGATCATCGGCCGTACGGCACGCAACGTTGCGCCGGACGAGGCCGAATCATTTATAGCCGGGTACACCTGCCTCCTCGACATGACGATGCGGGGTGGAGAAGACCGATCCACGCGCAAATCGTTCGACACCTTTACCCCTGTGGGTCCCTACCTTGTGACGAAGGACGAGGTTGGTGCTGTGTCGACATTGCGATTACGCACCCAAGTCAACGATGTAATGCGGCAGGACGCGGACATCTCCGATCTCATCTGGAACGTCCCAGCTCTCATCGGGTACATCTCGTCGGTCATGACCCTGCATCCCGGGGACATCGTGACGACCGGCACTCCTGCCGGTATCGGTCAGGTTCACGACGGTGACACGATCACCGTGGAGATCGACCGTGTCGGCCGACTCACCGTTGCGGTCACCGCCGATGGCGCCGTTGTGTGCCCCACCAAGGGCGCCAATCGCGGTCCAAAACCGCCTGCCGAGGTGACGCCCGTACGCGATCGAGCTAGCGCCGCGAACTAGACGAGGTATCGCTACGTAACCCCCTTGCTCCCAAACGAAAGGCCCTATGATGTCCTCCGACTACGCTGCAGCGGTTGAAGCTGCGCCGGGACATACTCCCGGGAGAAAATGGATAGCCCGCCGACTACAGCACCTCGACCCTGACACCGACTATGTTGAGATAGTCCGGCTGAGCACTCTTTACCACCTCAACGACATGCAGTTGGACTGGTTTTACACGGTCGGCACCCCCGCCGCTGGCATCAAGCCGGCCGTCAACGACGCCGTCATCCGCAATCAGAACGGCAAGTACGTCACGCAGGCGACCAAGCGCAGGGACGATTCAGTCGACCACATGCTCACCTGGCTCGAGCACGGAGCGCAGGCGATGGCCACCCACCGCTCAATCGAGATGGTGAACAAATATCATGCGCATTATGCTGCGGAGTATCCGTCGGGTTTTGATGACGTCGAAGACTACATCTATATTCTCTGTCTCAACGCAACCTTGGTGAATACGGCCCAGAAACGGTTGGGGCTCAGCGGTTTCGACGCGAAGCAGCGGCACGCGATGCACCGACTATGGGCAGGCGTGGCCGACAACTTCACACTCCCGGATGGGCGCTCTGTGACCGACATCGCCCCATTCCCGGAAAGCTACGAAGCCATGGAGCAATTGGTCAGCGACTACATCGATCGACCCTGGCCCGTGCACCAGCCCAGTCACATTTCTACAGCGGGAGGCATTGAACGATTCGCTTCCACATGGTTTCCACGGCCGCTGCGGCCGTTGGGAAGGGCTGTAGTGACCGCGTTCATGCCTGACGGGCTACTGCGCGCCCATGACGTCCCCCGCCCGTCACCCATCGCAGCCTGGTTCGCACGCACAGTGATGAGGACGATGATCGTACTGAGCACCAAGGTCCTCGCTGATCCGCGCGAAGATATCCAGGAGCGCCGCCGTCGCCTCGCGGATGAAGGAACGACCAAACGCAGCGTGGTGGACGTCGCTGTTCATCGCCGGCCCAAAAAACAGACTGCGTCGGCGACGACCGTTGGAATGTGCCCGGGTCAAGCCCCTGGTAG
>NZ_LIYC01000068.1:0-12143 GCF_001418765.1 Gordonia sp. HS-NH1
AGTTTTCAGGCGCCGTCAACATACCCTTCGGGATCGATCCAACGACCGCGTCACCAGGTAGAGCGTTTTGAGTGCGGACTGCTCGTTCGGGAAGTGCCCTCGAGCGCGCACCGCACGCCGCTAGCGGGGCGTTGAGACTTTCGATAGCGTTGGTGGAGCACAACACTCGTCGAATTTCGACGTCGTTGTCAAGGAACGGGATGAACTCCTCCCACGCACTCTCCCACAGGGTCACGATCGCCGGGTACGGCGTGCCCCACTTCTCAGCGAATTCCTCCCATCGCAGCCGGGCCTCAGCGGCGGTCAGCGCGGTGTAGATCGGTCTGAGATCGGCGCTGATCTTGTCCCTATACTTGCGGGAGGCGTACTTGAAGGTGTTCCGGATCAAATGGATGATGCACGTCTGTACCGTGGCCAACGGAAACGCGGCGGACACACTGTCGGGCGACCCTTTCAAGCCGTCACAGACAAGGGAGAAGATGCCCCTGGCACCCCGGTTCTTGAGGTCGGTGAGCACCGCCCGCCGGAACGTGGCCGACTCGCTGCCGCCGTCGCCAGCCCACATGCCGAGGATGTCTTTGTGCCCATCGAGATCAACCCCGATCGCGGCGTAGATCGGCCGGCTACTCACTCACGCACCTCATCCGCGGTGGTGACATCGTGTTCTTGACCAGTCTCAACTGGCCCTGCCACCAGGGCATCCACGCCCTCGACTGTGTCGGTCATCGTCGTGATTCCTCCTGCCCCACGCCGGGGGCGATCAAACCACTTACACCGAATCAGCGACAGTCCCCCCTGCGGCGTCAGTCTGTACGCGTGAAGTTGGCGAAGAAGTCATCGATTGTTGATAGGTCGGCATACCGTCGAAAATGAGCGACGTCGACCTTGACGAAGACACCGCTAGAGGTGAAATACGTTCGATCATCGAACGATCCAACGGCCGCGATGTGCAGTAGGCGATCCGACTCGTGGTCAATCCAAGCAGAGAGGCGAATGGGAGTGTGCAGAGGGACCGGCTGACGGTATTCGACGGTCAGGGTGCGGGTCACCGCGGGGGTCCGCGCGATCCACAGGGTGAAACCCATGATGTCGTCGCAAGCGGCCGAGATCGCTCCGCCGTGCGCCAACCCGGGCGCGCCAAGGTGCCTCTCGTCGAAGGTGTGATCGGCGTACACCCGCTCGCCACTCCGGTAGACCTCAAGTTGAAGTCCGTGGGGGTTTTCGCTTCCGCAGCCCATGCACTGGGACGAGTGCGCCGGCAGTCTTGCTTCTGAGGTCATCTTCTGATCGTTGTCCTTACTAAGCCGCCACCTACTCAAACAGGGTGCGGGGGTCGATGAGGTGTGGGAGCAGGTCCCGACACGGTCTTTCTGTAAACACTATAGGTAATACTGCCAGTACCTGGTACCGTCCATAACGCGCACCAGCATTAAGCGGCGCATACCCCGTGTACGAGGGAAGGAGAGGTCCATCACCACTCGGACCGGCGCCAACCGTTTCCTGGACGGCGCCGCCACTTTCGGTAGCACCCTCGGCTTGGCTGGCCAGGCCCTGCGGTGGGTAGCGGTAGACATTGCTACGGGACGGTTTCCGTTTCGCGAAGCCGTATCGCAGACTTGGTTCGTTATTGTCGTGACGACTCTGCCCGCGATTCTGGTAGCTGTGCCATTCGGTGTCATCGTGTCGGTACAAGTGGGAAGCCTCACTCAGCAAGTTGGGGCCACGTCAATTGCTGGCGCCGCTGGGGGCCTCGGGATCATTCAACAGGGAGCGCCCATCGTTACCGCCCTTCTACTCGGGGGCGCGGCCGGATCAGCGATTGCCTCTGATTTGGGCGCTCGAACGATTCGCGAAGAAATTGCCGCCATGGAGACACTCGGACTCAACCCCACCAGGCGCGTCGTAGCACCTCGGTTCGTATCTGTGTTGATCACTGCGCCGATGCTCTGCATGCTGATCGTCTTCACCGGGCTGCTGGCGGGCTACGCCATCAGCGTCGATGTCCAAGGCATCACACCCGGCAGCTATGTTGCATCGTTCGCGTCGTTCGCATCGGTAACCGACATCGTTGTCGCTCTATGCAAATCGCTTGTGTTCGGACTTGTCGTGGTGACGATTGCTTGTCACCGCGGGCTGTCGACGAAGGGCGGCCCTAAAGGCGTCGCAACCTCGGTCAATGCCACCGTAGTGCTGGGTGTCGTCGCGTGCTTCGTGATCAATGTCTTTATCACGCAACTAACAACCATGTTCGTCCCCCAAACCATTGGATGAGAAACGCCTCGTGACCACCGTTCCCTCCCGGAGGTTCTCCGCCGCCACCCGGCCGGTCGGTGCCGTGATCGCGCCCGTTGCACAAGTACCTGAACGCTTGGGGCACGTCGCGACCTTTGTGATCGCCGCGGTCCTCGGCATCCGCCATGTCATCACCACATACCGGCGCCAAACCCTGCTCTACATACAAGAATTCGCCTGGGGTAGAGGTGCAGTCTTGGTCGGTGGTGGAACGGCCATCGTCCTCGCCATCCTCGGCATCGCCGTCGGCGCCTCAATCGGTATCCAGGGTTACGCCTCGCTGGACCTCGTAGGGATGGGTTCACTGACTGGATTCATCTCTTCCTACGCTAACACCCGAGAGCTTGCGCCAATGATCGCTGCGATCGGGTTCGCAGCACAAGCCGGCTGCCGGTTGACAGCTGAGATAGGCTCGATGCGCATTTCCGAGGAGATCGACGCTCTCGAGGCTATGGCGGTACGTCCCATTCCCTTCGTCGTCAGCACTCGCGTAGTGGCGTCGATCACGACCGTGATTCCTTTGTACATCATCGCGCTTATTCTCGGATTCGCGGCCGCTAAGCTCGTCGTCACACAGGTACACGGCCAATCCGGCGGCACTTATGATTTCTATTTCGACCAGTTCCTCAAACCTCAGGACCTTATCTTCTCGCTCATCAAAGTTCTTGTATTTGTCGTTTCCGTAGTGATTATCCATAGCTATCAGGGCTACTTCGCCACAGGCGGAGCTGAGGGGGTAGGCCGGGCGTCCGGCCGAGCGATCCGCACGAGCCTCATCGTCATCGTCGTGGAGGACATGATTCTGACACTTCTGATGTGGGGATTCGATTCCGGCGTACGGATTTCTGGGTAGGGGGGTTCAGTGGCTGTCTTTCATGATCCGTCCGGGCGCGAACCATCGCACGGGAACCTGGTCCTTCGGGGGGTCGCCCTCTTAATCCTCGGCGCGATAGCTGCCTACTTACTGATAAGTGACGCTAACGGTGACTTCAGCGATCACACGTCGTTGACCATCAACACCGACGCGATAGGCGACGGATTGAAGGGGGGATCGGAAGTGAAGTACCTTGGGTTCACCGTGGGCGAGGTCTCGAGCATCTCGGTTCGAGACCGTGGCGCGACGGTCAAAATCAACTTCACCGGTTCCGGCAACGACCTAGATCTCCGGCAGGGCATGACGGTGAATTACACTTCGGCAAACGCACTGGGACCGACGGCACTGGAAATCGTAGATCCTGGACACGGACCGCCCATCGGTTCCGGCGGGAGTGTCTACGTAAGCAGGTTGCAGTCTGAACAGACCTCGGTGTCAACACTTGTTCGCAAGATCTCCACGCTGGTCGAGGCACTGGACCAGCCCTCGTTCGAAGCGGTGGTGAGGTTCATCGTCGAGGATTCGCAGGCAATGTCTGATAGCGGAAAACTCGTATTCCAGATCGCGAAGCTCACGCGGGATGTCCAGAAACGGCCGGTCGGGGAGGACCTAGAAATTGCAGCCAATCTGTCCACCGGAGTCGCCGACTTCATGACGCCGTTCGTCCCTGGCGTCTTGAAGAACGTCGATATCGCTGACTTTTTCGCCACTCAACAGAACATCGATCGCACGAAAAGCAATCTCGGCGACACGGGAAAGGTTCTGTTCGGTGCACTCGGCGGACTGCTCGACAAGAATTACCCGGCCCTGAGTTCGCTGTTAGACGTCGGCCTTGATCTAGCGCGGCCCGTCGCCAGATCCGCCTCGGGGCTCGTTCGCACGGTGTACACGATCCCGCAGATCCTCGATGGCATCGACAAAGCCTTGCCGAAATTCGGCGACCGAGTCCAGCTCCAGCTAGCACTGGTGGTCCAGACCTCACCTGCTCTACAAAGCGCATTGAGAATGGGGGGGCCCACGGGATGACTCTGAGGTCTCTGACACCCACAATCATTAAGATCACCGCGTTCACCGCTGTCATCGGCGTCCTTACGTATGTCATCATCGCGATTCTGCAGCCGACCAACGAAGGATCCTCCAGTTCGCAGCATTCCGCGGTTTTTGCCGACGCTTCCGGACTCAAGCCCCGCGACGGGGTACGACTCGCTGGAGTGAAGGTGGGATATGTAACGGCTGTCGACCTGAAGGGATCAACAGCGATCGTCCGTTTCCAACTGGACGACGGCGTCTCGATTACCCCCGCGACGACTGCCGCCGTCCGTTACCAAAACCTGCTGGGGCAGCGGTATGTGGAGCTCATCAATGCCGGACAAGGCGCCGACCAGGAGTCGATCACACAGGTGGCACTCAACAAGACCGTCCCGTCGTTCGACGTATCGACACTATTCAACAGTTTCAAACCAGTATTCGATACATTGAATACGGCCGAGATCAATGAGCTTCAGTCGAACCTGCTACGGGTCGCCCAGGGGGACGGTCGAGGTATCGCACCAGTCATGAAGCAAGTCGCGAACATCACCGAGTACGGGAACCAGCGTTCAGAGATCATCACCAACATTGTGACGAGCCTGGGACAGGTGTCTGATCAGTTGATGGGGCGCTCCGCCGAACTGGTCGAGTTGATAGACAAATTGGGGTCAATCGTCGATGCGTTCAGCCGCGTGAGCGATCGCCTGAGGGCCTCGCTGCGGGAGGTCAACCGTTCGATGGCGAAGACTGTGCTCTCCGGTGAGCAGATCGAGTCGACCTACGACACCAGCTTCGCGGCCATTTATCAGAGATTGGTGCGGGAGCCAGGGGATACAGAAAGCTTACTGAACGGTGCCGTTCTCCTGAAGCCACTCCTGGACGCCCTGGAAACTACATCCAAAGCGACACCTTCGTCCTCGGCGGCAGGGTGCGCCCGAGGAGTGCTCGACCTACCGAGAACAGCGCAGATCGCCCTGATGGGTCAACGACTGGTGGTGTGCCAGTGACCCGCTTCTTCGATAAGCGTCCGCATCACCGCCCGCAGCGTCGGCGCGACCTCATCCTGGCGGGAGTCGTTACGATGGTCACGGTGGCCGGCCTCGTCGTGGCGGGTGCTGTGTACATCTCACCGCCCGGACAAACTAGCTACAGTGCCAAGTTAGTCAATACCGGCGGATTGGAAGCCGGCGACCAGGTACGTATCGCCGGGATCAGGAAAGGCAAGGTCGCGTCAGTCGACCTGACCGGAACGTTCATCACCGTGCGATTCCGGCTGGATGACTCGATTGCCGTTCGGTCGGACGCGACGGCGAACGTCCGTCTCATCACCCCTATTGGTGGACGTGTATTGGACCTCGACCCAGGTTCAGGCCCGTCGGCCCTCGACGGTGCAATCCCACTGGAGCAGACAAGCAGCACCTACGACATTTCCAGCACGCTTGAGACAACCACACCGGTGTTCCGTGACGTGCGTGGTGTTGATCTACGGCGCACAGCGGCGCTGCTACAGAATGCTTTCTCCGACGGAAACACCAATATCCCTGATGCCCTGCAAAACGCGAGCAGCCTGATGGACCTACTGCAACGTCAGTACGCACAACTCGACAAGACGATGACGTTGTCCGATGAGTACGTCGCCGCCCTCGCAAACCGCAAGCAGGTACTCGTGGACTTCCTCCGCCAGCTCAGCTTCCTTGCCCGCACCCTTGGACCAGACATCGCCAACGTCCAGAACGGATTCGATTATCTGCGCCGTCTTTTCAAGCTACTGACCCGACCGCTTGTCGCGTACCGCGACGGAATAGAACCATCGGTACAACAGTTCAAGACCCTTCTGAACAAGGTGTCGGCCCAGATGCCCGCCTACGCAAACGCGCTGACCCAGGTCGATCAGATCACCAGACGACTGAGCATTCTTCTCGACGCTCCAGAGGTCGGTCCAGCGAGTCCTGAACCGACTGTCCGCATCTGCATCCCGAGTGGTGATCAAAAATGCTGACAGAGCGGATGCGTCAGCATCTGATCCCGATCGCCACCATCGTCACACTCGCAGTAGTGATCGCGGCCGTAGGAATCAACTATGCGACAGCCGACGACGACACGCGGCCACTATGTGCGGAGTTTTCCGACGCATCAGGTCTGTACGAAGGCAACTCCGTCGCGATGCTCGGCAAGAAGGTGGGCAGGGTCGTAGGCATTCACGAGGAGGGCCAGAGGGGCGTGCGTGTCGACATGCGGATCGACAAGACCGTGCCGCTTCCCGCGGATGTGGGGGCCACCCTGGTGTCCACCTCGATTGTCACCGAAAGACAAATCGAGTTCACCCATCCCTATCGCGGCGGAGAGCATTACGAGTCGGCCAAGTGCATACCACTGAACAAAACCAGGACTCCACTGGGGATTAGTCAAACGCTCGACGCGATCAGCACTCTTTCCGATGAACTCGTCAAGGACGGCGGACGTGACACCGATGCGATTCTCCAGGCGCTCACGCTCGTCTCCAAGAACATGGAGGGAACCCAGGGCGATATCTCTGGCATTCTCAAGGACTCGGCCACGCTGATCAACGATCCGACCCGGCGTGATGGTCAGATACGCAGAATTGTAGCCAACCTCGCGACCTTAACCGGTGTTGCCACCGAGAACAGTGCTGAGGTGACCCAGCTGTTCGACAACTTCGTCGGCGCAATCGAGGTGATTGTTGCTTTCGGTCAAACATTCGGCGCCGCAACAGAGTACGCAGGTACCTTCGTCCCCATCCTGTCGCGATTGGCGTCCGACTTCGGTCCACCGATCTTCGCAATTGGTGATGCTGCGGTTCCACTCCTCGCGCAAGTAGGCAAGCAAGAGAACATCCTGGCGACCGTCGCCGCTCGAACGGCTGACCTCATCGTCAAGCATCCGGATGCGAAGTCGATCCTGCGGGCATTCGCCGTGTCTGTCCCACTGCAGACCCTAAGAACGGCGTGTGCCTCTCCCCCCGTCAACGGCGTCTGCAGGACGGGTAACGAAGTGGCGACGATCGCTAACTTGATCGGAGGGCAATCTCAATGATGACCTACGGCTACCTTCGCCGTGTCACGGCCGCGATCGTGACGCTGTTCGCAGCGACCATCGCCCTCGCCGCCTGCAGCATCAACGCCGACAACCCGCCGACCATCGGCGGATCATCCGCCCGAGACGGCTACGACATCGAGATCGAGTTCACGAGTGCTCTGAACTTGCCTGCCCGTGCCAAAGTCCTCTCTCGAGGGATTGACGTCGGTGCCGTCACCAGCGTCACGTACGACGGAGGCCACGCGCTGGTTGCCGCCCGAATTGATAAAGACGCCCAACTGCAGGAAGATTCGCGCGCGGAACTCCGCCAAGACACTCTCCTGGGCGAGATTTATGTGGCCATCCTTCCCCCCGCACAGCAGTCCACCCAAGCCTTGCTGCACGCGGGATCGGTAATACCTCTCTCACGCACCGAACCGGCTGCCAACGTCGAGGACGTGATGCGGGGGATGGCTAATGTACTGGGCGGGGGTGAACTCGATAAAATCCATACCGCGATATCGACACTGAACTCGACCTTTCCGAGTGACCCCGCCCAATTCGATACGCTTTACCGCACGACGTTGCGCACCGTGTCTGAGGTGTCCGCCAACACCGACAAACTCGACGTAGTCCTGCAGTCGGCCGATCGCACACTGAAAGTGATCCTGGCCGACCCGTCAGGTACTGACCGAATGTTGACCAAGGGGGGAGTGAACTTCTATGGTCTGGGCTATTCGCTAATTGACGTCGCGCTACTTATCGCCAACCTGCGCGACTTCGCAGTATCTGCCGGCCGTATCGTCGACCCTGAGTATTCCCGCATCAAGGAAACGGTAGGAGCGATCGCGCCGGTAATCGCGTCCATCGCGTACTCGGACATCTACTCCAAGGATGTTTCCGACAAGGCGACGCGTGTAATACGCGAGAAGCTCATCCCATTCGTCAGCTCGCCAGATATCAACGTTTCCGACGTGTCTATCGACGGCCAAGATCTAGCCCGACGTGATGCCGGGTCGTTCATTAACGTATTGCGAGCGATCGGAATGATGCCATGATCCGCAGCACCGTCGTATCCCTGGTTGCCCTTGTCGTCGTCTTCCTCGTCGGAGCAACATACCTGACCATCGACGTGGCACGAATAAACCCGTTCCGCTCCGACTACACGATCTCGGCCATACTCAAGAGCTCGGGCGGCCTGCTCGACACATCGCCGGTGATGCTAGAGGGGGTGCCGGCGGGCAAGGTGACATCTATTCGCGTCACAGATAATCAGCTCGCCGTCGACATGTCCATCGACTCCGGCTACAAGATCCCTCGCGGCAGTGTCATGACGATCCAGAACCTCTCGGTCGCGGGAGAGCAATACATCAACTTCATCCCACCGGATACCACCACCAGTGAGTACTTGCGTAGTGGGGACCTAGTGCCCGCCAGCGCCATCCACGTGTCCCAATCCGTTCCCCAGGTGCTCCCGAAAATGTCGGCAGTGGCCGACGCGCTCGATCCAGCATCGATTCAGACCATCAACGAAACGATCTCGGCTGCAGTCGACGGCCGGCAAAAGGACCTCGACACGATCGGAGACATGATGCACCGCCTCGTGGACTTCGTCGGTGACGACGGTGCGGTCCGTACCACCGCGGACAATGCCGAGTTCCTCCTGGGCCTCATGTCGAACGTGGGCGGTGTGCTCAGTACCGCGTCGGTCCGGACCCCGGATGCCGTCGACGGTTTGGCGAGAATCCAACGTGCGTTCATCGTTTTCACCTCTACGTCCTACGACAAATGGCCACCAATCCTGAAGCTAGTGGAAAAGCTCAGCGGTTACATCCAGATACTTCAGCCCGACATTGTCGCCATCACCCGCGCGGTCAAACCGGCGACGGCGAAAGTCGCAGACACATACGTCGACTTCGGATCGATCGGTGATCTCCTGGCGCGAACAGTCCCCGCGTCCCATCGGGGACAGGCGCAAATCCCGATCGCCGTCACACCATCACCCCGCTGACGCCCGATGTCTCCCCCCCCCTACCCCAGCATTTACAGAAGGCAGCAAATGACCGCACACGACAACGGATCAGAATCCGAGGACAGCGGCACCGAAAATGAGCTGACTACGGCTTCCGATAAGGCAGACCGCGGCGACGCCACTAGTGCCACAGAACCTGCGACGTCACAGGACGTTTCCGCCTCGGACGAGGCAAGCCCCCCGACGTCCGAGGCCGAGCAGCGCTGGGGATCAGCACGCCTCCAGGTGGTGGCCGTCGGTGCTCTCGTGGTAGTACTCGCGGTGCTGGCCGGGCTCTTTGCTTACCTCTACATTGACATGCGGCAAGCAAAGACGTCCCTGGAGGACGCCGCCACACAACGAGCGCAGGCAGCGCAGGCAGCATCGGACTACACCACAAAGTCGCTCACGTACAGCTACCAAAACACCGACGCATTCTTTACCGAAGTGAAAGAGAATGCCAGCGATGCGTTGGTCAAGCGATACGACGATGTCGAACCCACCCTGACCCAAATCATGAAACAGGCCAAGGTCCAAGCGGCGGGACGCGTACTGGCGACCAGCGTCACCGGCAGCGCCAGCGAGAACCGGGGGGAATACACGGTGCTGGTCTTCGCCACCCAGAAGACCCAGAATGTTCAGAACCCTCAGCCGAGCGAACTCCCCACACTGTTGAAAGTCGTCGTGCTGAAGACCGATAACGGCTGGCAGATCCAGGATTACGGACCTGCCGAATGATCCAGCGTCCGCCGCGAAAGGAGAGTTAGATGAAAAGCACCATGCAGGAGGTGCCGATGACAGTGTCATCGATACTGCGCCACGTCGCAACCAATCACACTGTTAGGCAGGTGATTACCTATTCCGTGAACGGCTCTGCCCGGTATGCGACCTACGGCGATCTTGAAGAGCGATGCGCACGTCTGGCGAATGCTCTGCGTCGGGTCGGCGTGGTCGGCGACGACCGCGTGGCAACGATGCTGTGGAACAACCAGGAGCACCTCGAAGCGTACGCTGCGGTACCCGCGATGGGCGCGGTGCTGCATACGCTGAACATCCGGTTGTCACCGGCTCAGCTGCAGTTCATCGCGAACCACGCCGAAGACAAGGTCATTATCGTGGACGGGTCGCTGGTTCCGTTGTTGGCGGCGGTCCTACCGGGCTTGGCGACGGTTCGGGTTGTGTTCGTTACCGGCGACGGCGACACCTCCCCGCTCGACGGGCACGGCGTGACCGTGATGCGATATCATGACGCGCTCGCAGCGGAATCCCCAGTGTTCTCTTGGGTCGATCCCGACGAGCGGTCGGCTGCGGGTATGTGTTATACGAGCGGCACTACAGGCGATCCCAAGGGGGTCGTCTACAGTCATCGCTCGGTGTTTCTGCACTCCATGGCAGCGTGTACCGGTAACGCTCTGGCGATCGCAGAAGCCGATCGTGTACTTCCCGTCGTGCCGATGTTTCATGCCAGCGCCTGGGGTCTGCCCTACGCGTCGCTGATGGCCGGCGCGGACTTGCTGATGCCTGATCGATACCTTCAAGCAGCGCCGCTCGCTGACATGATCCAACAACATCGCCCCACGAAGGCAGGAGCAGTACCGACAATCTGGAACGATCTTCTTCAGTACGGTATCGCGAATCCGGGTGTCGACTTGTCATCGATCGACCTTGTCGCCTGTGGTGGAGCTCCCGTCCCGCAGTCGTTGATCGAGGGGTTTGCGGACCGCTTCGGCGTACAGATTATTCAGGCGTGGGGTATGACTGAGACGTCCCCGCTTGCAGCGGTAGGTCGGCCTCCCGCCGGGATCAGCCCCGCAAAGGAAATATCTTACCGCAAGCGACAGGGACGGGCAATTTGCGGGGTGGAGATGCGCCTCATCGACGAGGGTGGCCTGCCTGTTCCCCGTGACGACAAGTCCGTCGGTGAACTCGAAGTGCGGGGTCCGTGGGTCACAGGCAGCTACTACCGACTCGAGGACACCGAGAGGTTTCGGGATGGCTGGTTGCGGACCGGCGACGTGGGACACATCAGTCCGGACGGGTATCTGACGCTGACCGACCGGTCCAAGGACGTCATCAAGTCCGGGGGCGAATGGATCTCGTCAGTGGAGCTCGAGAACTGGATCATGTCGCACCCGGATGTCGCCGAGGCCGCGGTTGTCGCGATGCCCGACCCCCGATGGCAGGAGACAGCTCTCGCTGTTGTGGTTCCGGCACCGGGTCGCGAAGTGTCGGCTGACACGCTCCACGAGTGGTGCCTAAGAAATTGCCCGGAGGAGATCCCGCACTGGTGGATCCCGAACAACTGGACGTTCATGGAGCAGATACCACGGACGAGCGTGGGCAAGTTCGACAAGAAGGTGTTGCGCGCGAAGCATGAGCAGGGCGAGCTGCCGGTTGTATCGAACTAGCGCCGCACGGGGTCGGCTTCGCGTCCGCACTGGCCGAGATAGGACACCGCCGAGGTAAGGCACAGATGTGCCCACCGAACGTCCTCAGCGTTCGGTGGGCACGTATTTATTGGAGCGATCCGTCTGCCCGATGGCCCCGGTGGGAAAGACAGAACCGTCACTGGGAATTGCGCGGCCATTCATCTCTCACTCATCGTTCGTTGGGCGCCGTTTTATCGAGCGTCGTAGAGTTTGCGAGGTGGACATCGCAGCCAGCGCTCCACATTCGCAGTCATCAGCACACAACATCGAAGGGGCCACCATCATGGCCGAGGCTATCGTGGGCGCAATCATTACCGACATCGTCGGCGAACTGGTCACCGGATCGATCGAGTCCGGATCAGACGAAGCTACCGCTTGAGCGCTTCACAGAAGAACACACCGCCCCGTGGCTTCTGCCGCGGGGCGGTCTCTTGGTGCGCGGGGGCTCGAGAGCTTGTCAAGATGTCTGTGT
>NZ_LIYC01000068.1:12231-12359 GCF_001418765.1 Gordonia sp. HS-NH1
GTCTGTGTAAGAACGTGACTCCTGATTTTCTTGTGGTCTGTGGGGTCTAGCTGAGGTGGGGTTCGATCCGGTCGGGGTAGGCCAGTGCGAGTTGTCCGAGGGCCTGTTTCCAGTTGGTGACGACCTGT
>NZ_LIYC01000069.1:0-9765 GCF_001418765.1 Gordonia sp. HS-NH1
ATTTTGCAACAGCCCGATATAGCCGCCGGTCGCCCGCTGACGGGTGGTTTCCAGGCGCTTTCGGTGCGGGCCGGTCACCAGCCCATCAGCCCCGCCGACTCTTCGGCGATGGCCGGGCCGAGGGTCATCCCGCGGCCACCGGGGCCGGTGACCGCCCACACCCCGTCACCGATCGATTCCCGGCACACGATCCGATCGGGTTCGGTGCACTGGCTGTAGACACCCGCCCAGCGACGCTGGATTCGGGGTAGTGGACGGCCCAGCAGGCCCTCGGTCACCTCGACGAGGTGACCATACGGATCCTCGTCGACGTCGAAGGTGAACGGTTCTACGTACTCGTGGGTGTCGCCGATCGTCAGTCCACCGTGAAGGCGTTGGACGCAGAGCAACTGCATGCCGTTCGCCGCGGCCGTCGGACGTTGGGGTTCGGTTCGACGCAGCTCCTCGAGCGCGGGCCCCGCGAACCCCGGGTAGTACCGCAGGCTGTCGCCGTCGGCGATCGACGTCGTGAGGCTCGGTCCGAGTGGGGCCGTCTGCATCATCTGCAGTCGGACCCGGCGCACCGGCAACTCGCCGAACACCTCACGGAGCAGTCCTCGGTGAGTTGCGCCCGGGCACAACACGACACAGTCCCCGGCATGAACGATCCCGGTGTCATCACGGACCGAGGTGCCGGTGATCCCGCGTACCTCGACTCCCGGGACGAATGTGTATCGTCCGGACTTCTCGAGTCGAGATCGCATGGCGGGCATCGCTTGCCGGGATTCGACGGCGGCGTCGGATGCACAGTGCAGTCCGGCGAGGTAATTCCCCTGTAGCGCGGGGTTCTTCTCCGCGACCTCGAACCGTCGGAGCAAGGTGAACCCGCGGCGCTGTGCATCGTCGCGAGCGACGACCTCTTCGGCGACGGCGACCTCGGCTTCGGTGCGCAACAGGGTGATCGAACCGTTCGCCCGGAATCCGACCTCCGGGACCTGCGCACCGATCTGCTCCCACAGGACGCGGGAGCGCAGTGCGATGTCCAGTTCGGGAGCCGACCGCCCGGAGACCCAGACGAGCCCGAAGTTGCGGACGGTGGCGCCCCGCGCGTCGAGTTCGCGGTCGAGGTGGATCACATCGTGCCCGCGTTCGACGGCCATCCAGGCGTGTGCGGTTCCGATGATCCCGGCACCGACGATGATCACGCGCATGTGTTCTGATCTCCTCTTCGACTGATGTTCTGCCGCGTCACGGCGCAACCGCGACGCGTAGCGCGGTGCCCGGCGCTGGTTGCAGGGCGTGCTCGATCTGTTCGAGCGGAAGCGGTGAGGTCACCAACTCCGACCACGGGTGTCGATCGGCGGTTCGCCCGAGGAAGTCGACCGCCTCGTGCAGGTGACGTGGTTCGTAGTTGTGGACCCCGGTGAGGGTCCACCAGCGCCGGACCACCTGCTCTGGATCGACGTTCAGGGACGGCCCCGGGGTGACCGAACCGGCCAGGACGAGGGTTCCGGCGATCTCCAGCCGCGACAGCGCATCCCGGAGGAAGTCCGAGGATCCGGTGAAGTCCAGCACGACGTCGACGTTCTCGCCGTCGTCAGCACATGCACCGAAACGGATCGCCTGGGTGACGCGCGCGACGTCGCGGTCGGCGACCCGGACCTCGGCGCCGCGGTCGGCGCAGACCGCCGCCGCCGTCGTCCCGAGCATCCCCGCTCCCCCGATGAGCACCCGGCGGCCGGACAGGTGACCGGCCCGTTCGACGACGGCCATCACCGTGGCCGTCGCACATGCAGCGGGCGCGGCGACGGCATCGCCCAGAGCGTCCGGAACAACGACCACGGTTGTGCCCCTGGGTAACACGATGTGGCTCGCATAACCACCGGACAGCGGCCAGTCGCCGTCGAACGGTTCGTGTCCGATTTTTCGGACCCGACGGCATTTGGCGGTGACTCCCCGCCGGCACCGATCGCAGTCACCGCACGACACCGTGACCGACCAGACGACGCGGTCGCCCTGCTGTGCCGACGCGCCGTCGCCGATGCCGACGACCTCACCCACCGCCTCGTGCCCGAGAACGGACGGACACGGCGAATCCCGGCGTCCGCTCACCGTGTGCAGGTCGCTGCCGCACACCGTCGCCAGCCGAACCCGGACCAGGAGTTCACCGGGACCGAGTGCGGGAAGCGGTGTTTCGATGATGTCGACCCGATCGCCGCGCCAGACGGCGGCGCGGGTCAGACCAGTCGTGAGCGTATCCAACCGGACAACCTTTCGATGGCGAAGACGATGACGAAGATGACGAGCACGATGGCCCCGGCGACCTCGAAGTCCAGCGTGCGGATCGACTCGAACAGCAGGAAGCCGATTCCGCCGGCCCCCACGATCCCCAGGACCGTGGACGTGCGGATGTTGACGTCGAGCAGATACAGCCCCGATCCGACGATGGACGGCATGGCCTGCGGGATCACCGCTGCGAACAGCGTTTTCCACCAACCACAACCGACCGAGCGGGCGGCCTCGACGGGACCCGGATCCGTTTCCTCCACGGAGTCGGCGACGAGCTTGGCCAGGAAGCCGACGGAACCGATTGCCAGCGCACAGGTTCCCGCCACCGGGCCCAACCCCAGCGCCGCGACGAACACCACGGCGAGGATGAGTTCCGGCACCGCCCGGACGACGAGAATCCAGGTCCGCGCCACCCAGTACACACCCGGGTGCGGGGTGACGTTGCGAGCAGCGAGGATTCCCACCGGGATCGACAAGACGGCACCGATGGCGGTCGAGACCACGCCGATCGCGACCGTCTGGACCGCGGCGTCGAACAGTTCTGTTCCGAGAGCGGTGAAATCGGGCGGGATCATGCGTCCGAACACCTCGACGGCAGGTGGTATCCACACGACCAGCGCCCAGGGCGTGATCTCCAGTACGGCCATTGCCGCGACGGTCGCCACGGCCACGAGCAGCCCGAAACCCGTACGGACCGCGCGTTCGAGACCCGGCCGCATCGGCGACGGTGTCAGCAGCACACGCCGTATGCCGATGGCCAGCAGTTCCATTGCCGTGATGATCACGAGGATGACCAGGACGATCCCCAGCGCACGTGGGTAGATCAGCCCGCGCAGGGCGTCCTGGAGCGCGAACCCGATGCCACCCGCCCCGACGAAACCGAGGACGACCGACATCCGCAGGTTGATGTCGATGCGATAGACGAACGCACCGATCCACGCCGGAACGCACTGCGGGACGACGGCATTGATCATCTCACGCACATATCCGACGCCGGTGCTGCGTACCGCTTCGCGTGGCCCGTCGTCGACCTGCTCGATCGCGTCGGCGAACAGCTTGCCCAGCATGCCGATCGAATGCAGCGCCAGGGCCAGGATGCCGGGCAGCACACCGATACCCAGGGCGCGGACGAACAGTACCGCGAACAACAGGTCGGGCATGGCACGACAGAAGGTGATGACGCCGCGCGCCACGGCCTGGACCGCGGGGTGGGGGCTGGTGTTGCGAGCGGCCAGGAACGCCAACGGCACCGAAGCGACCGCGGCGAGAACGGTTCCCAGCACAGCCATCAGCAGTGTCTCGAGCGCCAACACGCTGATCCGCCCGGGATCTCCGAGCCGTGGTGGCAGCATCCGCTCGATGAGCGCGACGATGTCCTCGATGCCGTAGATCAGCGTCGCAGGCGCGAAGTCGATCCACCAGGCGCAGACCAGCGTGGCGACGAGACCGCCCACCGCGATCCCGGGCAGGACCGCACGGTCCCACCCGGGTCGCATCCGGGATGGCGATCCCGCCTGCGGACGGTCCAGGAGCGGGGTGTTCATCGGCGTCGTACCGCGTTCGACGACGCCGCCACCGGGTCGACCCGCTGGTAGACGTCCATCACCTCGTCGCGATCGAGGCCGACCGTGGAGCGGTCGAGAACCTTCTGGCCACCCCGCAACCCGACGATGCGGTGCGCCCAACCGAGCGCCAGATCCACCTGGTGCAGGGTGCAGAGGATGGTCAGCTTCTCCTCGACGCACACCTGGAAAAGCAGATCCATGACGACGCCGGCATTCTCCGGGTCCAGGGAGGCCACGGGTTCGTCGGCGAGCAGCAGCACCGGCTTCTGCATCAGCGTGCGCGCGATGGCCACGCGCTGCTGCTGTCCGCCGGAGAGGGTGTCGGCCCGGCGATCGGCAAGGTCGGCGAGACCCACGCGATCGAGATGCTCCAACGCTTCCTGCCGCATGCGCTTCGGGTACGTCAGCGCACCGTAGCGAGGACACCGCAACCGCCCGAGCCCGCCCAGCAGCACGTTCTCCAGGCAACTGATCCGGCCGACGAGGTTGAAATGCTGGAAGACGAAACCGACGTCGCGCCGCAGTGCTCGCATCTCGGCGCGACCGGCGAGATCCACCCGGCGCCCCACGACGTCGACGACCCCGCTGCTCGCCGGATGCAAGCCGTTCAGGCAGCGGAGGAATGTGGACTTGCCGGAGCCGGACAGGCCCAGGAGCACGACGAGTTCGCTGCGACGGACATCGAGCGACACGCCGTCGACCGCGAGCGTGTTGCCGAATCTCTTGGTGAGTCCGTCGACATGGACGACGAGATCGTCGCCGGCGACCGGTGGCTGCGCGGCCACGTCAGCTCGCACACTTCTCGGACTTGGTGACCTCACAGACATGCCGGACACCGGCGTAATCGTCGTCGGAGGCAGGCACGACGCCCCACGCGCGCTCGTCGGTGATCAGGCACTCATCGCCCGAGCAGAATCCCGCCGCCTCCATGGACTCCTTGTTGACTTTCTCGGTGAAGACCTTGGTGAGGGTGTCGATGGCCTCGGGTCCGAGCGAATTGTTGGCCGCGAAGACTGATCCCGCGATCATCTCCGACTTCCAGACCGTCTTCAGCTGTCCCTGCTGGAGATCGCCCTTCTCGACGAGGGTCTCGTCGACCATCGAGTCGAAGGCGAAGCCGGCTTCGCAGTCACCGGACGCGACCGACAGCGCCGACGCGTCGTGCCCGCCCGCGTAGATCGGCGTGACACCCGCGGCGAGGTCGGTCTCGGTGCCGGACTTGATGACGCCCGCCTCGATGAGACCGGCGCTCGGGTACAGGAAGCCCGAGGTGGAACCGGGATCGACGAAGCACACCGTCTTGCCCGCGAAGTCCTTGATGCCGTTCACAGACGCGTTGTCCGCCTTCGCGATTCCGTATGACTGGTATCCCGGTTCGGCGCCCTTCTCCGACACCACCGCACCGAGCGGGGTGATCTCGGCGCCGTTGAGGCCGGCGACCACGTAGGCGAACGGGCCGAAGAAGGCGAGGTCGACGTTGTCGGCGATCATGCCCTCGACGACGCCCGCGTAATCGGAGGCCTGGACGAACTCGACCTTCGAACCGGTTTCCTGCTCGATCACCTTGATGACCGGGTCGTAACTGGCTTTGAGATCGGTGGAGTTCTCCGCGGGGATCGCGGCGAGAGTGAGGGTTTCGGGGAAGCCGTTGTCGTTGACGGCCTCGGAGTCGCCACCGGAACATCCGGCGAGCACGAGGGCGGTGGTGGCGAGAGCGGCGGTGATCGCCAGCGAGGACTTACGAATTGTCATCGGGGGTCAACCTTTCGGGACGTCACGGGGGTCGGGGTGAGGAGCGGATCAGGGCGTGGTGATCAGGGCGGTCAGGTCGGCGACGGACGCCAGGACACGGTCTGCACCCGCGTCGAGAAGGGTCTGCTCGTCGTGCGCCCCGGTGAGCACGCCGACCGACAGACCGGCACGAGCACGTCGGGCGGTCTCCATGTCGCTCGCGGTGTCGCCGACGACCACCACGTTGGCCAGGTCGTCGACCTGGGCGGTGAGGGCAGCCGCGAGGACCAGGTCCGGGTAGGGGCGGCCGCGCAGGCCGGCGGTGGGGGCGAGAACCTGATCGACGACGTCGGCCCATCCGAGCGAGTCCAGGATCCGTTGCTGCGTGGCAGGGCTGAACCCGGTGGTGAATACCGTTGCGATGCCGCGCGATCGGAGGTCGGCAAAGGTCTCCACCGCCCCCGGGATCGCGTCGACACCGTCGTCGATCAGCTCGCCGTAGGCCTGTTCGAACGCCTCGTTGGCTCGCCGGGCGGCGTCGTCGGAGCCCAGCAGAGCGCGGAAGACGGCGATCTTGGACTGGCCCATCGTGTCGAGGACGTAGATGCGGGCACGGTCGCGTTCCTCGCCGTGCTCGGGGATGCCGACCGCGGTCGCGGCGACCTCGAAAGCCTGGGTGACCAGCCCGTCGTCGACGATGGTGGTGCCGGCCATGTCGAAGACGACGAGTTGGACCGGTGAAACACCGCTGGTGGACGTGGTGGTGTCTGCACCTTTGCGTGCAGGTGTGGTGGCGTCATCAGTTGTGCGCATGGGCCAACTGTCCCGTTTGGTATAGACCAATTCGGGTGCGTTGGCCGAACACAAGGTGAACACTCGGTAGCCATTTGGTCTAGACCAATATTTGCTATGTTGGACGCATGACCCTGTCGGAACAACCTCGCGTTCTCAAGCATCAGGTGGTCAGGTCACAGCTGGAGGAACTCCTGGCGGACCTCGTCGAGGGGGATCCGTTCCCCGCGGAACGCGATCTCGCCGAGAGCTTTTCGGTGTCACGCGAGACCGTCCGGCAGGCGTTGCGGGAGTTGCTGCTGGACGGCAGGATCGAGCGCCGCGGCCGGATGACGGTGGTCGCCGGACCCAAGATCCGGCAGCCGCTGTCGATCGGCTCGTACACCGAGGCAGCCCGCGAACGGGGCATGGAGACCAGCCGCATCCTGGTGGGCTGGACACGGATCACGGCCGACGCGGTGCTCGCGGATCGGCTCGCCATCGCCATCGGCGATCCGGTCATCCAGCTCGAGCGTGTGTTCACCACCGACAAGGTGCGCGTGGCCCTGGAACGCACCCGACTGCCCGCGTACCGGTATCCCGATCTCGAGGCCGACTTCGAGGTGACGTCGTCGCTGTATGCCGAATTCCGCAGGCGCGGGGTGCGTTTCGGACGGACCGAGGACACGATCGAGACGACGCTGCCCGACGCCCGCGAGGCCGCGCTGCTCCACGTCGACGCACGGACGCCGATGTTCTTGCTGAACCGGTTGTCCTACGACAAGGACAACACCCCGATCGAGTACCGGCGTTCGCTGTACCGAGGCGACCGGATGGCGTTCACGCAGACGATGTACGCGGACTGATCAGTAGTTCTGGTCCTGCCAGGTGCACAGGCACACCTCGTTGCCCTCGGCATCGGCGAGCACCCAGAACGCGGGGGCGTACTCGTCGGTGAGCAGTTGTCCGCCGGCGGTGATCGCCGACTGCAACCTCTCGTGCAACTCGTCGGTGGGGACCCACAGGTCGACGTGCATCCGGCTGCGCTGCGGGCGCGGTTCGTCCATCTGCTGGAACCAGACGCTGGGTAGCCGGCCGGCGGGGTCGACGAGGTCGACGGGCTCGCGTTCGGTGGCCTCGCCGTAGCCGAGCACGGCTTTCCAGAAGGGCCTGATGGCCGGGATGTCAAGGGCGTCGATGGCCAGGTTGAACTGGGTGACGGGTTCGGCGGCCGGTTCGAGACCGAGGTCGGTGGCGATGCCGGTGATCTTGTTGGCCAGCGCGACATCGGCTTCCGTCAATTGGTGCGCACTGTGTGTCGTCAGCACGAGATGCACCGTGCCGTAACGGAGGTCGATGTCGGGGTGGTGATTCGCGTCCTCGGCGGCGTCGATGATCTTGGCGACGAACTCACCACCGCGCACCATCGACCCGGTTTTGTAGGCGGCCGCGAGTCTGTCGGCGATGACGCGCCACGGATCGGCCACCATCTCGGAGGCCTGTGCGGGAGTGAGCGGTGAGCGAGTGGAGCCGGTCATACTGCCCCATGCTGCCCCCTTCACCGGTTTCGCGAAAGGGTGGCCGCGGTTCAGCTCCGATTGGTGGTCGTGGCGGCGAGTGTCGCGATCGATTGGTGTGTCGCCGGGAGGAACCCGCGTCGGGCATCGTGGTCGAGGGCGGTACCCGCGCCGATGACGGGGTCGTAGTCGAGGCCGATCACGCCACCGACCGCGCCCGACACCACACTGACCAGCATGTCGGCGAGTCCGTCGTTGTGCGTGGTCGGCAACTGCGAGGAGATGACGACGATCGTCTTTTCCAGTACGCCTGCCCGGTCCCATTCGGTGAAGACGACGCGCGCGCGGTTGAGCAGGTCTGGTCTCGCCGCGATGACGAGCACCGGCGTGAGGTTCGGGAGATCGTCTTCGGCGAGCTCAGGCAGCAACGTGAGCGGATGTGCGCCGGCGTCGACGACGGGAACGGCGCCCTGCCGCCAGGTCTCGACGACGGCGTCGGTGACCGTCGCATCGTCGGGCGGGAGCCACAACCCCGTCCCCGACGCCGTACGCAGCAGTTCTTGATTTCCCGAGCCACGCAATCGCAGCTCGATGTCACAGTCGTTGCCCGACGCGTCGACCCACCACGACAGCAGCCCGAGCGTCGACGACGCCCGGTGCTCGGCGAGCAGCGCCGAAACAACCGACGTGCCAACGCCGCCGGCTGTTCCGCACACGATGACGGCCCGCTCGGCCCAGGCCTGCGGGTCGCCGTCGCGTGGGGTGGTCGGGTTGGTCATATCGGGTCAGGGAACGAGCATGTGAACACGAGAAGTGCACCTGCCTACGGAACGAGCATGTAGATCGTAGATCCGTAACCAGACGGAACCCGGACTGGACTATTGGCAGCCACCGCGGTGACACCGAGACTCACCGGGCCCGAACCTGAAGGAACTTCCCATATTTTTGTCTCGCCAGCCCGGGGACCAAACGCAACCGTCACGAACTTCTCGAGATTGATTCCGCGAACGCTGTTGTAGACGTTCCACAGGAGCACACGGCACCTGGGATTGCGTTTCCAACTCGCGCCTTGGCCCGTGAATCCGTGCGACCGTGCGGTGACACGGACAACGCCGCGCTTCTTCGGCGAAGTGTCGGCGGTGACGTTAATGGCACCGCGGCAGTACGAATGGTCGCCGAATGTCCCGAAGTTGTAACCGGTGAAAGTCACCTGGGGGATTGGAGCAGCGTGCGCCTGTCCGACGCCAGTCAAACAACTGAGAGCACAGACGACGATCGCGACAACGACAACTACTGTTTTTTTCACAATGACCTCTTTTAGACTAATCAAAACGACGATCCGAACGGGGTGTGATCTCCTTCGCTAGGAGCACTCGGGTGATGAGCCTGCGACTTCGGTCGGCCATAGAACTTCACTTCCAGGGACGGCGTTCTTCAGGGTTTCGGATTGTGCCCGGGTCCAGTCACGGACCGATCGCTCAGCGTGAGGACCGAAGACGGCGTAGGGCGCACGTGCTTGCGCTCCAGACCATTTCAAGGCGGAGGTCCCAAATTTCGCGTCAACGTCCCCACGGTGATTCACCCCGTAGTCCACGGCAGGCAATCCCGAACGACGAGCCTGATCCGATGTCAGGTGAAACTCGAACTGGTTTGGACCAGACTCAGGTAAAGCGTGACGCGGGCGTGGCTTGCGCCAAGGTTCGGTCGGGCTGACACCTGGGTCGCCCGCGCCCAGCGCATAGGCGAGGGCGCCGCCAGCGGTCCCACCGATAGCGAATCCGAGGGCTGCGCCGGCCACTCCTACGCCCACACCACCGATGGCGGCACCTGCACCCGCCCCGATTGCTGCACCGGTGGGGCCCATGACGACCCACGGAGGAGACGAACCGATGATCGCACCCGTTACGGCACCG